>CAYLPC010000020.1:0-12707 GCA_964385475.1 uncultured Gammaproteobacteria bacterium | reverse complement strand
TCCAGGTTTTGGTCCTGGCTATCGGGGTTCGAATCCCTGTCCCCGAGCAAAACACGAAAACAGGTTTTATAAGCCTGTTTTTCTTTTAATATTAGACACGTTTTAAGCTCTAAAGCGGTTCGAGCATTTTTAGGATATTTTAGATTTTAAGTGGTAATTATTAGAAAACCATTTATTTTATTGGTCTATATTGGTTCGAATCCACGACAGGTGTTGCACTTCGAGTTTAAATGTACCCCATCAAAGCTTGACATTTTTTGATATTTATGATATAATAAACCTATAGTTTTTGGAACATTAACAATTAAAAAACATAGAATCATGGAAAGTATTAAAGATTTAATCGCTGCTAACCCCAGCGGACTGCTTCAGTTAAAACCTGATATGGGCTTACAAGCGTATGTTGACGAAGGGTTTGACCTCAAAAACACATACAAGATTTATGAGTCCAGATGGATTACCGGTGCGAAAGATGACTATTTTGCCTTTCTTAACAAAAACCTGGAAAACTTGTTTCAAGTCCAGGAGGAATCTCAAGGTGATTTATTGGTTGTTTATATCGTAATTGCCTACCACAAAGGAAATGCCTCTTGCAACCTTATTTTAAGTGATGAAGCTTACAAAGAAATTTTGAGAAGCCGAAAAGTTTTGGCCGTACACCAAATGTATACCAAATTCTTTCAAGATCACATTACCCTGAACATGGTAAATTAAATCAAACAAATCAAAAAAACAAAACCTCGCTTAAAAAAGTGAGGTTTTTTATTGGAATAAGGATTTTATCCATGCTATTCTGAGGTATATGAGTATTAGCAGATTATTTAAATTGTTAATTATTAGCACCCTTCTAATTTTAGCATCAGGTTGGCTCATATTTAACTCCCGAGAAAATAATAATCCAGAGCCGAATCAGGATAGTACGAGTACGACCAATTTTGATTCCTCAAACACAACCACGCCTGTCGGGGCTGATATTAAAGAAGAAAAAAAGCCTGTAATGTTAATGGATGGGGCTGTAGAGCGAGTAACTAAAAAACACTTTGGTTTGTATGTAACGCCGCAAAATTCTCCTGTTAGCCCCGAAAAATTTCAAGGCTATCACACCGGAGTTGATTTTGAAGTTAGTGCTGACGAGCAAGACTTAGATATACCAGTGTTTGCTCTTTGCGACGGCCCCTTATTAGTTAAAAGGAGTGTGAATGGGTATGGCGGTGTGGCTGTGCAAAGTTGTGAGTTTGATGATAATCCCGTTACTGTTATTTACGGGCATTTAAAATTATCTAGCATTGAAGTTAGTTCCAAAGATATGATTGTAACTGGTGATAAAATTGGGTTTTTAGGCAAAGCCTATAGGGTGGAAACTAGCGGGGAAAGAAAACACCTCCATCTTGGTATTAGTCGAGGCACGGCGATTAATTATGCGGGTTATGTTAAGAATGAAGCTGATTTAAAGAATTGGCTTGACCCCTTAATGTTCTTACAATAATTGAAATAAAAAATAAGCTAAAATATCATTCTGCAGGAGTGATATTTTTTTGTAGGGCCTGATACTCTTCTTTAAACTCTTGGTATGTTTTATGAGTGCTTAGCGCTTCTTGAGCCACTCTTTGGCTGGGCTGACTAAACTGAAGTAGGTAATCTGGAGCTTTAATAAAATCAACTCTTTTTAGTGATACTTCTGCTAGTAAACTGTATTTTAAAGATTGGCGCGCCAAAGCTGTTAGCACCTCATGCCAATATAATTCCGCCAGGCGATTCTTTTCTGTTTTCAGGTTTATTTTTTTGACGCCAAACTTTCTTTGAAATTTTTTGAGTAGCGGTAGGGTGACGGTACTTAAGTGGCCTCTTTTTAAATCTTCTTCCCAATCATGAAGATCATCATTAATCTGCTTAGCGATAAGGTGGTAGCGAAAATAATTAATGAGTTGAGAAACTGTCTTATCTGTTAAGTCATATCCCAAAGAGCTAAGAATACTTAAAGGTCCGAATAGTTGTCCGGCGGTAGGATAAAATTTACGCTGGTAATCTCCATAACTGGGCCAGGCGGTTGGTAAAATTAATTGGCCATCTTTAATCTCCAAGCGGCAGTGGGCTAGCTCCCAACTGTTAGCATTATCTGCTTGCACCATTAGTTCTTGGAGAATTTTTTTCAAAGCGGGTTTTTGCTCACTATATTCCCAATATGTTTGAAGATAATACCGAGCCATCAAGTTGGCTGCGGGGAGTTTTTTAGGGTCAGCGTCCTCATCTTGATCCCAAAAATCATCATATATGATGAAAGCCACCCAGAAGAAGGTGTTAGCCAAATCTAGGGCAATGATTTTTTCTTTCGGGATTGTATCTATGCCGAGCGCCAGAACAAAATGGTAATTAATAGAGGTCATAAACAATCCTCCAGTACGCGAGGATAAGCGCAGCACTTCTTGGGTAATAATATTTTTTAAAGAAGATTCAATCATTGGCAAACTTTTCAAATGAGCAATTAACTTTTTTGAGTAATTCTTCAGGTCTCTATTGTTTTTGGTTTGGTGTTTAACTTTGGGCGGGTAGAATGAGTCTAAGGATGGTAAATAGATATTAAGATCGGCTAAATACTTAGCGATGTTTTGATTTAGAGTCGGATTTAAGGCGCCGTTGGTGGCGTATGGTCCGCCTGGTCGCAGCTCTCTAGCTATTAAGTGGCTAGTTAATTGAGCTAATTGTGCGCCGCTAAGATTAAAGGGTGGATTATTCTTTAACCAAAGCGTTAGAGAGTCAATATTCATATTATTTGTTTATTGGAATGTCTAGGGTCAAGATTGTGTATTTGCCTTCCTTGCTTAAAGCGCGAATTGTTCCATTGAAATCTTCTTTGACCAAACGTTGGACAATGGCCAGCCCTAAACCCAGACTAGTTCCTCCTGTTTTTGTGCTAAAGAATGGTTCCATAATTTTTTCTTTTAAAGAATTATCAAAGCCTTTACCATTATCGGTAACCGTTATTAAGGCATGGCGATTGATTTCTTTAGCCTCTATTCTAACCCAACGATCTTTTTTAAATTTATCGGTCGCCTCAATAGCGTTATTAACTAAATTACTAATAATCCGACTGAATTTCACAGCGTCATTGTGTAGAATAATATCTGGGCTGTCCTTAAAATTAAGAACAACATTATTACAACGAGCGCTATAGTTTAGTAGATTTAAAACATTAATAATTTCTTGATTAAGAGAAAAATCTTTTTTATCACTCTGACATTTCGCCTGGCTACGCGCCCCCTCTAATAAACAGCGCATACGCTGACAGAACGAGCGTGCCTCGCTAATGTCTTGTTGAATCGCTTCCCAATCAATCTTTTTCTCACTGTTCTGGTGGGCTTGATCAATATTGAACATCAGAGCGGTTAAAGGATTAGCTAAATCGTGAAAAATTCCGCTGGACAGGCGACCTAACTCGGCTAAGTGGTAGGTATGCTCTATTTCTTTGGCCTTAGCAATCTTTAAGGCCGCTGTTTTTTCTTCCACTTGGCGCTCTAAGTCATCTCTTTCATCCTGCAGGGCCTTTTCTGAGACATCCAACTCCCGGTTAAACAACCAAGTGATAACAGAGATAATGATAAAGATAAGGCTCGCGGCGACAACTTCACCACCTTGCCAAAGTTCTTTTGACCAGGCGTGGTCCACCGCTTTTAGACCATGCAGGTGAGCCCAGGCGGTTGTAGAAATTAAAATAATAATAGCGACAGTCACCCCTGTGGTGGCGCGTTTACCTAATAGGATAGAGGACATAACCACGATTAAGGCATAGAACAGAATGGCCGCCGGTAAATCAACTCCCCAGCGCCAACCCATGTAGGCGGCAAAAAGAGTTAAACTGAAAATCAATAACCAGGAAGCGAGGCGAGCATAATTCCAATGGGCTAAAAGGCGCCAAAAAATAACTAAAAAAATGAGCAGCCCCGCCCCAGCTAAAGATAATGAGGCTTGATAGGGTGGTTCTTTTAAAACTATGTTTAAAGCCATAATTAGCCAAGCACTAACAAGCAACACTAAGGTGCTGTTAAGAATAATTATGAGGATAGACTTTTGCCGTTCTCTTTTAGTTTTAGGAATCGCTTTTTCTGCCTGAAAGTTATATATCATAGTTTAGATCCAAGGCTGGCCGACATTAATAATTTGCAGCATTTCTTCGTCTAAAGTTTCTGGGGCGCGCCGCTTCTCGTTTGTGAGCAGCTCATAAATAAGTGTGTCCATAGAGTTTTTATGTTAATTTTTTAAACAATAGCCGCGGCCAGAAATAGTCAGGAGGTGGATATTCTTTGTCTGCCGGCTCAACTTTCGGCGCAGATTATGAATATGAATAGTGATAACCTGAGACAGCGGATCCAGATTATTATTCCAAAGCTTGTAAATTAATTCTTCTTTTGATACTAAACGGTTTTGCTGTTGGACTAAATATTCTAAAATCATAAACTCTTTCGGGGTCAGGAGAATAGTTTTGTTTCTAATTTTGGCTCGTCGCTGCCAACTATCAATAACCAAATCACCAATAGCAAGATTTGGACTGATGATTAATTGGGGGCGACGGGCGAGCGCTCTAAGACGTGCTTTTAGTTCTTCAAAATCCCAGGTACCCGACAAGCAGTCATCTGCCCCTAAGCGCAGAAGTTTAGTTTTTTGATTAGAGCTTATCTTTTGACCGACAATCAATATCGGTAGAGATATTTCTTGTTCTCTTAAACCCTGGCATATTTTCCCTAATTTTTGGGCTTGGTCATCGGCAGAGATAACAATAACAGAGCTATTTTTAGCTGGGCGCAGTAAATCCGGGTTGATAAAAATAAAGTCTAAATCATCATCATTTATGCCCTTTAAAAATTGATTGTCGGTTGTTAAAACGCTAATTTGCATAACATGCCATTATTTTTAAATATTTGGTATAATAAACTAATCAAGATTTAATTTCCTTTTTATGTTAATTCCTTTTTTAATGCTATCTTTAGCCATTTTAATGGTTATTGCCTATCTAATTCTGCGCCTCCTAACCGACTTACTAAAGGCTAACCGCCAGGGACAAATCATCTTGGGCGCTAGTTTAGTTTTTCTAGGCTTAGGTTTTTTTATCTCTGTCCCCTTGGTTCGTGTCAATGAAAGTCACTTTGTGCAATGGTTGTATATCTTTTTTTCGCTCTGGGCAGGTTTGTTGTTTTATGTTTTCTGGGCGGCCCTTATTTTACAAATTCTGAAATGGCTGCGTCTCAAATTAAATTACCGTTTGTGGTCTGGTATTGGTGTTTTTCTAGCCTTAATCATATTCCTAATTGGCATTGTTCACGCTTTCTCTCCTAAGGTAACACACTTAACCCTAAAACTGGATAACTTATCTCCCTATTGGCAGGGTAAGCGCTTAGTGCAACTTTCTGACCTTCATCTAGGTGGAGCTTATGGTCCGAAGTTTCTCGGCAACCTGATTCAGCGGGTCAATAATTTACAGCCAGATTTGGTATTTTTCACGGGTGATCTTTTTGATGGTGGCCAAAGAAACTTACGACAAATGGTTGGGCAATTATCACAACTGAAAACAGAGGACGGTGTAATTTATATCTCTGGCAACCATGATCACTATGCTGGAGCTGATACTTTAGAAGAGTTGATTAAAAAAGAGAACGTGGTTGTTTTAAATGACCGGGCAGTAATGTTGGATGGCTTAGAGATTATTGGCTTAGCTTATCACCCTAGCGATGGTCGTTATCTGCGCCCAGAGATTGAGAATTTAATGCCAGATGATGGTCAAGTGCGAGTCTTGTTAAAACATATTCCTTCCGATATTGAACGATCTAAAAGTCTAGGGGCGGATTTACAGCTATCAGGTCATACTCATCGTGGTCAAATGTTTCCTCTCGGCTTGGTAACTAATTTTATGTTTCGGCCGTATAATTATGGCCTGCGCCAGGAGGACAATTTTTATATTTATACTAGTTCTGGTGTTGGGACTTGGGGGCCGCCTTTGCGTCCTTTTAATCAAGCGGAAATTGTTGTGATTGACTTAGAATAAATATGATTAAAAAATGGCAACGCTATTTATTGTTAATTCCTTTTTTACTGCTCATTGCTTTTGCTGTTTGGTATTTGCGACCCGTTCCGAAAGCACCTAATGAAGAGAAAATACTTAAGCGGGATGAACAGGATCGTTTGATAGTGGTTGCTTCGTCTTTTCCGGTTTATGATTTTGCTCGCATAGTCGGTGGCGACCAAGCATCAGTATCTTTAATTCTGCCACCGGGAGTAGAATCTCATGCTTATCGACCAGATTCAGCTGCAACAGCAAAGATTAATAGCGCTACCATTTTCTTTTATACTTCAGACTTATTAGAGCCTTGGGTTAAAGAAAATGTTTTTTCTCCGTATACAATGACGGCTGCCGCTAATGGTTTAGCTGACGAAAGTAATGATCCTCATGTTTGGTTAGATTTTACCCTCGCTCGCATTATGGTAGAAAATATCAGCCAAGCTTATCAAACAGTTGATCCTGAACACGCGGAGCTTTATCAGGCACGAGCTGCTAGCTACCAGGCGCAATTAGACGAGTTAGATCAAGATTTTTCCAAAGGCTTGGCTAATTGCCAGTGGCGCGAGATTATTTCTGGAGGACATCACGCTTTTGCCTATTTGGCTAAGCGGTACCATTTAAATTATGAGTCAGTTCAAGGGGTTACTCCTGACGATTCAGTTGACCTGGAACGAGTGATGACACTCAGTGCAAAACTTAAAGAGTCAAAGCAGCCTTATGTTTATTTTGAAGAACTAATCATGCCTTATTTAGCGGAGTTGATTCACCAAGGATCAGGAGCGAGATTGATGTCTCTTAATGCCGCGCATAATGTCGGTCGTTTTGATACTAGTCTGGGGTTAGATTTTTTAAGCCTTATGCACAGTAATCTGGATTCTTTACGTCTAGGCCTCAACTGTCAGTAGTCAACCGCCAACGATAACCTTGTTCCGGAACCGTCTCAATAAGAGACGGTTCTTTTGAATCTATTTTTTCCCGCAGCCTTCTAATATAAGCATCCACAATATTAGATTGATGATTCGGTTCTTCTCCCCAAGCTAATTCATGAATTTGCGTGCGCGATAAAGATTTGCCAGGATTTTCTATAAGTAATTTTAGCAATAAGAATTCTTTGTTAGTTAGGGGGATAGCATGATTGCCCTGTAAAAGCTCTTGCGTTTCTAAATTTAACTGTAAGTCGTTATAAATATAACAATTCGATACCCTTGGCCTTTGTCTTCTAGTCAAAGCTTCAATGCGAGCGCGCAGCTCTCTTAAATCAAAGGGTTTGATTAAATAATCATCTGCTCCTTGGTCTAATAAAGTAACTTTATCTTTTGTTGTGTGGCAGACTGAAATGGCTAAAATGGGGTTTTCGTAATGATGCGCTCGTAAATGGTCAATGATTAGACGACCGTCAATATCAGGGAGCAAATAATCGGTCAGGATTAAGTCATAATCTTCATCGCCGGCTAATCGTAGGCCATCTTGTCCATTGCTAGCCCAATCAACTGCGTAGCCGCTGTCTTTTAAAAATTTTAAAAGTGGGCGAGCAATCAGGCCATCATCTTCAATCAACAGTAGGCGCATAGGAAAAATAAATTTAACATCTGTTTATATTATAGAATACTTAAGATTAAAAAAATCTTAAGATTCTTTTCTGGGTATTTTCTTTTAATATTAGCTACTTTTATTTTCTTAATCTTATTGCTTTTTTGCCTCCACCTAGGTATTATTAAATAGTTATGAGATTCTTCCATTACCTTCAGACCCGCAAAAATAAGGAATCAAAAGTTAATGACCCCTTTGTCATTCAGGAGGGTCGCCATGCTTTTGGTGGACTTCAGGACTCATATTATTACTCTGATTGGACAGAGCGGTCTTTTTTGGCTGATAGCGGTGAAAAAGAATTTGTGGGTCGTACTTTTAATACGAGTAAACTTCCTTTAATCGGCGGACTCGTCCTTTTGTTTGTCTTAATCTTAGCGGCGCGTGCTTTTTGGCTTCAGGTAATTAAAGGGGATTATTATTATTCCTTAGCTGAAGGGAATCGCTTGCGTGTTGAAACGGTAGAAGCTCGGCGCGGGATTATTTATGACCGATCAATGAAGCAGTTGGTTAATAATACGGCTAACTTTGTTTTATATCTTCACCCCATAGAACTGCCTCGTGACGAAGCGGAACGAGACGCTTTAATTCGCCGCTTAGCTTATTGGTTGGATGGCGATTTAAATATGCTTAGTCAGGGTAAGGAGAATGTTGTCAGCGACAATCTTCAGGGGCTGACTATCGTAACAGATACCCCATCTTATTTTTTAATTAAAAATCTTTTAGATCAGGTTGCTATTGGGTCTTTAGAGTCATATCAACCGCTCTTTATTAAAGATAATCTAGACTACGACCGAGCGATGTTATTAGCTTTAAAGCTCCAGGATGTTCCTGGCGTTTTCCTGTCTAACAAAATCAGACGGGAATATATTTTTCCTACAGTGACAGCTGATAGTATTGAACCAACTTTAAGTTTATCACACATCTTAGGTTACACTGGCAAAATTAGCCGGGCAGAATTGGAACGTTATAGTCAGGAATATTCTTTGATTGATTACATTGGAAAATCCGGTTTAGAATCATCTTGGGAGAAAGAATTAAAAGGAGTGTCAGGCCGCAAACACATTGAGGTTGATGCAATGGGGCGCCAAAAAAAAGTGGTTAGCGAAACTCCTGCTCAGGATGGTACCAGCTTGCGCCTATCTCTAGATGTTGAACTTCAAGGTTACGCCCAACAGGTTTTAGAAAAGCATCTGAAGCAATTAAAATTAAAAAGAGGGTCAGTGGTGGCTCTGGACCCGAGAACCGGCGAAGTCCT
This sequence comes from uncultured Gammaproteobacteria bacterium, assembly GCA_964385475.1. Lineage (GTDB taxonomy): Bacteria > Patescibacteriota > Patescibacteriia > Patescibacteriales > UBA12465 > JAEZRQ01. Next base: position 3,813 of record CAYLPC010000020.1, on the reverse strand, counting down.
CGCTTTAGTGTCTTGGCCAGCATATGATAACAGTCTGTTTGCTAAAGGGATTAAGACTGAAGATTATCAAAAATATCTTAATGATCCCGACCAACCCTTGTTTAATCGGGCGGTTGGTGGCGGTTTTCCGAGTGGGTCAACTTTTAAAATTGTCGTCGCTGCGGCCGCGCTCCAAGAAAAAATTATTGATGAGCGGACCAGTTTTCTGTCAGTCGGTGGTTTGCGTATTGGCCAATGGTCTTTTCCTGATTGGAGACCTGGGGGGCACGGAACAACCAATGTTCGCAAGGCAATTGCGGAATCAGTCAACACTTTCTTTTATTATATTGGTGGCGGTTATGATAATTTTGTTGGTTTAGGAATTGACCGGCTGGCCCGTTACGCCAAACTATTTGGCCTGGGCGAGGTCAGTGGTATTGATTTACCTGGCGAAGCGGCCGGCTTTTTCCCGACAGCCGATTGGAAGTTAAAAACTAAAAAGGAGCGTTGGTATATCGGCGACACTTATCATGTTTCTATTGGCCAGGGCGATATTATGGTGACGCCTTTACAGGTAGCTAATTATACCGTCGCGATTGCTAACGGTGGACACCTTTTACAGCCGCATTTAGTTACAGCCTTATTAGATTCTAATAATCAAGTAATCAAGGAAATTCCTCCCAAGGTAATTCGGGAAAATTTTGTTAGTGCTGACAATATTAAAATTGTTCAAGAGGGAATGCGCCAAGCAGTTTTATCTGGGTCAGCCCGCAGCTTACAAATTGTTCCTGTTCCTGTTGCCGGTAAAACCGGGACAGCGCAGTGGTCCTCACAGAAGGACCCTCATGCTTGGTTTACTAGTTTCGCCCCTTATGATAATCCGCAAATTGTTTTGACGGTGATGGTGGAAGAGGGACGCGAGGGCAGTGCAGTCGGAGCCGCTGTGGCGAGAGAAATTTTGGCCTGGTATTTTGGAGGACGCAATAACCAGCAAAACATTCCTCAAGTTGCCACCTCAACTGAAGTTTGGTTGGATTAAATTCAAAATATATCTTAAAACAGTCTAAAGCCAGGCTGTTTTTTGTTGAAAGAATAACAAAAAAGGGATTGGCAAACAGGTTTCTTAGCACTCTATTGACAAGACTGCTAATCAGGGATAAACTGTAGCTACTAAGATATTTGTATGCTCAGTCAAAGACAACGCGCTATTCTCAGCGCTCTTGTAAAAGAATATTTAAAAACCGCTCAACCAGTTTCTTCTGGTATGCTGGCGAAGACGTCGCGTTTAGGGGTATCCTCGGCGACGGTCCGCAATGAAATGGCGGAGCTGGAAGAACAAGGTTTTATTGTGCAACCGCACACATCAGCCGGACGGATTCCAACCGAAGCTGCTTATGAGTTAGAGTTGGCAGATTTGAAGGCAAGTAATCCTAAATTAAAACCAATAGAGCTCAATCAGCTTGATCGCTTATTCGCTCATAATGAAACGGCTTATAAAGCGGTGGCAAAAATGATGGCCGATTTGTCTAATGGGGCGGTTTTCTGGGCTTTCAGTAAAAATGATTTATACCACACCGGCTTAGCTAACTTATTTTCGCATCCTGAATTTAAGCAACTAGAAACCGTTTATGATATTTCCGTTGTTATTGATCAGTTAGAAGAAATCATTGCTCGTATTTTTGAACGTTTAGATTACGGCGAACATGTTCTCATTGGTTCTCAAAATCCTTTTGGTGCTTTCTTGAGCACCGCCCTCATTAAATATCAGAATCAAGGCGTTTCCGGAGTTTGTGGCTTAATTGGTCCAGTACGTATGGATTATGGTCACAATCTTGCTTTGATTCGTTACCTAAAAGATAAGTTAAATTAGTATGTCATTACCTTCCTCTTATTTAGGCGTTAGCGCCTTAATCTTTGATGAAAATCATCAAGTACTCATTGTTCAAGATAAAAATACCAAGCAGTGGCGGGCTCCCAGCTTCGGAGTGAAAGAAGGTCAGGAGCCGGAGGCAGTTTTATTTGAGAGATTAAAAACAGACCTGTCTTTGGATGCTTCTTCGGGGCAGGTGGTGGCGGGAGATTTTATTGATGGCGTTTATTTATTAAGAGTTTTGATTACAGATTTTTCAGGAGAAGTTAAGCTCCAGAGTAAAAAGTATCAAGAGTTTAAATGGTTAACCGTTAACGATTTAGTCACTGTCAAAAATATTTGTCCTTTTGTCAAAGACTCATTAGAACTAGCGGCGCAATATTTAGAGCAAAGTAGTTATAAAGATAAATACCAAAGGGCCCTAGCTGATGCTCAGAATCTGCTTAAACAAACAGCTAATGATAAGGCCGAATTTGTGAAGTATGCGGTTGGTAGCTTGGTTGAGGATTTAATTCCGGTCTATGACCACCTCAAACTATCTCTCATTTCTCTCCCGGAATCAGAAGCAGAAAACGCTTGGGTGACGGGCGTCCGCCATGTTTTAAAACAGTTTAAAGATTTATTAAACTCCCGCGGCGTCGAAGAAGTGGTAACTGTCGGTCAAACTTTTGACCCTAATACCATGGAAGCGATGGAAGGCTCAGGTGATCAGGTTATTAAAGAAATAATGCCCGGGTATAAACTGAACGGCCGCCTCATTAAAGCGGCTAAAGTAATAGTTAATAATTAATTAAAGAAGCTGTTTGAGGGCCCTCAGGCACTCAGAAGCTCAAATAAATATATGTCTTCAATTATAAAATGGACGCCAATGTTTGCTGATCCTTTTGATGAATTCGATAAAACTTTTAATGAATTCTTGCCGGCTGTTCGCGGCCAGCAATTCGGGTTCACACCCGCAATTGATATGTATGAAGATCAAGATAACATCGTGGTCGAAACCCAATTAGCCGGAATTGATCCGGAAGAAGTCAGTATTTCTATTGAGAATGATACGTTGTGCATTAAAGGGCAAAGCGAAAAGAAGAGTGAAGTTGATGATAAGAATTATTATCGTAAGGAAATTCGTCGCGGTTCTTTTTATCGCTCAATTTCTTTACCGACAAAAGTAGACAGTGATGCTGCTAAAGCGGTAACGGAAGGTGGATTACTGAAAATTACCATCCCGAAAGCTACTCAAGGAAAATTAAAAAATATTAAAATTGAAAATAAAAAATAATAGTCAGAAAACTTATTAAGAAATATATGGGAAAAATTTTAGGAATTGATTTAGGCACCACTAACAGCGCCATGGCTATCATGGAGGGTGGTAGCCCAAAAATCTTAGAAAATATTGAAGGGACTCGCACCACCCCATCAGTGGTGGCGGTTTCGAAAAGCGGCGAGCGTTTAGTCGGAGCCGCTGCTAAGCGACAAGCGGTTATTAATCCGGAAAACACGGTCTACGCCGCTAAGCGTTTAATTGGTCGTAACTTCGGCGATGCGGAAGTGCAACACGACTTAACCACCATGCCTTATAAGATTGTCCAATCAGGCATTGGTCTTAAAGTTAAGTTAGGAGATAAAGATTATACACCTCAAGAAATCTCGGCGATGATTCTGAGCAAATTGAAGGCGGATGCTGAAGCTAAGACTGGTGAAAAAATCACCGAAGCGATTATTACTGTCCCTGCTTATTTTGATGATGCCCAGCGTCAAGCAACTAAAGATGCTGGCACCATTGCTGGTTTGGAAGTGAAGCGTATTATTAATGAACCGACGGCCGCTGCTTTAGCTTATGGTTTTGATAAAAAGCAAGGCCAGCAAGTCGTGGTTTATGACTTAGGGGGCGGTACTTTTGATGTGTCAGTTTTGGATATTTCCGCGGATACAGTTGAAGTTAAGGCCACTACCGGCGACACTCACTT
>CAYLPC010000019.1:10383-12818 GCA_964385475.1 uncultured Gammaproteobacteria bacterium | reverse complement strand
TTCCTGGTTCTCCAATTAAAACAGGATTATTTTTAGTTCGGCGCAATAAAATCTGCATGATGCGGCGAATCTCCTGATCACGACCGACCACCGGGTCTAATTTTTCTTGGCGCGCTAACTCCGTTAAGTTAGTGGTGTATTTTTCTAAAACTTTAAACTTAGCCTCAGGGTAGGGGTCGGTAACCCGCTTATTACCGCGCAATTCTGCTAAGACTTGTTTGACTTCATCATAGTTAACGTTGAAACGCGCCAATGCTTCTTGGGCACGTGATCTGATACCAGAAAGCGCTAACAAAATATGTTCAGTGGAGATAAATTCATCTCCCAAGCCATCAGCTTCTTTCTGAGCTCGTTCTAAAACAGTGGCCGTTTCTTCGTTACCGGACACGGATTGAATCGGGCCATTATTAAAATGAACTTTTTCTTTGGGCAGGGAGTTGATGGCTTTAGCCACATAATCTTCAATCATGTCCGGGTCCGCTTTAATCTTTTCTAAAACCGGTCTAATCAGTCCTTCATTCTGTTGCAATAAGGATAATAAGATGTGCAGTGGCGCGATTGTTGCCTGACCATTTTGGGCGGCAATAATCTGGGCATTGATAATAACTTCCTGCGATTTATCTGTAAATTTATTAAACATAGGGTTAATCTTCTTTAAATATTTAGCACTCTTAGTGTAAGACTGCTAAGAACAGCATACTACAGCCCTAATGAGCTGTCAACTATGTTTTTAAGCTTTCTTATCCCCTTTCTTTTATGCTACAATTAAAGCAAGTTAAAAGATATGGAACATAACAGCCTCACTTATTTTGGCAAGGTTATTTTGTCGGTTGCCTGGGATTTTCTCTACTTTCCGATCTGGTGGTATAGCGCCGGCCTTTTTGATTTGGTGAAGCGCCTTGGACGCTTTGTTAGGCAGCAAGAAGAGTCCCTGGCTTTTTCGATCTGGTTGAAAAACATCTTTGTGCCGATGTACGGCCAATCCGATTTTGCCGGCCGCGTTATTTCTTTTGTCATCCGTTTAGTGCAGGTAATTTATCGGGGAAGCGCTTTACTCATCATCATTCTTATTAGTTTAATCCTGATGATTTTGTATTTAGTTTTGCCCGTTTTGATTTGGTTAGCTATTTATCAGCAAATGTCTTAGTCTATGGCGAAGTTATCGTCCTCATTTGAATATGATGCCAAACTACAGAGCCTCGGTCTGTGGTTTAATGGAGTTTTTGCTTACGCCCGTCTCAAGTTGCGCCGGTCAGTTATTCTTTTAGATCGTACTTTAGAGTGGGTCAGAAAAACGGTTAATCTGGCAACCTTTCTTTTAGCAGCTTTAGGCTGGATCGCCTTGTTCCGTTATTTTTGGGAGAATGCCGAGCGCTTAACAGGTAACCCATTACTCTTGGCGACGGATAGGCATCCTCTCTTATTAATTTTTTATCTCAGTTTATTTTTTGATTTATTTTTATATTATCGCTGGCGCTTGCGACAAGCAGCCCGTTTGAAAATTGATTATCGACGCTTCCGCTTAGATTCAACATCGGGCACTTTCAAACGAAAAGGGTCTTGGGATGTCGTGACCGCTCTGAGTGATCCGGCACGGGCGGTGTTAGAGGATGCTTATTTAGCGGCTTTAAAATTGAAACAATCAGAACTGGGAGTACTCCAGTTATTTAGAACCTTATTAAAGGATAAGACGGTCCAATCTTTGTTTATTCGTCTTAATGTGGATAGCGAACGTTTGGTTGGTTTACTAGATCGTCGTTTAGCTTTGGGTGACGGCGGACAGACTTTGGTAATTAGTGAAGCGATTCAAGAGATTATAATTTTAGCCGGCTTGGATGCTTTAAGACGAGATCAAATTGCCATTGAAGTTTTAGACTTAGTCGCTCCGTGCTATGCGCGCGACCCTGTCCTAGCAGAAATTCTTTACGATTTAGAAATAGAGGAAGATAAATTATACAACGGCATTGAATGGTTCAAGGTTAATGATCGCTTATCAGCTGATTATCAAAAATACCACCGAGCGGCGGATTTAAAACCAACTTCGGCCATGAACCGATCTTATACGGCGATTGCGACTCCGACCTTAGATCATTTTTCACGCGACTTAACTCTTGATGCCAGAGCTGGGCGCCTGGAGCTCTGTTTAAATAGACATCAGGAGTTCGCTGCCATCTTTGATGCCTGGGCAAGCGGCCAGGTGGGGGTTTTATTGATTGGTCCGACGGGTGTTGGTAAGCGCACGATGGTGGAAGGCTTAGCGCAAATGATGGTTGAGGAAAGCGTGCCGGAATTTTTACAAGACAAAAGATTGGTTGAGCTTGATTTAGCCGCTTTAATTTCTGGAGCTTCACCGGCGGAGGCACAATCACGCTTGTTAACTTGTTTAGGGGAAATTAATCGTTCGGGTAATATTATCCTGCACATCTCTAATATTG
>CAYLPC010000019.1:0-10373 GCA_964385475.1 uncultured Gammaproteobacteria bacterium | reverse complement strand
CTGGTGGCGAGGAAAGTTTTGAGGTTTCTGAAGTGTTAGTGGAAGCTTTACGGCGCCGAGCTCTGTATTGCATTGCCACCGCTACGACAGAGAACTATTCCAAGTATCTGGAAAAAACTTCTTTGGGTGAAACGATGACTTCAGTCGGTATTGATGAGCCGTCCACTAATCAAGCGATTCAAATTTTAGAAAGTAAGGCGAGCGCCTTAGAAAGTCGTTACGGAGTTTTTCTTACCTATAGTGCTCTCGCTAAAGCGGTTGAGTTAAGTGAGAAGTTTTTGCGCAGCACCGCGTCGCCGCTACGTGATATTAATTTGTTGCAGAAGGCCGTTATTATTACCAGTAAAGCTGCTAGTCAAAATCCTGACCGTTTAATCTGTGGTGGCGAAGAAGTTGCTTTAGCTGTGGAAGAATTGACTGGTATTCCTGCTAACAAAATCTCAGAAGACGAGGGACAGAAGCTGCTCAATTTAGAAAGCGCAATTCATGAGCGCATGGTTGGACAAGTAGAAGCGGTGAAAGCTGTTGCGGCCGCGCTCCGGCGTTCTCGAGTTAACCTCAAAGATTCTAAACGTCCTATTGCCAGTTTCTTATTCTTAGGTCCGACGGGTGTTGGTAAAACCGAATTAGCAAAGACAGTGGCCGAAGTTTATTTTGGCAATGAAGATTATATGGTTCGCTTAGATATGAGCGAATACCAAGAAGCGGACAGCGTTAATAAAATTATTGGTGATGCGGATGGGGCGCTCGGTTATCTCACGGAAGCAGTACGCAAAAAACCATTCACACTCATCTTGTTGGATGAAATTGAAAAAGCGCATCCTGATATTTTGAACCTCTTCTTACAAATGTTAGATGATGGTCGTTTAACCGACGGTCTGGGTCGAACAATTAATTTTTCCCAATCAATCATTATTGCCACTTCTAATATTGGGTCTCTGGCGATTCAGCAGGGAATCACTAACGGAGTTCCAATGTTAACCATTAAGCAGGATTTAATTGATAATCAATTAAATCAGTATATGCGTCCGGAATTGATTAATCGTTTTGACGGCATTATTGTCTTTACGCCTTTGAATCAAGAAGAGATTGTATCAATTACTACCTTGATGCTGAAAAAGATTAAGAAAGGTTTATCAGCTCAAGGCTTGTCTTTTAAAGCGGATAAAGAGGGGGTAGTGGTTTTAGCCAAAGCAGGGTATGATGCTCGCTTCGGGGCGCGTCCTTTGCGCCGTCTGTTGCAAGAGCGAGTAGAGGATGAAATTGCTAACTTACTGTTAGCCGGACGCTTAAAACGACGGGACACCGTTTATATTGATAAGAAAGGAAAAGTAGGAGTGCTCTCGGCTCCAGAATTATAAATATGATGTATGTTTGGGCGGCTAGTTTAGCTTTTATTTTGAGTTTAGGCGCGACTTGGTTAATTCGGCGCTTGGCTTTAGCTTGGCAAATAGTAGATCGCCCGGACAATAATCGTAAAATTCATCAGAAGCCCATTCCGTTGTTAGGGGGGACGGCTATTTTTTTATCTCTGGCCGCTACGCTTTTGATTTTTCATAAACAATTATTGGTTGGTGATTTAAATTGGTCTCACTGGATTGGTTTTTTAAGTGGCGGCGCCATTTTGATTATCGGCGGCTTTTTAGATGATAAATATAATTTAAAACCGCGCCAGCAAATCATCTTTCCTCTGTTAGCAATTGGCGCTGTTCTGTTAGGCGGGGTTGAAATTGTGCGCTTATCCGATTTAAGCGGTGGTATTTTAAATTTAAATGCCTGGCCTTGGCTGTCGCCGCTTCTGATTAGTTTTTGGTTATTAGGCATGATGTATACAACCAAGTTGTTAGATGGAGTAGACGGCTTGGTTAGTGGAGTCGGCATGATTGGTGCGCTCGTTATTTTTCTCTTTACTTTAACGACGCGGTACTACCAACCAGACATCGCTCTAGCATCCTTAATTTTAGGGGCAGCTACTTTTGGTTTTTTGATTTTTAATTTTAATCCCGCTTCTATTTTTCTAGGAGAAGGAGGGTCACTATTTCTCGGCTACGCTTTAGGGGTGCTCTCTATTATTTCCGGTAGTAAAATTGCAATTGCGCTTTTAATCATGGGACTGCCGATTTTAGATGTTGTGTGGACTATTCTGCGCCGCCTGCTGGCCGGGAATAATCCCTTTAAAACGCCGGACAAGAAGCATCTGCATCATCGCCTGCTGGCCGCCGGTCTTAGTCAGAAGCAGACGGTCATGGTTTTTTACATATTGTCTGCCAGCTTTGGCTTGGTGAGCTTGTTCTTACAAAGTCAGGGTAAGGTCTGGGCTTTAATCTGGCTGGTAGTTATTGTTTTCCTCTTAGTAATCTTTTTACCGCGCCTAGTGAAGCGCCGACCAAAACTCCTCCTTCATGTTTGTTGTGCGCCGTGCAGTGCTTACATTATTAAAAACCTACTCTTGCCTCACTACGCCGTTACGATTTATTTCTATAATTCTAATTTAGACACAGAAGAAGAATATCAAAAGCGTTTGGCTGAGGTGCAGAAAATCAGCCAAGTTTATCAAGTCCCTTTGATTGTTGAACCTTATGAGCACAGCACTTGGCAGGCGTCTATTGTGGGGTTAGAGTCAGAACCAGAAAGAGGGAAGCGCTGCCATGTTTGTTATCAAACCCGACTAGTAGCAACCGCGCAGCTAGCCAAAGAAAAAAACTTTGATTATTTCTCTACCAGCCTGTTAGTCTCTCCTTATAAAGATCGTGCCGCTTTAATGCGTTTAGGCAAAGAAGCAGCGGCGCAAGCCGGAGTGAAGTTTTTAGATCAAGATTTTAGTCAGTCAGATATTTATCCGCAGTCACAGCAACTAGCTAAAGAATTAGGCATGTATCGGCAGAAGTTTTGCGGTTGTGAACTAAGTAAGCGTCAAGTATGAAAATAAAATTCTCTTTCATTCTCTTAATATCTATCTTTTTTATTTTTGGCGCGTCTCAGAGTTGTGTCGCCGCGGAGGCCAGCGACACCGAGCTTGCCCAACAGCGCGAGTTAAATGCGAAGCTGCGCTGGGAGCAAGTTAAAATTTTAGCGGCCACCGACCCTTATCGTGATACCGATAAGGACGGCCTAACGGATGAGTTTGAGTGGATTTTTGGCACTTCTTTAAATAATCCCGACACCGATGGTGATGGATTCTCTGACTTTGAAGAAATTGATAACGCCTATGACCCACTAACTACGAGTACTGAGCAATTCCCACGGCGCATTGAAATTGATTTAAAGAATCAGCGTTTATTCTTTTTTGTAAACGGCGTGCGCTGGCGCGAATTCAAAGTTTCTACAGGTAAGGCGAGTATGCCGACCCCACGAGGCGATTTTCAGATTCGTAACAAAGTGCCTAAGGCTTGGTCTCGGGATTATGGTTTGTGGATGCCTTATTGGATGGGGGTAGTGGGCGGAGTCGGAATTCACCAGCTCCCCATTTGGCCTAACGGCTACCGTGAGGGAGTTGATCACTTAGGTCGGCCGGTATCTCATGGCTGTATTCGCCTAGGCGTTATTCCCGCCGCTTATTTATATCAGAGAACCAGCGTCGGCACGCCAGTAAAAATTTATTAAGCATCGTTTGCTAGTCCCGTAATTTTGCTATATATTCAAGATATGCAATATTTTCCCCGTTTTGCGGTTACAATTTATCCTTTAGTCATCTGGCTCCTCTCGGAGGTCTATTTCTTTCAGCCCAAAAGTTTTTATATTTCACTGGGGGCGTCATTACTTCTGACTATCGCCTTGTCTTTTTATCTAAAACGGAAAGATAGCCCCTGGCCATGGTGGTTTGCAATTTTGCTGCCCAGTGCCTTCTTGGGGGCGGGGTCGGTTTATGCTTCTTTACAAATCAGTAAACTGGCCGTGCAACTTATTTTCTTGGTCATTGTTATCTTCTTATTTATTTATTTTAAAAATCTTTACTACCGGTACCGTCGACCCGATTTATATGCCGCTGAGGAATTTGAGTTGGTTAAAGCTTTTGGCGGCTTGCTGACTATTTTCTTTTCGAGCGCTTCTTTACTTGGTTTACAGGCCCTGCTTAATTTAACTGCCTGGCCAATGTTCTTAGTCTTTGCTGTGATTGTTCTGGCGATAACTTTCATCAATTTGGAAGATGAACCGGCGGAGCGGCGAATTATCTGGCAGTTTTCCTTAATTACTGTTTTTCTGCTGGCAGAAGAAGCCCTAGTTTTTTTGATGTTGCCATTACAGTATAATGTGGCGGCTCTATGTTTAGCGATTATTTATTATTTATTGATTAGTCTGACGAAGTTATATTTCCGTCAGGCTTTAACTGGTAAAAAAATCCGTTATTATTTATTAGCCGGTTACGGCGGCATTATTCTTGCCCTCCTAACCGCTCGCTGGTTTAATTAATCATATGAAACGACCAAGCAATCTCTTTTCCTTCATTCTTTTAGCTTTAGCTTTTGGTGCTTTAGCGGGCGGATTAATGTCAGTAGTGGCTAGCACCTACCTAGACGAAGAGTTACGCGCTATTGTGAGTCCGGCTCGGGAAGTTAATCTTTCCGATTCTATTTATGAGCGCGCTAACTTGATTATTCGCGATGCGAAAAAAGTAGTTGTGAACCAGGATGTTAAAATGGAAGAAACCGCTTCCACTCTAAAATCATCACTAGTTATTATTTTAGCCAAAGACGCGGAGGCGCCTTATTATTCTTTAGACAAAGCGCAAGGTTTCGGCATGATTATTTCCAATGATGGCTGGGTGGTGGTTAATGGTTGGGACACTGAGGACGATAAGACTTTAGATTTAAATCAGTACCAAGTTTTAGCTGACGGCCGCAAAATGTATGCCATTGAAAAAGTATTGCCGACCACGCTGCCGGGAGGAGGTGCGGTTACTTTAATCAAATTAAAAGGCGCCAGTGGTCTGCCGGTGCGCGCCACGGTACCAGCGGCTGATGTGAAACCAGGCACTTCCATTATCTTGCTGACTCCTCAAGGAGATTTATTGCCCAATGTAGTGGTTGCTAAAAATAGTCCTTCGGGATTAATTAATAGTGATCGTCCAAAAACCACTTTAGACTTAGCGCAAACTCCACCTTCATCTTTTAAACAGTCATTAGCTTTTACTTTAAATGGGGATTTCTTAGGCTGGCTCGGGGCTGATCACAAATTGTATCCAGCCTATCTCTTAAGTTCAGCTTGGCGCTCCTTGGTAAGTAATAGTGAAGTTAAATGGCCTTCCTTGGGCGTTAATTACTTAGATTTAACTAAGGTCATCAGTCCAACGACCAAATTAGAGAGAGGGGCTTGGTTGGATAATTCCAACGGGGCGCTCGCGGTGGCCCCTGATAGCGCGGCCGCTAAAGCTGGGTTAAAGAATGGTGATATTATTATTAAAGTTAATAATCAAGAACTGGGCCGAGATTTCAATTTGGTCTCAGCAATTTTAGGGCAACTCCCCGGTGACCGCTTAATTCTTGGTTATGATCGGGGCGGTGTATTAATGGAAACCGAAGTCACTTTAGGAGAATTAAAATTATAATTATATGAAACTTACTCCCATTACTAGATTGAAACAATTTAAAGGACGTCGTGTTTTGGTGCGAGTAGATTTTAATGTCCCACTTGAAGATGGAGTGATTAAAGATGATTATCGGATTAAAGCCGCTTTACCAACTCTAGAGTATTTATTGCATCGCGGCGCCCGAGTTATTATTTTAGCCCACCTAGAAGATCCGGCCGGTAAAGTTGTGCCGGAGTTATCCTTAAAACCTGTCGCTAAACATTTATCAAAATTATTAAAGCGGCCGGTTGATTTTGTGGGCGAGACGGTCGGTTATCGAGCAGATAAAGCCGTCGCTAGTTTAAAAGATGGCGGCGTGGTTTTTTTAGAAAACTTAAGATTTAACGCTGGAGAGTATAGTGATGATGTTAAATTTGCTAAAAGATTAGCTGCTCTGGGTGATATCTATGTTAATGAAGCTTTTTCTGTTTGCCACCGGAAACAAGCCTCTATCTCCGCTTTGCGCCATTTATTACCAACCTATTACGGCTTGCAACTAAGCGGGGAAGTGAAAGCGCTGGATAAAATTTTAAAACCAAAAAAACCATTAGTCGTGGTCATGGGCGGTGCCAAGATTTCAACCAAGTTGCCTTTAATTAAAAAATTAAAAGGTCCGGCCAGTCATATCTTAATCGGCGGTGGCCTAGCTAATAACTTTTTTAAGTATTTAAAATTAGAGACTGGTAAGTCATTAGTTGATCAAGACAATGTGGCGGAATTAAAAGTTTTCTTCAAAAACGGCAAGCTGGCTCGTGATATTGTTTTACCGGTTGATGTGATTGTGAAAGGTAAAGATGGTAAACCTCATTTAACCAAACCACAGGCAGTAAAAAAGACAGACACCATTTTAGATATTGGGCCAGAGACTGTTAGTTTATTTTCTAGTATTATCAAAGAAGCGCAGACAATTGTCTGGAACGGACCGCTAGGCTTTTTTGAAGAAGCGCCTTACCGCCATGGCACCTTGGGGGTGGCGACAATGATTGCCTCTCGTTCTACCGGTCGCGCTTTTGGCTTAGTCGGCGGCGGGGAAACAGTGGAAGCTTTACAAATGACCAAGATGGCCGGATATATTGATTTTGTCTCTACGGCCGGAGGAGCGATGCTATCTTATTTAGGGGGCGAAAAAATGCCCGGCTTAGTTTAAATATGTTAGATATTAAAGAAGTAAAACACATTGCCGACCTGGCTCGCTTAGAACTCAGCGATCAAGAAATTCACGACTACCGTCAGCAGTTGTCTGATATTTTAGATTACTTTGAGCTGCTTAACGAGGTCGATACTGAGGATGTCGCGCCGACAGTCCAAGTCAGTCAGTTGAGTAATGTTTGGCGTGAAGATACAGTTAAACCCTGGGACGAAGCGGAGGTGAAAGCCGCTCTGAGCAGCAGCGAACTAGTACAGGGACAAATAAAAGTAAAGAAAGTTTTATAATATGGAAGCTAATCGTCTTACTATTGAAGAAGCACGTTTTAAGTTAGACCACGGCGAGTTAACAGCCGTGGAGTTAACCGAGGATTGCTTAGAACAAATTAATCTCACTAACGAACGCTTAAATGCGGTTATTACAGTCGATGCTGAGGGTGCCCGCGCGGCCGCCAAACAGGCGGATGAGCGTTTGCAGGCAGGAGAACGCGGTTTACTTTTAGGCATTCCTTATTTAGCCAAAGATAATTTCATGACTAAGGGGGTGAAAACTACCGCTGCTTCTCATATTTTGGCAGATTATATCGCTCCTTACGATGCTACTGTTATTGAAAAGTTAAAAGCTGGTGGGGCCGTTTTGTTAGGTAAAGTTAATTTAGATGAGTTTGCTCATGGCGCTTCAACGGAAACATCAACCTTTGGCCCCACGCATAATCCTTGGGATTTAACGCGGGTTCCTGGCGGTTCTTCAGGGGGAAGTGCCGCGGCCGTAGCGGCCGATTTATGCTTGTTCGCTTTAGGATCAGATACTGGTGGCTCCATTCGTTATCCTGCGGCTTTCTGCGGGGTGGTAGGTTTTAAGCCCGCTTATGGGGCAGTGTCCCGCTTTGGTTTAATCTCCATGACTTCTTCTACTGATGTTGTTGGCCCGATTACAAAAACAGTTAAAGATGCCGCTATTGTTTATCAAGTGATTGCCGGAGAAGATGTTAAAGATGTTAATACTTATCCTGGGCGTCGTGACTTTGGACTCAAAGAAGATATCACTGGTCTTAAAATCGGTTTACCTAAAGAATATTATGACACTTCGTTGAATCCAAAAATTGCAGATAGTTTGAAACAGGCTAAAGAGTGGTTAGAGGAAGCAGGAGCCGTGCCAGTAGAGGTGAGCTTGCCTAATACCAAATACGCTATTCCGGCTTATTACATCATCACTCCATCTGAAATTAGCTCTAACCTAGCTCGCTTTGATGGGATTGCCTGGGGTTATCAAACCGAGAGTGACGCTGACCTCCAAGAATTTTATAAAAAAAGTCGAGGTGAAGGTTTTGGCGCTGAAGCTAAGAGACGCATCATGCTGGGTACTTTTGCTTTATCATCGGGTTATTACGACGCCTATTATAAAAAAGCGCAGGCCGTGAGAACTCTGATTAATCAAGATTTCTCTTTAGCTTTTAATGAATGCGATGTCTTGCTGGTACCGACCCAAACACAACCCGCCTTTAAAATCGGAGCCAAGAGTGCCGATCCTCTGTCTATGTATCTGGAAGATGTTTATCTGACCAGTGCCAGTTTGGCAGGCTTACCGGCCATTTCGGTTCCGGTCGGTTTAGTGGCAGTTGACGGTGTTGATTTACCCATCGGCGCTCAAATCATTGCTCCTCTTGGCAGTGAAGGGAGTTTATTATCAGCGGCTAAAGCTTTAGAAATAAGAGTAGCGTTTAATCCTTTAAAATTTAGTTAATAAACATATGAAACATCACATAAAAAAATCACCTCTCTGGATTATCACTATAGTTGTCGCTCTCGCTTTGGTAGCGCTCATAATCGTTAAATGGCGAGCAGATTTTACTCAGCATCAGAGAGATTTAAAAGATACCGGCTCCAAAACCAGCAGCTTCATTCCGGAAACAGAGCCAGAGCTGGTAAACTCTGATTTTATGATTGGCTCGCCCAAGGCGCCCGTGCAGATTATTGTTTATGAGGATTACGCTAATCAATTTTCTGCAGAGAATGCCATTAATTTAGAAAAAATTCGCAATGAGTTTGATAATTCCGTGATGGTCGCCGTCCGGCCTTACGCCTCTAAAGAGAAGCCACAATCGGTATTAGCCGCCGCCGCGGTTAGCTGTGCTGGCGATCAGGAAAAATGGTTAGAAATGCGTGAAGGTATTTTTCGCGCTTCCGCCCAAAACTCTTTAAATGAAACTGGGATTAAAGGTTGGGCAGAACAATTAGGCTTAGATACAGAGAAGTTTAATGCTTGCTTGACCGATGGCGAAAAACAGGGAATAATGTTACAGCAAACCTTGGCGGCCCGCGAATATTCCGTTTACGGCGCCCCCACGGTTTTTGTTAACAACGATTTGATTGTCGGCGCCCGTCCTTATGAGGACTATACCGATAGTGATGGTTATTTAGTAGAAGGACTCAAAACCATCGTGGCGCGCCATCTTAAATAAATTTACCCCTCAGCGCCTTCGGGCGCTTTTGGAGAGTTCGCATAGTGGTCTAGTGCGCACGCTTGGAAAGCGTGTATACCGCAAGGTATCAAGGGTTCGAATCCCTTACTCTCCGCATTGACAACCTGTTAGTTTTGATGACCCATTTAGTTATGTACTAAGTGCGACCCACAAAGCTTCATGTTGCAGAAAAAAGAACGACGGTTGTCGTTCTTTTTTCTTAACTGAAATCTATTTCAAAATTATACATTCCCATACCACAAGTTCCCCTGAGTGGCTCACCAGCTTTAGGTATGCCGATATCAATTATTTCTTCTGCTGATTGAGAGAGAATTTTTTGATAATTAATTGATTTAATAACTAGAGAGGCTGAGCAGTCATAAGTACCGAAGGTCTTCACTATCAACTTTGTAGGAATACCTGCTTTAGCATTACTTAGTTGTGGAGAATACCCACCCTTAGCATCAATTGTTATGTATTGTATACCGTCTTTTATCTCGGTATTTTGAATTATTTTACTTGAGTCTTTTGTTGTTGATCCGCCTGTTAAAACAATACCTATGGCAACAATAAGACCTAGCGTAATGATTATTGAAACTGTTTTGTTCATAAAGTAATTATATCAAAATTAAATATTAAATAATGGATTTATAACACCGAGACCTGCTAGCCCTGCGAGTAAAGCAAATATACCAAGACCTACGACGATAACTCCCGCAGATTTAAAGAATAAGGGTGCGTGTTTGCCATGCGCAAAAGATGCCGATCCAAAAGATAGAATTGAAAGCACTGGTAATGTTCCAAGAGCAAATGCAAACATAATCAATAATCCAGACATAAAAGATCCACTTGAAATAGCCGCTACTTGCATAGCCTGTGTAAATCCACATGGTAAGAAGAATGTGGCAAATCCTATAATAAGAGGGGTTAAAGTTTTGTGCTCAACTTTCCTAAAGAAATTAAAGACACCTGAAGGTAGAGTAACTTTATTCTTTTTAAAAACTCCTACTAAGTTTAAGCCGAGTAGTAGCATGACCAGTGAAGCCACAATGCCTAGTATTGCTGAAAATGTAAAACTTATACCAATAGCATTACCTATAAGCCCTAAAACTCCACCCAAAAGAGCAAAGCTGACTAATCTACTAGTATGAAAAAGTATGAAAGTCCTAGTATCGCTTATATTATCCTCAGATATTTTC
>CAYLPC010000018.1:0-12862 GCA_964385475.1 uncultured Gammaproteobacteria bacterium | reverse complement strand
AAACATAATACTCATCCTCAGCTAACTTAACTCTATTTTCATTATTAGCTGTAGTAATCTGATCTTCAGCTAAATAAATTTCTGGCAGGATATAACCCTGAGGACGGGCTTCATCATAGATATAAACATGATTATTTTTAATTTGTACTTCTTCTCCGGGCAAACCAATAACACGCTTAATAAAGTGCTCTTGAGGATCACGGGGATAGCGGAAAACGACGACCTCGCCTCTCTGGGGGTGATTAAAGCGATAACTCAACTCATCAATAATTAAGTATTCATAGTTATGGAAGTTGGGCTCCATTGAAGCCCCTCTAACATAAAACGGTTGAATTAAAAAATAGCGCACAGCCACAATCACGACCACCGCAATAGCAGCTAACTTGATAAATTCCTGAGTCGCTAGGAGAAATTTTTTAAACATAAAAAGTGTGGGCATTTAAGCCCCCAAAAGAAAGATAAATCAGGAACCCTGATTTTTGAGAAACTTTTGCTATTATAACATTAAAATTAAAAAAAGCCAACTGCTAAAATCAGCTTAAATAATCAACATTGCGTCGCCAAAAGAAAAAAATTGATAAGAACAAGCCACTGCTTCTTGGTAAGCTTTTTTAATTAATTCTGAGTCCGCTAAAGCGGAAATCATCATTAACAAGGTAGACTGCGGTAAATGAAAATTAGTCACTAAAGCATCTACTGCCTGAAATTGATATCCGGGGTAAATAAAAATTTGAGTCCATTGTGAAAGAGAATCGGGAAATCCTGCTTGTGCCCAAGTTTCTAAAGTACGCGCACTGGTAGTGCCAACCGCCACCAAGCGACGCCCTTGCTTTTTGGCTTCTTGGAAATACGCCGCCGTTTTTGAGTCTATCATCGCTAATTCGGCGTGCATTTGATGGTTTCTAATATCAGCAGTTTTAACGGGCGCAAAAGTTCCTAAGCCAACATGCAGGGTCACTTTTTTAATAACCACCCCCTGGTCTTTTAATTTTTTTAACAAGCGGGGTGTAAAATGCAAACCAGCGGTTGGGGCTGCCACTGAACCCGTCTTAGCCTCAGCCGCATAAACTGTTTGGTATCGTTTTTGGTTAAGAGCTCTGGATTCTTTGCTTTTAATATAAGGGGGTAAAGGCACCAAGCCAATAGCCTTAATAATTTTCCAAAATTTTTCCCCACTATAATTAAATTTTACTTGCCAAGTACCATCATTATTATTCTTTAATAATTTAGCTTCTAGCCCACGAGGAAAGTGAATAATTAATTGTGGACACACCCGCCCTCCCACTAAACATTCCCACTCTTTATCCGCAGTTGGGTGATGTAAAAAAACTTCAACTGCACCACCAGTTTCTTTTTTGCCTAACAAGCGAGCAGGAAACACTTTAGAATCATTGAGTACTAAAACATCGCCACGGCGCAAATAATTACCCAGAGACGAAAAGCGCTCATGATTAATGCTTTTTTTAATTCTATCTACAATCATTAATCGCGCCGCATCCCGCGGCTTCGCTGGTGCTTGAGCAATCAGTTCTGGAGGTAGATGATAATTAAACTCTTCTAATTTAAAACTCATAAAGAGATTACTCGGGGCGTTTTAAATTGAGATGCTTATAGGCGGCATCCGTTGCCAAGCGACCGCGAGCGGAGCGATCCAAAAAACCAAGTTGTAATAAATATGGCTCGTAAATATTTTCAATCGTATTAATCTCTTCGCCAGTAGCAGCAGATAAAGTATTTAGGCCCACAGGTCCACCATTAAACTTTTCAATAATAGTGTATAGTAGCTTACGGTCGGTGCGATCTAAGCCCAGATGATCCACTTCCAACATAGCAAAAGCGTCATGACAAATATTTAAGTCAATAACACCATCACTCTTTACCTGGGAATAGTCTCTGACCCTTTTCAATAAACGATTAGCAACTCGGGGGGTTCGGCGCGAACGGCGAGCAATTTCTCCTGCAGCAGCCGGTTCTAAGCGGGCAGATAACAGTTTAGCGCTACGACGAACAATCTGTGCTAATTCTTCAGGTTCATAAAATTCTAAGTGGTAAACATGACCGAAACGATCCCTTAAAGGTGCAGATAACAAGCTAGCGAGGGTCGTTGCACCAATTACTGTAAAGCGCGGCAGATCTAAACGAAGGGTGCGCGCACTGGGCCCCTTACCCATCACGATATCTAAAGAAAAATCTTCCATAGCTGGATATAAAATCTCTTCCACGGTTTTATTCAAACGATGGATTTCATCAATAAATAGAATATCGCCTTCTTCTAAATTACTTAAAATAGCTGCGAGATCACCACTTTTTTCAATCGCGGGGCCCGAGGTCACACGAATATTAGCCCCTGTTTCATTAGCAATAATATGAGCTAAGGTGGTTTTTCCTAAACCCGGAGCACCATAAAGAAGTACATGCTCCATCGCCTCCTCACGATGCTTCGCTGCTTTAATTGCAATCTCTAAATTAGCCTTAATTTTTTCCTGCCCGACATAATCACTTAAAATCTGCGGACGCAAAGAACGGTCAAAGTTTTCTTCGCGTTGATTTTCTTCAGGGCTAATTAAACGCTCTTCATTGTTAGTCAGTTCCATAAGGATCAAAATTAACCTTGAACCTCATCAAGGTCGTCCCAGGTTTGTTGGCCGGAACCACTGAGATCAATTAAAGGGCCTAAGTATTTAGGTTTGACTTTAAAAAAAGTACTGAGCCACCCCTTAGTTCGTGCTAAAACTTCTCGTTGTTGCATCTGCGCTAAACCGCGGTAGGCCTGATGATCGGCGGGACATCCAAGCGCCGGTAAATTTTTCTTTTGTGCAAAATATAAAGCTCGGGGCAGATGAAAGTTTTGCGTAATCAGTAAAATTTTTGGAGCCTGAAAAATTGCTTGAGCTCGATAAACGGAATCATAAGTACTGAAACCAGCATGATCTAAAAAAATATCATCGGCGGGCACTCCTTTTTTCATCAAATAATTTCTCCCTGCGACAACTTCATCATACTCTTTTTGTCCATGATCGCCTGAAACTAAAATCTTCTTAATCACCCCTGATTGATATAAACTAACGGCCGTTTCTAAACGATCAGCAAAGATAGGGCTAACTTGATGATCATGATAAGCGCGCGCCCCTAAAACCATACCCACAGGATAAGGCTCTAATGCCTCACAACTAAAAGCAATATCTGAGGTGCCTGATAAAACCCGAATATTAGTATACCAAATAAACCACAAACCGAGGATTAATAAATAAATTAAGTAGCGCCACCAAGGAATATGTTTTTTCATAATTATTAGAGTTGGCGATGCGGGCAAATCTTATTAAAATCACAGTAAGCGCACATCGGCGAAGGATTGGCAGGAAAATTAGCCTCTTTAATAGCGGTAATTTGCGCCACAATTTCTTGACGCACCTTATCTAAAGCAGCAGGTTTAGCCACAAAAGAAATTTTATAAGGACCCTCTAAATAATAATAACTCAAACAACTCACTTTGGCTCCCAACACTTCCTCTAAAAATATTTGATAAATCATCAACTGCCGCTTATCATCACTTTCTAAAGACTTCTTAGCAGTACCAGTTTTGTAATCAATAACCTCTAGAGTGCCGTCGGGCAAGCGATCCACGCGATCAATTTTTCCTAAAACAACACCGCCTTTAATCTTAAAAGTAAAAGACTTCTCTAAATATAAGATTTCTGGGCTGGTATTAAGTGACCAGTCCTGCCAAAAATTTTTTAAAATACTAACTCCATTTTCATAATACTGCTGCGCCTCATCTTTAGAAGCAAAACCTTCACCCGACCAATATCGGTCATAGATCTTTTTGAGATTTTGGTAATCTAAGTTAACTTTTTTGTTGTCAGTAAATAATGATTCTTGTTCGGAACGCTCTAGAGGTTTTAAAAAGTCACATAAAGTATTATGAACGACGCGCCCAAAAATTAAGCTAGCCTTATTAGCATCGCTCGGAATTTTTAAAACAAAAGCAAATTTATACTTTAGAGGACAAATAGAAAAAGCGGCGAGCTGAGAGTAAGAAAAGCGTTGCGGAATCGCAGCTGCAGGAATATGAGGCTCAGTTACCTCATCTAAACGGTTTAGATCTCTCACTAACTCTAAATGTTCTACAGTGGATTCAGGAACCATTTGGACTGTTAACCCCATCTCCTCAATAAACACCGAAGGTTTTTTTTCGCGAGCCCCTCCATAATCTTTGGCTCCCGTAATAAACAACTGCTCCTTAGCTCTAGTAGCGGCTACATAAAATAGGCGGCGCTCTTCCTCTAAATGAGGGTTACCTTCGCTGGTTAGAGTTGCGCTTAGTAAAGATTCAGGGATGCTAATTTTTTCCGCACGACTAATAGTAGGAAAACGCTTATCCACCAAATTAACAAGAAAAACATACTTAAACTCTAACCCCTTAGCAGCGTGAACCGTCATTATTTTAACAGTATCATTATCCTCAAACTCTAAGCGCAAGGCACCACTCTCTCCCGCTTCTAATTCCAAATTTATTAAACTAATAAAATCGATTAAACGAGCCTCCGGAAAACTATCTTCAAAGCGCTTAATTTTTTGATAGAACTGATTAAGATAAGAAAAAGTCTCTTGATCACGATCAAAATCTAAATTACTAATTAACCCTGAGTCATGCAAAAAGCGTAGCAGCAAACGACTTGGAGCAACTTCGCGTACTAGTTTGGAATGCTCTGTAATTAAAGTTAATAAATGGGTGATATTTTTCCGAGAATCTTCACTTAGACCCGCAATCTTATCTCCCTGTCCTAAGGCTTCAAACAAAGACCAAGTGCGGCGACGCGCCTCTTTATTAATCGTGATTAAATCCGCATAAGAAACCTTAAATTGCGGTAAATTCAAGAGACGGAATAAAGCTTCGGACTCATGATAATTATCTAATAATCTTAAATAAGCTAAACAATCTAAAACAATAGGTTTAAAATACAAACCGCGTAAAGAAACGAATTGATGGGGCACATTTTGTCGCGCTAACTCTTTAACATAGGCCTCAGCTGTATCATTGGCTCTTACTAAAATGGCACAATCTAACCAATTAGCCCGACCCTGTTGTTGAAAACTAATAATTTGCTCCACCACAAAAGCAACTTCATCTTCAGCTTTAGGAAACTGCCAATAAACCACTGCGTCATTAGGCGCTGCCTCGAAATTACCTTTTGCTACTAATTGTTTATTAAGATGTAACTTCTCCTCTAGACGATAAGGGTTATTGTGACGAATAAAATGATACGCTTTATCTAAAATCTCTTGGCGCGACCGATAATTATCAGTTAAGACTAGCTCCACCGCCTCCGGAAAATCATCTTTAAACTGCATGATATTAGATAAAGAAGCGCCACGGAATTTATAAATTGACTGATCATCATCGCCCACCACCACTAGATTATTTTTTGGCAGCGCCAACATTTTAACTAACTCATACTGCGCACCGTTAGTATCCTGAAACTCATCTACCATAATCTGGCGAAATTGTTTTTGGTAACGCACCAAAATATGTGGTCGTTCTTTAAATAGTTTTAAAGTATAAACAATCAAATCACCAAAATCTAAATAACTATGCTCTAAAAGAAGTTGATTGTAGGTTTGATAGGCCCGCGCTAACTCTTGTTCTCTTTCCCTTTCTTGTTGACCTAAATCTTGGTTGGTGCCTGCTGTTTCTAAATAAGTTTCGGGGGCAATATTTTCATCTTTCAGACGAGAAAAGTGGTGCAATAAGGCGGAGATAAACTTAGTGGGGTTACCTAAAGGGCGATAATATTTTAAGGCAAAGCGCTCTAAATTATTATGCACCAGAATCCACTGCTCTGTTTCTGTCAGCAGCTTAAAATCAGCGGGCAAACCAATATCTAGGGCATGTTCGCGCAACAAGCGCTCGCCGAAGCCGTGAAAAGTATGAATCCATAAATCAAAATAACCATAAGGCAGCAAACGGTCCGCGCGCTCTTCTAATTCACCTGCTGCTTTCTCGGTAAAAGTAAGCAATAACACACTATCAGTGGCATATTTTTCTTCTAACATTAAGTAGGCCAAGCGGTTAATCAACAGCGTCGTTTTGCCAGTGCCCGCCCCTGCCACTACCAAGAGCGGCCCCGCCTCATGGCGCACCGCTTCTTGTTGTGTTTTATTTAATTTACTTAAAAAATTATTGTCCATCAGTAAAACTTAATATTTTTTTCATGGCATTTTGTTTATGATTATTCAGTGGGCCAATAAGAGCTAAATTAAGATTTTCATTCTTAAAAATCTTTTTTGCTACCCGACGCAAGTCACTGGACTCTACGGCCATAATCTTCTTTAAATATTCTTCAGGACTTCTTAAAGGGCGCTTCATGCCTGCCTGCATACCATACCAGTTGGCTAAATCATCAGATGCTTCCAGTGAAAGCGCCAAACGCCCCTTGAGCATCTCCTTAGTCTTTTTCAACTCCTCTTCTGGGACTAACTCGGTAGTGAGACGCTGATAGTTGTTTAAAATAATAGTAATAGCCTCCTTCTCCTTGCCTAGGCGAATGCCTGAGGTCGTAGTCAGATAACCTGAATCTGTATAAGCCTCAGCGCTCGTGCGTACAGAATAAGCTAAACCACGCTGTTCCCTAATCTCACTAAACAAACGAGAGCTCATAGAACCGCCTAAAATTAGAGCGAGGAGCTTCACAGCTGCCTCATCTTTATGGCCTGCCGCAAAAGTGCGCACCCCCAAAGACAATGTGGTCTGATCAGTTTTTTTAATTTTAGCTAGTAATTTTGGCTGCTTCTGTCTTTCTTGAACTTTAACCTTATCGCGCCATTTATTTTTTAAAAAGTCTTTAAAATAGCGATTCACTAATTGGGATACATTTTTAGGGAGCCGTCCCGCAACCACCAAAGTACTGCTAGTAGCGCCGTACTGGCTATTAAAATAACGAATAAAGTCGGCTCGCTTAAACTGCCTCACATTAGCAGGCGTGCCCCCAATATCTCGCCCTGCGGGAGTATCTCCATATAAACAAGACTCTAAAACATCTTCAATCTTAAACAAGGGATTGTCTTCGTACATGTTTAACTCTTCAATAATTACTCCTTTTTCTTTTTCAATTTCACTAGCTTCAAAACGAGAGTTTAATAGCATATCAGAAACCAGATCAAGGGCTGTAGCTAGTTTATTTGCTCCCACCTTAATCCAATAACCCGTATACTCTTTAGAAGTAAAAGCATTATATTCACCACCTACTTCATCAAGTGCTGAAGCGAGAGCTTGAGCATTGGGGTAGCGCTCAGTCCCCTTAAAAAACATGTGTTCCAAAAAATGAGATAAGCCATTTTCTTTCTTGCTTTCATATTTAGAACCAGTGCGCACCATAAGTAAAACCGTTACCGTCTCTGTACCTTTAAGAGGTGCTTTAACTACTGAGAGCCCATTTTTCAAGATTTGCGTTTGATACATTGCCATAAATAAAAAATAATTAACTGCTTTAAATTTATCACAACTCTGTTATAATTAAAACTAGCCGAAGTCTCATTTTTCTGGCTTTAAATGCCGTTTTTATGTCCAAATATGCCTTAAAAGACCACGACCGCGTGATCAGTCACAATCGGACTTATGTCCTGCGAGTTAAAGATTTAGCCGAAGAAGATAAACCGCGAGAAAAGTTATTAAGCCGGGGTGCCAACGAGCTCTCTTCAGCTGAACTTTTAGCTATCATTTTAAATACTGGCACCAAAAAAGAGGGCGTTCTAGCCTTAAGTCATAAACTTTTACAAGAATATGGCTCCTCAGGCATCATCTCTCAAACTAACCCGGAAAAGTTAGCTAAAGAATCACAGATTCCTCTTGTAAAAGCCTGCCAAGTGGTCGCATGTTTTGAGTTAGGACGACGCTTTTTTCAAAAAAAGCCTTATGGCTCAGTAACTATTCGCAGCTCACAACAAGCCTTTGCTCATTTAAAAGATATGAGTGATTTAAAAAAAGAACATTTTCGTGGTCTTTATTTAAATAGTCACTATCAGTTAGTGCACGATGAAGTTATCTCTGTCGGTAGTCTAACTTCTAGCTTAGTTCATCCTCGTGAAGTTTTTCGCCCAGCCTTAGAGTATGGAGCCGTTGCGGTTATTATTGCCCATAATCATCCCTCAGGACAATTAAAGCCCACCAGCGCCGATCACGAAGTGACTCAACAACTGCAACAAGCGGGTGAGGTATTAGGCATTGATGTTTTAGACCACCTTTTGATTGCTAAAAATAAATTTATCAGTCTTATTTAAAATGAAGACCTACGAATTAAAAAATTTTCCTGTCTTAACAGTTAAAGATTCCACTAGTGTAAAATTTCATGCTCAGGCAGATGATTATTTTGGTACTCTGGCGACAACCTTAAGTTTATGGAAGCAAACAGGAGTCTGGCCTGAAACAGAATACCAAGAACTCCAACAAGATTTACAGCATCTGCATCAAAATTATACAATCAACAAAAAACTGGGTTAACCCAGTTTTTTAATCTTTTTGTCGCAGGCTTCCTAAAACAAAAAAGATGATAAGTAGAGCTGACGATTGAGTCCACATCCAGTGGTCTAACATGCTTACCAAGAACAAGAATAACCAGATAGGCCAACTTTTATTTTTCAAACTTTCTTCTAAAACTCCAAACCAAAGTAAAAGAATAGCTAGTAATCCAAAAATGCCCAACTCTGCCCACACTAACAACCAATAATTGTGAACTGGCTGGTAATACCAAGCTGGAAAACCGTTCTCATTAAGCATTAGGCCAACAATATACCCCCCCAAACCTACGCCTCGCACGGGATGACTACTGATAATTTCGCCCGATTGCCAAAAATAACTTACACGCTCATTAACTGATTTTGCTTCTAAACGAGCCGCTAAATCTGTTCTGGCAACCAGTAGTGGTTGATAAGTTAAAAGAGCCAGGGTTACTAAAACCACTAACCCCATCACAAAACTACCCACTTTCGGCCAGAATATTTTTTGTTGAGTCAAAAACAAAGCCCCAAGACTAATAACAAAAGCGAAAACTGCGGCTCGAGAAAATGAGCTAATCATCCCTGCTACCAAAATTAAAAATACTACTAGTGCTAATACTTGTTCTCGCTTACTAAACTTCTCCCGTAAAACTAAATATAGAGTAATAAGAGCCCCAAGGGCCATGATGCTTCCAAAAATATTAGGGTGATCAAAGGATCCATAAGATCGCAAAAAACGACCCGCCCCCGTTTCAATCACCGCCACTCCTAACTCACTCGCTGTATGGGCCGCTAAGCCTAAATACTTGTTAGCTATAGCGTTTTGAGACCAGAATTGCCACAATCCTAAAAGCGCTGGGGGAATTAATCCTAGTAAAAAAACTTTAAGTGCCGACCCTTTCTGAGTAATTTTTTCATCAGTCGCCAAAAAGAAAAGCGCTAAACCACCGCTTAAAATTAACAAGCGGTAAAAAGCTAAAGACGAATCAATAGCCCAAAGAACAGAAGTAACGGAAATGATAAAAAGCAGAATAGCTCCCCACCACCAAGACGGACGAAGCTGATTAAGATTTTTAGTTTTTTGTGAGTTTTGCAATACTCGACAAATAAATTTGGTGATTGGCCAGATTAATAAAAAGCTGCTTAGATACCAAGCAATTTCTAAATAATTAGTCTCAGCAGGTCGCAATATTAATTTAGTTGACCAGGGCCAGGCTAGTAACCACAAAAAAAACAGCCACTGTGCTCCTTTATTTTTCATAGATTCCTAAAAGCTGCAGTTTATTTTGATACCGTTTTTGTAATTCGGGTCGGCGATCAGTTAAATAAAAACGCAAAATACGATCATTAAGAATAACGCCAGCGCCCTGACCAACCTGACTAGATAAAGCTAACGGCAAGATTTTCTTCTGTCCATATCGAGCGACGCGCTCTAATAAATTAGCCACTCGGAATAAAACTTTATCCAAAAGATTGCGGCTAAAATAATCATCCGCAAAAGACTCACGCAATAAGTAACTATTAGGAAATAAATTTTTTAACCAGGGATTTTTATAACGTAAGTAATCCAAGTAACGATCCTTATCATAAATAGGATAAAGCCCCATGAGCCAACGCTCAAAATAAACATCACCCTCTGTTAAGCGCAAGAAATCTAAAGCTAAACCATTTGTGGCCGCGTAAAAACTTAGACAGATTTTATCCTGCTTATCTTCTCCTCGCGGTCTTTGCCTGAAAATCTTCATTACCCCTGCACAAAATAAACGAGTTAACCAAATCCTCCCGGGTGACGAAATTATAAACAGATCAATATCACTTTCTCGACGAAGATTATGGTGACCAATAAGATTCGCCACCGCTACCATCTTGACACTAGGTAGGATTTTAAAAAGAGCAGCGGCACGACGAGCACGCTTGATTTTATGGTTAGTAAAATTATAACGCTGGCGCCTCTCACTGACCAAGTTTTGACGACCAGGCAAAAAATACCACCCTTCCCGACGCTCTATCAAGCCGCGAGCTAATAAATTATTAGCTATTTCCGATAACTCTGCTAAGCTCATAGCTTCGTCTACATCTTGCCACCATTCCCAAAGAGAAAGAGGGTAGTTAAATAAATCAAAGAAGGCTAAGCTACGCAATAAAGCCTTTTCTGAAGAAGACAGTAGTTGGTCAGCAAAATTATTCATCAGTTTTAGGTCTCTCTAATTTTAAGGCTTCAATTTCACTCTCACCTTCTGTTACTCGCAAAACATCTTTGTCAACTTTTTTAAATTCAGCGTAAGCACTATTATAATGGTTCACTGTAGTTGATAGACTGTTACCCATCTTCTTAAGAAACTCATTATAAGATAGTAAATGACGACTTAATTTCTCCACATTCTGTTTAATGTCCTGAGCCCGCTCCTCAATCTGCATAGCCCGCAATCCTTGCAGGACTGTTTGTAAATAAGCCAAAAAAGAAGTGGGGGACACGATAATGACTTTCTTATCCCGAAAAGCATACTCAATAAGGTCTCGACTAGAAATCTTTAATCCGCCCACCGACCCTACTAATAAATCATAATAAATTGATTCTGAAGGAATAAACATGAAAGCAAACTCTAGCGTTCCTAAATTAGGACGCACATACTTTGCCGTCTCATCAATGCGGTTTTTAAGATCTTGCTTGAAAGCTGTTTCTAATTTTTTTCGCGCCTCTGCATCAGTACAACTCAGCAAACGCTCATAATTCTCTAAAGAAAACTTAGCATCTACAGGCACAATTTTTTCTTTTACAAAGATTGCCGCATCCACAATTAAATCTTGGCCTGTCTTTTCGTCTTTTCCCAGCTGATACTGCAATTTAAAGGTTTTAGGTGGCAATACATTACTCAAAGTTTCCTCTAAATAATACTCACCCAAAACCCCTCGTTGTTTAGGATTCTTTAAAATATCTTGCAAGTTTTGTAGTTGGGCAGAAAAATTTACTACCTGCTTATTCGTTTCATCAAGTTTGGTCAACTTTTCAGTAACATCTGCAATTAACTTGGCTGATTGGCCGCTGATATCCCGCATAATTCTGTTTGTTTGCTCATACTGACCTTGATTGGCCTGATGCGTTTGCGCCATTTTACGATCAATTTCAGAGCGCAATTCCGAATTCTGACGCTCCAGCTGGTTAAGTTGCTGCGATTGGGCCGATAATCGTTCCAGCAGGGGAATTAATTGCTCATTACTTTTTCCGGCCCGCTTAAGAAGTAAAAAAATAACGACTCCCAAGCCACCGGCTAAAATTAAACCAAAAATTAAAAAGATAATATTTTCCTTCATATAATTATAGTGTAGCGATTTTTTGGGTGAGTGCCTAGGGGAACAAAAAGGCCGAGCAGAGCTCGGCCTTGACTATTTTTAAGCCCAAGTAACACTAGCCACTCTATCATCTGGATCCTTAAAGCGCATAATCCGCACCCCTTGAGTATCGCGTCCTAAAATATTAACCGATTTGAAAGGAAGGCGAATAACCTGTCCCTTTTCGGAAATAATAATTAAATCACGATCTGTCATGGTTTCGGCGTTAAGTAAAAAAGCATTCGTTAGTTCACCTGTCTTGTCAGTAACTTTTGAAGTTTTAATACCAGAACCGCCACGACCCTGAAGTTTGTATAGACTGAAGTCCGTGCGCTTACCGTAACCTTTAGCCATAATCGTAAGAATCTGGTATTGCTTTAGCTTTTCCTTGTCCGTACGCGCCACTCCCATACCAATAACACGATCTTCTTTCTTTAAGCGGACGCCTGTGACGCCAGCAGCATTGCGCCCCATATCACGAACATCTGCCTCCTTAAAGCGAATAGCTTGCCCATGAGCGGTAATCAATTGAATATGGTCACTACCAGAAGTTGGTTTTACCCAAATAAGCTCATCATCTTCCTTAATCTTAATAGCAATGAGACCGTTACGGCGGAGGTTAGCAAAAGCACTTAAATCAACTTTCTTAACTAATCCTTTTTTAGTAGCAAAGAATAAGTACTTGCTCGTAGATAATTTATCTAGAGGTAAAATTGTTTCAATTCTTTCACCAGTTGTTAGTTGTAAAAAATTAACAATCGGCGTTCCTTTAGCAATACGGGAAGCCTGAGGAATTTCATAGGCCTTGAGTTGGAATACCCGCCCTTTATTGGTAAAAAAGAGGATGTCGTTGTGAGTCATGGTGGTAAACAAGAACAGCACCGAGTCTTCTTCTTTGGTGGTAAGACCAACAATTCCTTTACCGCCACGGGCTTGCACCTTAAAAGTACTAGGCTCGGTACGCTTAATATAACCATCACGAGTCATCATGACTAAGGCTTCTTCGTTGGGCACTAAATCTTCCGCATTTAATTCCTTA
>CAYLPC010000017.1:0-13171 GCA_964385475.1 uncultured Gammaproteobacteria bacterium | reverse complement strand
GTCATCATCTCGGCCGGCAATTCAATAAACTTGGACAACTGTTTAACATTACGGTAGGTGGTACGAGCCCAGTTAAAACTTTTAACATCTTTAAAATATTTATCTGCTAAAGAAGTAAGTTGAGCGACTAAGTTTGGGTCTGTCAAAGTTTCTTTGGGTAGTGGAAACGTTTGGAGAATTTTAATAACATCTTCAAGGCTGTCCTGGTTTTCTAAATTATTATTTACGAGACTGTAGAATTCCTGGTTATCCAATAAGTCGCGGAACTCAGAAAATTGATTAACTAAAACAGTTGAAGTCGCGCCGCGCATATCTTGCAAGAGACAGCTAACTTTCTCTAAAAATATTTTTTCTACACTGGCTCTAGGTAAAGGAATTTTGTCAAAAATAGTTCGCGCCTCATTACTTTGAAAGAAGTTGAATTTCTCAGAAAATTGCTCCAGAGCGATATCCTGCAGTTGAGATGAGTGTAAAAACTCCTCACTTAAATTAAATGAGGAAAAGTTTTTAATCAAATCATTAAAGTGTCCTTTTTCTAATAAAGAGGTAGCATTATCCCCTGATAAATCTTTAAAGTTGGAAAAGTTGCCGTGCAGGTGTTCGCTAAAGCCAGACGCTTGGAAGGCCTTGAAAAAATTATCATCCAAAACCCCTTTGCCCGTGCTGGCGTTTTTTAATAAAGGAGGAAGTTTATAAGCCTCGCCCGAATCTAAAAGTTTTTGGCAATACACTGATTGATCCTCAGGGTGCAGTGAATCAAAGATTAGGTGTTCTTGCCCATGGGCGACAGCAGCGTCTCTGATACTTTCGTAATCATTACTTAGGTTTCTCTCAAGCAGCTCTCTATCATCCCAATAAGCTAGAATTTTTCCTAAATAGCCCTGCCTAACTAAATCCTTAACGGCTGCCAACTTCTCTGTCTCACTACTAAGATCATGGATGTTCTCGACAGTCTCCGTATATTCTTTAAATTCAGGATTTTTATCTGATTGACGAAGCCCAAATCGATTGCATCTTAAAAAAGTAAGTAAATATTCCTGCCTTTTTTCTGCAGGGGCTTTGTTAATGGCTTCTAGAGCGTCAGTTGCATCCAAACCGCCCATATTGAGAATACCTTCTAACTGATCGCCCTTAAACTTATCAAAGAATTTTAAGCAAAGACGATTATGCCCTGCCGCCACGGCGTGCTGTAAAGTTTCTTGGCTGTATTGACCGGGAGTAGCCCGCTCTAAGGCTTGATTAAGGATATAATAAAAATTAATATCTTGACGCTCTGACTGCGATAAGGCGATTAGTAAGTTGTCTGACACTTCCTGCAGGCGTTCTCCTTTGGCATAAAAATGGTGTAAGGAACCCCGTAGAACGTTATCTCGATATGGAGTTTGCAGTAACTGGTCAATATCTTGAGCACTGAGGCGAACATCCACCTCCTCTTTAGTGAAGATGCTAGGACGTAAGTAATTAAAAAAGTTATCTAAATCCCAATTATCAACTGGGGTTTTTGTGTATGGGTTAACACCATACGGGTCGGCGTCTGTTAATAGGGCAATTTTAGCTTTCTTAATAGAGTTATGGTCTAGATTTTGGTTGTGGCGATTATTAGAGACGTCATCTATCAATTGGTGCAAACGGGATCGCAAAACCTCCTTCATTTCTTTTAAAGACTCAAGAGGGGCGACGACTAGGCGATTTTCGTGTAACTGAATTTTTTTAACATCGTCAAAAAGGTTGGCAAAAGTATCGTCGGTCTGATTATCCGGCTGCAAAACCGACAACATTGCTTTAATTTCATGCTCCAAAGTTTCAGCGTCACTCGTCTGCTCAGCCTGATTTTCTACCGCGGTTTCGGCTTTTTGGGAATCGAGCTCGGAATTATTAATAGGTCTTTTAAACTTTTCGAAAAACATAAGATTTATTTTTTACTAGCCGCTTCTAAGAAAGAAACGAACAAGGGATGAGGGGCTAAGGGGCGGGAGATGTATTCCGGATGGAATTGAACGCCGACAAAAAATGGATGCTTGGTAATTTCTATGGCTTCTACAATCTCTTTATCGGGCGAAGTACCAGCCACCCTTAAACCCAATTTTTCAAAGGATTGACGATACTGGTTGTTAAACTCATAACGATGGCGATGCCTTTCACTAATCGTGCCTTTCTTCCCTGTTTTACTATAAATTTTAGCTAAGCGAGTGTCAGGTACTAGCTGGCAGGGCCAAGCTCCGAGACGAATCGTACCACCATAACCATTCTTTTTTAATAACTCCTCCTGTCCTGGCATGATATGAATCACCGGGTGAGGGGTTTGCGGATTGGCTTCCGCGGAATTAGCATCTTTCAGTTTAGCAACATGGCGGGCAAATTCAATCACTGCCATCTGCATACCATAGCATAAGCCTAGATAAGGAATTTTTTTCTCTCGACAGTATTTAATCGCCGCTATCTTCCCTTCACTGCCACGACCACCCCAGCCTTGAGGAATAATAATACCATCTAAACCTTTTAAAAGCTTAACGCCTTCTTGTTCAATGTCTTCGGCATTCAGCCAATGAAGCTTAGCTTTGAGATGTAATTTGGCGCCGGCGTGCTTCACCGCCTCAATCACTGAAATATAAGAATCGCTTAAAGAAAAATCGCCCGTAGTAAAATATTTACCAACGATACCGATGTTAATTGTCTTTTTAGGGTTTTTGGTCGCGGCCACCATTTTGCGCCAAGCAGCATTGCCGGGCGCGGACCGCCTGGGTTTGAGGGATAATTTTTCTAAGAGCCGGCCAGCGATGCCGTCTTTTTCAAAATTTAAAGGAATGTCATAGATAGAATCCGCATCGGGGGCACTGATAACATCTTTAATGGAAACATTGCAATTAAGAGCTAGTTTTTCTTTGCGCCTTAGATCTAAAGGCTTCTCACTGCGAGCAACAATCAAGTCAGGCTGGATACCAGCTCCTTGGAGATTGCGTACGGCGTGCTGGGTCGGTTTAGTTTTCATTTCTCCAACCATGCGCGGAATAGGCAGATAAGAAACAATCACACTTAAAACATCATGGGGGTGTGCTAATTTTAAGAGACGAGCCGCTTCTAAGAATAATAAATTTTCATATTCGCCGACCGTGCCGCCAATTTCTACCATCATGATTTCTGCTCCAGTTTTAGCAACTGCTTGCTTAATGCGGCTGATAATTTCTAAAGGAATATGAGGAACGACTTGAACACACTTCCCTTTATACTCTAAATTTCTTTCTTTATTGATGACGCTCTGATAAATTCGACCCGTGGTCATGTAATTGACCTTGTAAATATTGGTATTTAAGAAGCGTTCATAATTGCCAATATCTTGATCGGTTTCATCACCGTCTTCTGTAACAAAAACTTCACCGTGCTCAATCGGGTTCATGGTCCCGGCATCTACATTGATATAAGGATCCATTTTGATAGCGCTCACCCGATAACCCTGGGCTTGTAAAATCTGGCCAATAGAAGCAGCCGTTACTCCTTTACCAACGCCGCTCATGACGCCGCCAACTACAAAAATATACTTGGTCGGATTTTTAGAAACCGGGCTTTTTTGTTTTGTCATAAGATTTATCTTACCAAAAAGCGGTTCTTAAAACCGCTTTCTTAGCTATTTAACAGGATGTAAAAGTAGATCAACAGCTTTCTGTAACTGAGGATCGCGGCCAGCCTCCACATCGTCAACCGTTAATTCTGAGTCTACCTGCGGTTTTAAGCCTTTTTCATTGATATAATCACCATCAGGAGTCATCCAAGTGGCCACTGTTATCTTAAGAGAAGAGCCGTCATTTAAATCTTTAATCTGTTGCACAGAACCTTTACCAAAAGTTTGTTCTCCAATCAGAGTAGCTTTCTTGTAATCGCGCAAAGCACCAGCGCTGCCAGTATTAATTAAAACCATAGTTGGAGTGTTAGCGAGACGCGCTGGACCTTCAGCATTATATTCACGGCGGCGGCCTTCAGCGCTCTGCTCAAGGACAATCGGACCATCTTCAATCCACTCACTAGCCATCTTAATAGCTGTATCTAAATAACCGCCGGGGTTATTGCGTAAATCTAAAATTAAACCTTTAGCTTTTTTATTTAAAACTTCAGACACCGCATTTTTGAAGGCGAATTCCGTATCATCATTAAAGTTGCTTACTGTAATAACCGCTAATCCGTCGGGACGAAAAACGGTCTCAATGCTTTTGATAGAAATCACACCACGTTCAATCTTAATCTCCTGAGGAGCGGTATCGCCAGTTCTGATAACAGTCAAGGTGACGCTAGTTCCTTTTGGGCCGCGGATCTTTTTGACAGCCTCATCAACAGTTAGACCTAAGGCACTTTCACCATCAATGGCATATAACTTATCCCCGGCCTTAAGACCAGCTTTTTCTGCCGGCATGCCGGCGAGCGGAGCAATAATCGTGAGTGTTTCTTTTCGCATCCCTACTTCTGCTCCAATACCTTCAAAGGTTCCCGCCATATCATCAGCAAACTCCTTGGTTTCTTCAGGCGTCATAAAGACGGTATAAGGGTCATTAGTGGAAGCGGCTAGGCCTTTAAGCGAACCGTAGAACATGTCGCGATCACTCAACTTATTCTTGTAAACAAAATTAGTCTTGATAGCCTCCCAGGTTTCCCAATAAGTATTAAAGGTAAAATCGGGTTTAGTTTCAGTATTAGTATTATTTAACGCAAGCGCACGGTTTCCCTTACTGCCTTGTCCTAAATAAAAACCGCCGGCAAATGCCAGAGCGACAAAGAATAAAGCGAAAATGAGAGAGTGACTGGACCGCTTAGGAGTATTATTGTTAGACATAAATTAAGGACGAATAATGTTAGCTTTGGCGCCGCCTAAATCAATCAGGCGTGAAGGTTGAGATTTTAAAAAGCCGGCATCAATAATCAAATCTAATCCTTCAAAATCTAAATCTTCTGCAAGCAAAGAAGAGACCTCTTCATAAGGAGCGCCCCCTGTTTTATTAAAACTGGTAGAGACTAAAGGACAACCTAAAGTCTCTATTATTTTAAGTAAAAAATTACTTTTAGGCAAACGCCAGGAGAGGCCATTATTTTGTGAAAGAAAAGCTAATTCATTCCCTGCTCGTTGCGGTAAAATCAGTGAGGTGGGTCGAGCTTCCTGCCAAAAATTAAGGGCTAGTTTCTTTTGAGTAGCACTTAGGTGGCTATATTGTTCTACCATCGCCAAACTACTCGCCAAAAGAATGAGCGGTTTATCCAAAGCATTCCCTTTCCAGTGATTAATTTTCCGCACAGCTGCTTGATTGCTTGCCAAACAGCTAAAGCCATAAATAGTATCGGTCGGACAAACAATAATACCGCCGGCTTGCAAGACAGCGACCGCTTCTGTTTCTGCGTCAGCAAGAGCAACAAGACGCATACTATTTAATAATGGATTGGATTGTTTTAAGCGCTTCCGGCAGATAAGGCATCACGCCAGTCGCTAGTTTGATGAGATAAGGCGAGATAACGGAACTGGTTAACTGCACCCCCATTAAACTAGCCGCCCAGGTATAACGAGAAAATAAAAATAAGATTAAACCAAGAAAAAGACTGGATTCAAAAACGGCTAAAACGGCCCCGAGTACGCGATTAACTAAGCCGCTGAGAGGAATAATAGAAACCAGTTTGAAAACTTTTTCAATGAGATAAAAGACAAGAGCCACTAAAGCGGACACAATCAAGAAAAGAATAAAGAAAGCGAGAATCTTTTCGGCATTTTCATTTAAGTTGAACCAGTTGTGGCTCCACTCATAAAAATCAAGATAACGCTGACTAGCGACATAAACCGCTAAAAAGAAACCGATAATCTGTCCTAACATCTGCCATAAGCCTCGTTTTAAGCCATTAAGCACGGACAAACCGATAAGGACAATTAAAATTATATCTAGGTAAGATAGCATATGTTTTTTAAGTTAAACGTGGGAATAAAGGTTCCCCTTTTTTTATTTGCGGAGCGCTATATTGATTAATCAAATGCGCGGCTGGTTCCGGCAAAAATACTTGTAGATAATAAGCGACATTAAGAATAGTCTGCGCCAGCGGTACAACTATATCTCTAATCTCTTCGGGATTATCTAGCTTCCAAGGAGCGCTAGCGCTCAAAGCTTCATTAGCGGTGTGCACTTCCCTCCATAATAAATCAAGAGCGTCGCCATACTTAAAGCCAGCCAGCGCCTGCTTAAAAGATTCATGCCAACTAGCCTGCTTAATTTCCAAGTTCGTAACAATTTTATTTTTTTCCAAAAGATTGGCTACGCGGGCGCCAAGATTGCCTAATCCATTAGCTAAATCGGCATTATAACGCAAACGTAAATTCTCTTCCGTGTAATCGCCGTCTTCAAAGGCAGGGATATCAGTTAATAGGTAATAACGTAGAGCCGAGGCGCCATATTTAGCTACTTGCTCAAAAGGATCAACACCATTACCTAAACTCTTAGAAAGTTTTTCGCCATTAGCTGTTAAGAAACCAAACACGGCCACCTGCTGAGAATTTTCTAAGCCTAAGGACATAAGCATCGCTTGCCACATGGCTGTCTGTTGGCGCAGATTATCTTTACCGCAAACTTGGGTGCCTGGCCAAAAATCCGCAAAGCGTCCACCTTCCTCCGGCCAACCAAGAACAGAAATATAATTCACTAAGGCATCAAACCAGACATAAATTACCTGTTCCGGATCATCAGGCACCGGAACACCGTTAGGCATCTTGGCGGCTACCCGTGAAATACTAAAATCTTGCAAACCACCAGCCACAAAATTCCTAATCTCTTTTTGTCTGTGAGCAGGAATTACAAAATCAGGACGGCTGTCATATAAATTTAACAAGGCTTGCTGATAGTTAGAAAACTTAAAAAAATAATTTTCCTCATCAATCAGCTCTAAATCGCGATTAGGATGCAAGGGGCAGCGACCATTTACTAATTCCGAATCAGTCTTTTCCATCTCGCAGCCGACACAATATTTTACTTGATAGCGTTTTTTATAAATGTCGCCTCTTTTTAAAGAACGGCGCCAAAATTCTTGCACCGCTTTAATGTGGCGCTCATCGGAAGTGCGAATAAAATCAGTAACACTCACATCTAAAACGCGGTGCAGTTCCTTAAAGCGTTCAGCGTAAGGTGTGCAGTAATCACGCGGCGACAAACCAGCTTCTTGGGCTTTCTGATAAATTTTGAGGCCGTGCTCATCAGTACCGGTGTTAAAAATTACTTCATCACCCAGTAAACGATGCCAGCGGGCGATAACATCAGCCTTAATCAACTCAGTCGCAAAACCGATATGAGGATCGGAATTAGTGTATGGAAGTGTGGTGGTGATATAAAAATTTTGAGCCATATTATTTTTGTTGACGGATGAGAACAACAAATTCTCCTTTACTCATCTGATTATCTTGGTTTAGTTTTTCTAATAAAGTCTGCGGACGGCCAAAGTATGTCTGTTCAAACATTTTAGTCAGTTCCCGCGCTACCATTAATTCTAATTTTAAATCCTGTTCCTTTTCCAGAACAATCAGCTCTTCTAGAAGTTTAGCGAGCCGATGTTTGGATTCATACAAAGCTACTGGATAATAATAAGTCGCTAATTCTCGCAACATCGTTTGCCGCCCCTTTTTATGAGGTAAAAAACCTAAAAAGACAAAGCGGTCAACTGGCCAACCAGAGATTGATAAGGCTGTGATTACGGCACTAGGACCAGGCAGACCAATTACCTTAGCCTCTTCACCAAATTCAGACCGCACGGCCGACACGAGCGCGGCTCCAGGGTCAGAAATACCAGGCGTACCGGCATCAGACACTAAAGCTAGATCTTTACCCTCGGCTAAATATCCTAAAACTTGATTGACTTTCCCTTGATCAGAATGCTGATGAAAAGAAATGGTGGGCGTGCTGACTTGATAGCGGTCTAATAATTTTCTAGTCGTCCGCGTGTCTTCACAAAGAACATAAGCGACAGTTCCTAAGGTGCGGACGGCGCGATAACTAAAATCTTCTAGGTTACCGATAGGCGTGGCAACGATATACAAAGTTCCTGGCATATTAATCCATGTTGTCCCGTCTTTCTCGGGCGTAACGCGTCCAATCTTCAATCACTTCTACAACCACTTTAAACGGCGCTTCAATAATAAAATCAAAAAGGAAGACAAAGATATTTAACTTGGCCGCTTTGCCTGAGAGCCAGCGTCCTGCCAACACAATCGGGGTATAGAATAAATCGGTCAGGAAAGTAAAGAAATTTTCTTTACGTTCTATCACCATTAACTCTTTAACGCCTTTGGTGGTCACAATACTAAAGAAGCTGACAAAGGCTAGGAAGAATAGGAAAATAATAATACTTACCCATGTAAAATGTGCCCAGTCTAAAACCCTGACGATAGCATAAATAGAGACTAAGAAAGCAATGGTATAAATCAAGTTAAAGATAAAGCCAGCCACTCTCCCCTGTTTTACTTTCCCGCGCACTTCCAAGGGGGCTTTACGCTCATTACCTACAATAAATAACTCCTTTATGCCGCTAATGATTCTATTAGTATTAGCATCTTTAGGCGTTCTAGTGAAAAATACTATAATAAATAATAAAAGTGCAGGAAAAATAATATTAATCAGCAAAGAAACATAATTGATAGGCTCATTAAATAATTTTGTGGCTGGCACCTCTAATAGGACAACAAAAATTGATTTTGTGATAAAGATATAAATAATACTACGCGACGCTGCCCGCCACAGTCGTTTTTTAGCGCTGTTGTATTTTTTATTACACACTTTACGGACTGAAGACCAAAAACTTTTTTCATCATAATACAGCTCGTTGTACATTTTCACTGGATCAGCTTCAATAGTTTCCGCCATGATTGTCGAATACAGAGAATATTTTTTGGTAATCTTGTCTAAATGTTTAGCTAGAGGATGTTCAATCTGGCGCTCAATCTCTAAGCGGAGAGGGCGAGCAGAAGAAACCACTTCTTTAAAAACCGTTTCTTTTAAATCTAAACCACTCCAATCGCCATGATAATATTTAAACAAAACATAGGCCAACATGTCCTTATCAAAGCGCCCATAAGTTCGGCAGATACTGAGATAAGTTTGAATCTCTCGTTCTGCTTCATACTCTTTTAAACGGGGCGAAAGGACTAAATTGCGACTCAAAAAATCATACAAATTGGCAATCATCGCTTGGCGAAAACGGCTAGGTGAAAGATTCTCTTCAAGTTCGCAGGCCGCCATGCCAACCACCCAATCAGTCAGACGACTTTTTTCATTAAATAAATCTTTAACTTTACTGACATCATGCTTAATATTCATTTCTGAATTCACCTGCAGCAAGACCGCCTCGCGCAAACGAAGATACTTATCTAAGAGTTTCGCAACTTCCGGAATTTTAGTTTCCGGCAATTGCCCATTAGGCAAATAACCGGCACGAATCAGTTCTGTTAATAAGTGCTCCGCAATGTCAATTGAGTTTAAATCTTTAACAGCCGCCTCAATCGTTACTTTGCGTTTCAAAATTCTAAAAATCGCACTTTTGCGAATTAAATGTTCTTCTTCATACTGCACCGCATTGCGAACTTTCTCATAGATGAAAGCTAGTTTGGAAACAACGCTGGAGACTTGAATTTTAGGAGCGTCCTCATCTAAGAGGCTGGTGGTAGGTTGCTGTTCACTGTAGAGCACCTGGAACAAGCGCTTCGCGTTTTCATTGATAGTAGCGCCTTTACTAGCCTGATGTTGTTTAATAAGATTGGGACTGACCATAATATTGAGCTAAAACTAGCAGTTTATTGCCATAAAACGCCTAATAGTTTAATTCTAGCGCCTTTTGGGCACAAAAGCAATCTAAATAATTGACAAGGAAGGCAGCATTGTGTATTATTTTATCAGGAAAAAAGTGGCCCCGAGAGGCTATTTTTAAATTGAGCGAGCGGTAATTTTGCCGCTTTTTGAAGGTTATGAATAAACTGTCAAATTACATCAAATCATCGGTTGAAGAGCTTAAAAAAGTTACTTGGCCGAGCAAGAAAGAGACTTATCAGTACACCCTGCTAATTATTATAATTAGCTTAGCGGTGGCCGCTTATTTAGGCGCGCTTGATTATCTCTTTGACTTAGGTTTAAAAAACCTGATTTACAAAATCTAATAGTACTTTAGTTTTGCTCGGTTAAATGAGCAAAGCGAGTGTGTAAACACTATGGCAAAACAATTGCTTAACCAAGGAAGACGCTGGTACGTTCTCCACACTTATTCTGGTTACGAAGAAAATGTGGCGGAGAATTTAAAGCAGCGTATTGAATCCTTGGACATGGAGGACAAAATTTTTGATATCCTGATTCCGACAGAAAAAAAG
Source organism: uncultured Gammaproteobacteria bacterium (assembly GCA_964385475.1). Lineage (GTDB taxonomy): Bacteria > Patescibacteriota > Patescibacteriia > Patescibacteriales > UBA12465 > JAEZRQ01. Next base: position 2,811 of record CAYLPC010000017.1, on the reverse strand, counting down.
GTCAAAATCAAAAATGGCAAACGCAAGGTGGTGGAAGAGAAAATTTTCCCCGGATATATCTTGGTAGAAATGATTGTGACCGATGAATCTTGGTATATCGTGCGCAACACTCCGAATGTCACGGGCTTTATCGGCACCGGAACCATTCCGACCCCGATTCGTGAAGAAGAGGTGGAAGCGCTGAAAAAGCGCATGGGCGTGGAAGATCCTAAGTTCCAAATTGATATTAGCGTCGGTTCCCCGGTACGCATCAACGAAGGACCGTTTAAGAATATGGAAGGCAAAGTGACCGCTATTGATGAAGCTAAGGGCAAAGTCAAAGTCAGTGTTAATTTCTTTGGCCGAGAAACACCGGTGGAATTAGATTTCTTACAAGTCAAAAAAGTTTAATAAGCAGAATCTAGGGATGCTTCTGCCCTAAGTCCTGAATAATACAAGTATGGCAAAAAAAATAAAAACTAAAATTAAATTACAAATTACTGGCGGTCAGGCTAATCCAGCTCCTCCCGTCGGTCCAGCTTTAGGTCAACACGGCTTAAACATCTCGGAGTTCTGTCAGAAGTTCAATGAGGCGACCCGTGACAAGATGGGTGAAGTTGTACCGGTAGAAATTACTGTTTACGAAGACCGCTCTTACGACTTTATTACTAAAGTCGCACCCGCTTCTGAATTAATTAAAAAGGCTGCTAAAATCTCTAAAGGTTCGGGTAAGCCTTTAACGGAAAAAGTTGGTTCTATCAACAAAGCTCAGTTACGAGAGATTGCGGAAAAAAAGATGCCTGATTTAAACGCTAATTCCGTAGAAGCCGCGATGAATATTTTGGCTGGCACCGCCCGCAATATGGGGGTGGAAGTCAAGGAATAAATAATTAATGTGGGAGTTTAATCAACGCTAACACCACAACCAAAAAATATGGAAAAAGAAACAAAGAAAACAACAAACAAAACTGCGAGCGCTAAAAAAGTGAGCCCTAAGAAAAAGGATTGGTCTCAAGTTTATGATGCCAGCAAGACTTACTCAATTAGCGAAGCGTTAGAAATTGTTAAAAAAATTACCACCACTAAGTTTGATGCTTCTGTGGAAGCTCACTTCCGTTTAGGAGTCAACCCTAAAAAAGGCGACCAGCAAGTACGCAGCGCCGTTTCCCTGCCTCATGGCACCGGAAAAACCGTACGCATTGCGGCTTTTGTCTCAGCTGCTAATGAAAAGGCGGTTAAGGATGCCGGAGCTGATTTGGTCGGCGGTGAAGAGTTAATTGAAGAAATCAAAAAGAGTGGTAAGACTGATTTTGAAGTGGCAGTCGCTGAACCAGCGATGATGCGCCAGTTAGCAGTGATTGCTAAGATCTTAGGCACTCGTGGCTTAATGCCTTCTCCTAAGAATGACACCGTGACTCCGAATGTCGCGCAAGCCGTAGAAGAATTAAAGAAAGGTAAAGTAAGCTACAAAAATGATGACACCGCTAATGTTCATTGTTTAATCGGCAAGGTCAGCTTTGACAGCGTCAAGTTAACAGAAAATTACAGCGCTTTATTAGATAACCTCCGCAAAGTTAAGCCAACCACTGCCAAAGGTGCTTACATTAAATCCGCTTCTATCTGCTCTTCAATGAGCCCTAGCGTTAAAGTAGCTATTAACTAAGCATTGATTAAAACAGCCTCCGATTGGAGGCTGTTTTTGTATATTTGACAATTTTCGCTAAAATGATGTATACTTAGCCCCGTAAGCAATCTATAAGAGGGGTTGACCCCTCTGGTTAGTTAGGAAAAGGTCGTCTTACCTTAATTTAAAAGGTTGATTATTAATCAACCCAGTCAGAAAAAACATGAAGAAGTTATTTGTTGGCGGTATTTCCTGGGGCACTACTGATGAGTCCTTGGCTTCCGCCTTCTCGCAAGCCGGCACTGTCGCTTCGGCAGTTGTCATTAAAGACAAGATGACCGGCCGCTCCAAAGGTTTCGGTTTCGTGGAAATGGCCAATGACGATGAAGCAGACGCTGCTATCGCTATGTGGAACAACCAAGAAATTGATGGCCGTCGCGTCGTGGTGAATGAAGCCCGTCCGATGGAAAAGCGGTTCTAAATTTACGAGAATTAAAAAAACACCCGCTATTTTAGCGGGTGTTTTTTATTACTTCTTTCTTTCGTATTCTTCAATTACTTTTTTTAAGCCTTCAATCGCCAAAATAGAACAGTGAATTTTTTGCTTAGGCAGTCCGCCTAGATCCTCTACAATTTCTTTCCAGTTAAAAGCCTTAGCTTCGGCAATGGTCATGCCTTTGACTTTTTCTGTCATGATAGAAGCGGTCGCAATATTGGAAGCACAACCGAAGGATAAGAATTTGAGATCGGCCACCCGACCATCTTCTACTTTCAAAGAAAAGGATAGCTGATCGCCACAAACCATATTGCCCACCTCAGCGACAGCGTCAGGATTTTCTACTTCCCCGATATTTTTTGGATGGAGAAAATGCTCCACCGTTTTTTTAGTATAATTAAGAGACATAATTTTTTATTTAATTGGGGTAAAGCTGCGTAAACGAGTGATGGTCTCGCTCAAAGCAGCAACCACTTGGTCAATTTCTACTTTAGTATTATCACGCCCTAAAGTAAAGCGGATATTGCTGTTTAAGTCCTCATCCTGGCGTCCAATCGCTGAAAGGACATAAGAGGCTTTAAGATTGTGTGCCGAACAAGCCGAACCAGTGGAGACACAAATTCCCTTCTCTGATAAATCCATTAAAATGGCTTCCCCCTCAATGCGGCGAAAAAGTACATTTAAATTATTAGGGCTGCGATGCTCTAAGTCA
>CAYLPC010000016.1:0-13412 GCA_964385475.1 uncultured Gammaproteobacteria bacterium | reverse complement strand
GGGGTAAAGTTAGCGGCTACTTTGTTGGTTTTGATGTCGTTTAAATAAGCCAATGACTCCTGGAATAAAACAGTTGCTGTTTCCGCTTCATTTTTCGCGCCAGAATATTGTCCTCTTTTTAAAGATTCCACAGCCACCTCTAAATTATTTTTTCCGCTCATCATGCGGCTGTAATATTCTTTTGAAGAATCTACTTTATTAGACAGAGATAATCCTAAAACAATAATGACAACCACGATTGTTAGTAAAAGATAGAGAATAATATTCAAAAATATTTTCAAGCCTTTTTTCATAAGATTAATCTAATGACGGACTTAATTCATCGGTCACAATTGTATTTTTGGTCCTTAAAATTTTTATTAAAAAGATGTCGCCCACCTCTAAACGATAAGCATACTCCGCCTCACTCATGAGAGTATAGTTAATTTCGCGTCCCAACTCCTGCTCAAAAGCACGCAAACGTTTTAAAAATGAGTCTTTTGAGAAACCGCCTACAAGCAGCAGATCAGTGGGAGAGTCGGCGGAGTTGGTAAAGAAGCCACTAAGGATAAAAACTTTGGGCGTACAAATTTTTTGTACATCAGCAATGAACTCGCTAATGCCGCTGAGCTGGGCTTTTAAAAATAGAGAGCGCAACTCATTAAACAGCAAAAAGCCGCGATTCACCGCATAATATTTCTTTTCCTTAGCAGTAGCCGGTTCTGAGACTGGTTCGATTAGTCCTAAATCTTCCAAGTTATTAAGTTCCCGCCGAACAGAGTTAACTTGCAATTCTAAGTCGCGAGACAGCTGTCTTAAATAATATTGTTTATCTGGCTCTGTTAAAAAGGCGTTTAATATTTTTACTCTGGCGTCTGATCCAAAAATTTGGCTTAGCATAGCTTTATTTATTTATGATTTTATAGTATAATATTAAGGCTTAAGCGTCAACCAAAAAGCTTTGAAAATCCGCTAAAAATCAAGAAAAACGCCTTGATTTTTGAATTTATGTACAACAAGATTGCTTCTATTATCTTAAATTCCGGCCGAAATGACGACTACGCGGGCGAGGCTTATGTTGCCCAGCCTGATGCTAATAAAGAAAGATTGGCTGGTAAAATATTTGTTTTAGCCGAAATGTCAGGGCGGAAAAGCGATGCCCAAAAAATAATTAGCTTCCTGGCTAATGTTTTTGAATACAACTATTATGGCGACGAAAAGATTTTGTTGCGGGATAAACTAGAAGAGTTGGAAGTCGAAGATATTTTTGAAACAGTTCTAGCGAAAGTCAATGTCGCTTTAATTAATTTTTTAGAAGACGAAAAGTTGCGCCTCGCCTCAGAAACGACTAATTTTACTCTCGGCGTAATTTACGATAATAAGCTTTATTTCTCTACTTACGGACGCAATAAGGCTTTTTTAATTTACCGCCGCCAGGGTGATTATGAAATCTTAAATGTGGAAATGGGCGCTAAAGACGGGGGTGAAATTGCCTCTAAAATTGACTTTGATGAAGATGGCGAACCAATTGACGTTCCTTTAACCAAGATTTTTTCTTCAGTGGTTAACGGAGAGATTCCGCCTTATTCTTATTTTTTGTTTGCTAATGAAGCTTTACCGGAATATCTATCGCACGGCGAAATGGTGAACATTATTACCAAGTTACCGCCGATGGTAGCTGCCGAACAAATTAAGAATTATTTAAAAAGTATTAATTCTTTTGTTCCCTTCCTGGGTATTATTGTAAAGAGTAGTATGGGCGGCGCGTTAAACGACCCTTCTGAAGCTCATGAGGAGATTGACTTACAAAGACAACTGGCCGAGCCGGCGCAGACTTATCCTAATGTGGCCCGAAAAGCACATAGCTCTATCTCCCACTTAAATTATACTGAACAAAAAACGGAAAAAATGCTGGCTTCAGCAGGAGCTATTAGCTTTGGCGGAGTAATAAATTGGTTAAAAGGCATTATTAAAAGATTACGGCCGCAGGAGCGTGAACAGGATCATGTCCTCACCTACCAAGAAGACGGTACAGCGATTACTCCTGACAAAGAAAAAAAACGATCCAATTTGCCGAGCCGTGACTCCTTCCTTCTTAAAGGAAGAATTTCCTTCAAGAAGGCACCGCGGATTGAATGGGGAAAAATTCTTAATGTTTTAAAAAGAGTGTTGGTTATTTTTACTCCGGCGTTTTGGGGTAACTTGTTCCGAGGTTTAATTACTTGGCACCAAGGTTTAAACCGCCAAAAGCGTATTATGGCGGTGGTCGTTTTAGTGTTAGTAGCCGGACTGAGCACTTCCCTAGTGATTACGCGCAAGCAACACCAAACTAAGGTGCTTCGGGAACAATTTAGCAGTATTGTAGCCGGAATCACCAGTAAGCAAGGTGATATTTTCCGTTATGCCGCCGTCGATAATGTCCCCGCGGCGCTGGGTGTCTTAAATCAAGCGGTATCTGATTTAAATAATATTAACCCCAAAGATGAAGATCAGATTGCTCAAAAAACTTCTCTGCTGCAAGAGTTAGCTGCGGAAAATGATCGCATTCAAAAAATCGTTCGCGTTAATGCTCCGGAAGAAATCTTTAATATCAGTAGCGTCCAAGAAGGTGCCCAAGCAGATTCACTTACTCAAGCTAACGGCTTAGTTTATGTGTCTGATAAGAATCAGGCCAATATCTACACTTTAACTCTTAGCGATAAACAGCCAGGCAATATTAGCTTACCGGTTAGTAAAAAATTATCCCGACCGGCAGTTTATGAAAAAAACTTATACTATTTAGCGGGAGAAGATGAAGTTGTTAAAATCACTGGGCAAGAAGCTCATTTAATGAAATTAGCGCAGGCGGTCGCTCCTGAAAGCCCAATTGGTCTGTACAATAATACTTTATACGTTTTAGATAAAACCCAAAACCAAATTTACCGCTATCGCCAGAGCGGCAACACCTTCTCTTCTCGCAGCAACTGGCTTCAAGAAGCGGCCGATCTTAGCCAGGCTAACGCCTTAGCTATTGATGGCGACATTATCATTGCGCAAAATAATGATGATTTACTGCGCTTCCGAGTTGGTCGCAAACAAGAGTATAAAAGTACTCTTGTTGACCCTGCTATTAGAGGGGATCGCTTAGTGGCTAGCCAAGACCGTTATTACCTGTTAGATGCCCAAAACCGCCGCTTATTGGTCATGAATAAGGGTGGTGTCCTAGACAAACAATACCTCTTTGATAAAGATGTGAGTGACTTTGCTCTGTCTGACGATGCTGCTTCCGGTTTCATCCTTTCCGGCAATCAAGTTTATCAATTTTCTCTTTAAAAAATAAAACAAAAAAACCCGGCCAAAGCCGGGTTTTTTTGTCGTCAATAACTTATTTTAAAGTTACTTTAGCGCCTGCTTCTTCTAATTCTGCCTTAATCTTTTCCGCTTCTTCCTTCTTAACGCCTTCTTTAACTACCTTAGGAGCACCGTCAACTAAATCCTTCGCTTCTTTTAAACCTAATTCAGTCAAAGAGCGAACTACTTTAATCACAGCGATCTTATTAGCGCCGCCATCAGTTAATTCCACATCAAAGGAGTCCTTAACTTCAGCTTCAGCACCACCAGCTGCTGGAGCAGCCGCCATCATCATTGCTGGAGCGGCAGCAGACACGCCGAACTTTTCTTCTAAGACCGTAACTAATTCCGCCAGGTCTAAAACACTTAACTTTTCAATTTGGCTGACCAATTCCTGGAACTTTTCCGGAACGATCACTTCTTTTTTGTCTTCCATAGTTTTATAAATTAATTTTTTTTATGATAAATATTAATTAAGCAGTTTTCTCACTCATTGCCTTAAAGACATTCACTAAGCCTCTCAAGTTGCCTGCTAAGACATTAACGAATCCGGAAACAGGAGCATTAATGGATCCGACTAATTTAGCATACAATTCTTGCTTGCCAGGAACACTAGCTAAGGCTTCAGCTTCATTTTGGGACAATAAACGTCCTTCCATGACACCACCCAGAAAAAAGATCTTATCTTCCTTATTCTTACGAAAATCTTTTACTGTTTTAGCAGCTACAACCTCGTCTTCAAAAGAAAAGATAGTCGCTACTTTTCCAGACAAAATATCTTCGCCCGGTTCTTCAATTCCATGGTCTTTTAAAACCTTCTTTAACAAGGTTTTTTTGGCGACATAATACTCACCCCCAACTTCACGCAATTTACCGCGTAATTCTTCATTGTCCTGCACGCCCAAAGCATTAAAACCAGCAAAAATAACTGATTTAGAACGCTTCATTTGCTCATCCAGGGTGCGCAAGATTTCTTGTTTCTGAATCTTACTTTTAGGCATATAAATAAAACGATTAATAAAAAAGTGGCTGTCTAAGCCACCTACCGCAATCAACGAAAAAAAATCGTTGTTTCTGGCCTACCGCAAGACTTATGGTTGCTGACGGTCTGTGGCTTATTAAGTTGAGTATATTTTAGTAAGGATCCTAAGTTATGTCAAGGCCCCGCGCAGCGGGGCCTTGAGGGCTCCAGTTCTTATTTAACTTCGTAAATTAGCGTCACTCCAACTTCAATCGTATTTTCACCGCTTTGAATATTAGGGGCGACTACTCCGCCAGCGGAATTAGCCGAATCCATCATTTTAAAGATTTCATTCCGATATACGGGCACTTCATTGTCGCTACTCTCCTGAACACTTTTAATTTTAGCTAGTTTTAAACCTGATTGCTCCGCAATTAAGCGAGCTTTAGCCTGGGCTTTTTCAATCGCTTGGGCTCGAGCCTGGTCCTTAAGGGTGTCTGGCTCATCAATAGTAAAGTTGATATTGCCAATCTGATTAGCCCCTTGTTCTGTAGTCTGAGAAATCACGGCACCGATTTTGTCTAAGTCTCTAACTTTGACGCTGAGGCTTTGGACCACTTCATAACCGATAAGCTCCTGTCCGCGATCACTGGTCCAATTATAAACGGGGTTGAGGGCGTAATTGGAAGTTTTCATATCCTTAGCTTCAATCCCTAGGCCTTCCAGCTGAGACACAATCTGATTCATTTTTTCGGTGCCATTTTTGGTCGCCTCCAAGGGTGTCTTTTGGGTTCCTGTTTTGACGCCTACTTCAATGTTAGCGATATCAGCTTTAGCGTAAATTGTGCCTACCGCCGAAACAGCAAAGCGATCATCAGGTTTATCAGCGCGGACGGTCAAGGCAACAATAGCCACTGCTGTTAAGGCTAAGACCGCCATTAGGGTCATAATCCAAGCTCCTTTTTTCATAAATTTATAGCTAATTTTTATGCTTTTATTATATCTTAGAAGCTCGCCGGCGTCCATAATTAGCAAAGCGATGAGCTTCATCCCGAACTTTTAATAAAGTAGGTTTTAGTTGCCGACTAAACTCTTTAAAATTTTCGGAACTGCCTATTGGAAAAACCAAACGATCGCCGCCCAGCTTGGAAATACCGACAACCGGAATTTGTTGGTTGAGAGCTTTTAGGTTCCTGGTTAGAAAGCTAATCTGAGGACGGCCGCCATCAATCATAATCAGTGTGGGCAGCGGCCATTCGCTATGGCGCAGGCGTCGGCTCAAAACTTCTAAGAGCGCCCGCTCATCATCAGCCGCCGGGGCATCTTTAATTTTGAATAAGCGATATTCTTCTTTAATGGCTTCCCCTCCCTGAAAAACAACCATTGACCCATAGGATTCTTGGCCAGATAAATGAGAGATGTCATAGCCTTCAATGCGGGCCGGCTGCGGCTGTGTTAAATCCTGTTCCCTATCTAATAAGGCGACATCTTGCAATTGCTGCAAAGCTTTTGCCTGCTCAGGATTTTCTTTAGCGAGCCTCTTTAATAATTGTTTTTTTTCTCCAGATAATAAAAGACCTAACTTATCTAAATTGCGGCGATACTCCAGTGGTGTAATTTTGCCTAAACAAGAACCGGGACATAAGCCAATCTGATAGTCAAAGCAAGGCTGGCCGCTCAGAGGAGTGCAGTTGCCCCAAGGAAAAATCGGGCGGACTAAACGCAGGGCCGTTGCTAAAAGACGACGCGATTGGTATGGTCCAAAAATTTTAGACTTAGCCGGCGGAAATTTTTTTAAATCCCGGCCGCGGACAATCAAGGGTTTGGCATAATCACTCTTAGGAATGACTAGATAGGTGAAGGAACGATCGTCACGATCAACCACATTATACTTAGGCCAATACTCTTTAATATATTTAGCCTCTAAAATAATGGCCTCTAAAAGAGAATCGGTTTCTAACCAAGATAAATCATTTGCCTGACTTACCATTTCTGCAATCCGTCGCTCTACTCTTTTTTGAAAATATTGCCCCAAGCGATTTTTCAAATTAACCGCTCTACCGACATAGAGGACTTCTCCATCTTGATCACGCCAAAAATACACCCCCGGTTTTGAAGGCGCTGTTTTAGCTTGTGCCTGCAAAGGATGCTGAGTCGCCATAGTCATTTACTGAGAATCTAAAACTTCTTTTAAATAAGGCGCGGTAACGCTTTTAGAAGAGCGCGCTACTTCTTCTGGAGTACCGACCGCCATCACTCGTCCACCGGCCGCCCCGCCTTCTGGACCAATATCAATCAGATAATCCATAGACTTTAACATATGGAGATTATGCTCAATCACTAACACGGAGTTGCCCTTCTCCACTAATTGATTAAGCACTTGAAGCAGTAATTCAATGTCGCGGTAATGTAACCCCGTTGTTGGCTCATCTAATAAATAAAGAGTTCGTTTGCCTAAAGTCAAAGTTAATTCTTTAGCAATTTTAACCCGTTGTGCTTCGCCGCCGGAAAGAGTAGTCGACGATTGGCCTAGTTTTAAATAACCTAAGCCAACAGAAGCTAAAACCTTCATCTTATCAGTGATGTAATAATTATCACCAAAAAACTCAATCGCTTCCTCAACGGTTAACTCTAAAACCTCAGCGATATTCTTGCCTTGATATTTAACCTGCAGGGTTTCCCGATTAAAGCGTTGCCCGTGGCAAACATCGCACTCTACACTGATAGGCGGTAAAAAGTGCATTTCAATTTGGGTAAATCCGGCCCCCTGACAGGCCTCACAGCGCCCTCCAGCGCGATTAAAAGAAAAACGGGAAGCAGTGTAACCACGTTCTCGCGCTGCTGGTAACTCAGCAAAAAAATCCCGAATCGCTGTAAAAAATCCGGTATAAGTGGCTGGATTGGAGCGTGGTGATCGGCCAATAGGCGATTGATTAATGACCACGGCCTTACTCACATATTCCGCCCCCTTAAACTCTTTTAGGTTCACAAGTTTCACCTTTCCTGGCCGAGCCTTAATCTTGGAGAGATTGCGATACAAGACTTCATACATCAGCGTTGACTTGCCCGACCCGGAAACGCCACTTAAACCAACTAAGCGTCCGAGCGGAATTTCCACTTTCAGATTTTTTAAATTATTGGCGGTCGCACCGATTAGTTTTAGAGAACCATGATTCTGCTGTCGACGTTTTTCCGGTACGGCAATCTTAACTTCTCCTTTTAGATATTTTAGAGTTAAAGATTTTTTAACTGCTTCCTTATTCGCTAAGAGTTTATTTAAATAATCCGCCACGATAATTTCTCCGCCATGAACACCAGCTAAAGGACCGACATCTACTAAATAGTCAGAAGCTAAAATACTCCGCTCATCATGCTCCACCATAATGACGGTATTATTTTTATCGCGCAGTGCTTTTAAAGTTTCTAGCAAGCGATCGGTATCGCGCTCATGTAGGCCGATGGTGGGCTCATCTAAAACATAAAGGGTCCGAGACAGCTGCGAACCAATTTGCGATGACAGGCGAATCCGCTGCGCCTCACCACCAGATAAGGTTTCCGCTTCACGATTTAAGGAAAGATAGTTTAAACCAACCTTATTTAAGAATTCTAAACGATTTAAAATCTGCACAACCACTGTTTCGGCAATCGTTAATTCTCTCCTGGTCATAGTTTGATAATACTTCCAGAAAAAATTATATAATTCGCTTAAAGCTAAGGCGCTGATTTCAGCTAAGTTCAGACCGCCAACTTTGACTGAGAGCGCTTCCGGACGCAGTCGCTTCCCTGCGCAAGTCGGACAGATACGGGTTGAAAATAATTCGGCCTTACCTAAACCGCCGCAGTCAGGACAAGCGCCATGAGGCGAATTAAAAGAAAACAAGCGTGGTTCCACTTCCGGAAAAGCAAAATTATCATGCGGACAAGTCCAATTAGCCGATAGTAAAAATTCCCGTTGAGGCAGCTTAGCGATCATCAGTCCTCCGGAATAAGCTAAAGCATTTTCAATTGCTTCAAACAAACGTGTTTCATCATTTAGCCACACGGTATCAACCACAATTTCAATATCATGTTTTTTAGTCGCTGCTAATTTAATTTGATCTCTTAAAGAATAATATTGTCCGTCTATACGTGCCTGACTATAGCCTAAATTTAAATAGTTATAGAGCAGCTGATAATACTCTCCTTTGCGTCCTCGAACAACGGGACTTAAGATTTCGACGGTTTCTTCTTTACTATCTTTCATCTGCGTGAGGACAATGTCCACCATTTCCTCTAAAGTCAATTTTTGAATTTTGTCTCCACACTGAGGACAAAAAACTTCGCCGACGCGAGCATAAAGCAAGCGCAAATAGTCGTGGATTTCTGTTAAGGTCCCCACCGTGGAACGAGGATTATGAGAGAGAGCTCTTTGATCAATGGAAATCGCCGGCGCTAAACCGATAATTTCTTCTACTTCCGCCGGTTTTTTTTGACCAAGAAACTGGCGCATGTACGGCGACAGAGATTCTACATATTGTCTTTGGCCTTCAGCAAAAATCGTATCAAAAGCTAAGGTGGATTTGCCGGAGCCAGAAACACCAGTGATGACTGTTAAAGTATTGTGGGGGATGCTCAGGTTAAGATTCTTCAAATTATGCATCTTCGCCCCTTTGATAATAATTTTATCTTCCATATTACTTGGATTTAGTGTGAGTCCGTGACCCCTTGCTTGGTTTTTTGGCAGACGCATCAAAGTCTAATAAGTCTTCAATCTTTTTATTGACTGTCTGAGGAATAATATTGTGAGCTTGGTTATAAGCTAATTGTTTCACGCGGCGACGCTCCACTTCTGCTACTGCTTTTTGAATAGAAGCTGTCACTTGGTTGGCATATAAAATAATCCGGCCTTGAACATTGCGAGCCGCCCGCCCCATCGTCTGCATCAGTGAAGTTTCGCTCCGCAAGAAACCTTCCCGATCAGCGTCTAAAATAGCGACCAAAACGACTTCCGGCAAATCTAAGCCTTCTCGAAGCAAGTTAACGCCGATTAAAACATCAAAGACACCTTGGCGGAAGTCCTTAAGAATTTCTGTCCGTTCAAAAGTCTTGATATCAGAATGCAAATAATTGCTTTTTATTTTTTGCTTTCCTAAATAAGCATGTAAATCCTCAGCTTGTCTTTTAGTAAGAGTGTTAATAATAACCCGTCCGCCATCACTGGTGAGTTTAATGATCTCTTCGGTCACATCATTAATCTGCGTACGATTATTTTCTTGGTCAAAAACCGGACGAATTTCAATCTCTGGATCAACCAGACCGGTGGGACGAATTACTTGCTCCACGACTTGGGCGGAATGTTTAATTTCATAATCTCCAGGTGTCGCTGTCGTAAAAATCATCGCTGCAACCCGGTCCTCAAACTCTTTGAATTTCAGAGGGCGGTTATCTAAAGCTGACGGTAAGCGCCAGCCATATTGCACTAAATTCTTTTTACGCGCTTGGTCGCCATTATACATCCCCCGAATCTGAGGAATAGTGATATGAGACTCATCAATGATTGTGAGAAAATCGGGTTTACCTGATTGGTCTTTAGGAAAATAAGCCAGCAAGGAATCTGGCGCTTCTCCCGGCAACTTCCCTGATAGATGGCGAGAATAATTTTCAATACCATGGCAGTAGCCCAAGGTTTTAATCATTTCTAAATCATAACGCGTCCGGCGCTCTAAGCGTTCTGCTTCCAAGAGCAAACCTTCACTGCGGAAGTGGGCTAAGCGCTCCTGTAATTCTTCACGAATATCCGCCAGCGCGCTCGCAATTTGCGGTTGCGTAGAAATAAAATGCTTGGGTGGGAATAAAACTAACTCACTTAAGTCTTCCTTAACTTGTCTGGTTTCTTCATCCAATAATTGCAGGCGTAAGATTTTTTGCTTATCTAATTCTATCCGATATAAAACATTCTCGGCCATCGGACGCACTTCTAAAACATCGCCGCGTACTCGGAATTGGCCGCGGCCAATCTCTCCAGGCACGCGCTTGAATTGAATCCGAACTAGCTGCTTTAACAAATCTGCTCTCACTAAATCTTGTCCTAAACTAAGATGTAGTCTTGATTCTAAATAGTTGTCCGGCACTCCTAAGTTATAAATACAAGACACAGAAGCCACTACAATGACATCGCGACGGGAGAGTAGCGCCGAAGTCGCACCGTGGCGCAAACGATCCAGTTCATCATTAATCATTGCCTCCTTATCAATGTAAGTATCGCTCACCGGCAAATAAGCTTCCGGTTGGTAATAATCGTAATAAGAAACAAAATAATGAACGGCATTATCTGGAAAAAAGTTTTTATACTCCCGATATAATTGAGCCGCCAGCGCTTTATTGGGTGCAATAACTAAGACCGGTTTATTGGTCTGAGCAATAAGCAATCGTGAAAGTTTTACCGGAACCGGTAACACCCAAAAGCGTCTGACCGCGAGCACCTTGCTCTAGTCCCGAGCTTAATCGGGCGATGGCTTCCGGCTGATCGCCCGCAGGGGCAAAGTCTGATTTTAACCGGAAAAGCGCACTCATATATTTATAATTTTCCTAGTTCTAAATAATCATCAATCCTTAAAGTCCGCACGAATTCTTCCATGTGGCTAACAATAATCATCGGCCCGTCATAATTATTAAAGGCCTCAGCCATCACTGGTAAATGACGGAAGTTAATATGATTAGTGGGCTCATCCAAGACTAACAAACCAGGGCGCATCAGGACTAAGCGGGCCAGGGCTAGTAGTCCTTTTTGTCCTTCAGAAAGAGAGCTAACTGTGTGCCCCATTAAATCGCCTGTCAGTAAAAAGCCGGCGGCGACAGAGCGGAGTTCCTGCACATCATCACGATCAGGCATCGCTTTTTGTAAAGAATCAAAAACCGTGTCTGTAAAATCTAAATTAGCAAAGTCTTGACTGTAATAACCAATTTTAAGATTGGGCGCCAACTTAACTCCTTCAGCACTACCATCAATTAAGCTGCGTAAAAAAGTACTCTTGCCAATGCCATTCGGACCGGTCACCAGAAGATGCATATTCTTTGTAATTCTCTTCTCTAGAGTTTTCAGCACGGGCTCATGGTTCTCAATGATTTTAATGGCATTGATTTTAACGATATCACCAGATAAATCTTCTTGCACCGCAATCTCAAAGGGACGAATAGTTTTATCTTCCCGTCTAACATCAACAACGCTATCCTCTAATTCTTCTGTTTCTTCACGCATCTTTTTGGCCAATTTGCGCATCTTCCCACCCTTATGGGAAAAGAAATTAGCTTTTTCCTTACGATCAATAATTAATTTTTCCAATTGCGCATTTTTTCTCTGCTCTCTCTCAATGCGCCGCGAAATCTCTTCTACTACGGAATAATAATCACCAACATAAGTTTCTGTCTGTCGGCTGCGCGCATCTAAATAAATAACCCCCTCGGTAAAACAGTTTAAAAAATCCGCATCGTGAGAAATCACGAGCACGGTTTTGTCATACATAATCAAGAATTCCAACAGGTGATCAATTCCCTCTTTATCTAAATTATTTGTCGGCTCATCTAAAAGCAAAATATCAGGACTAGCGATTAGAGCAGACGCTAATAGCAGGCGTGCCTGCTGGCCGCCAGATAAATTACCAACTCGCCGATCTAAAGGAACAACAAAATTAACCGCATCCATCGCCTTGGCGATCAAGCTGCGAATATTGCCGGGGACTGGCTTAAATTCCTTAGATAAATATTCTTCTACACTTAAATCAAAGTCTTCTCGAGCGACCATTTGCGACGCTGCCCCGATAGTAGCCCCATTAGTAATAGAAACCTGTCCGGATTTTGGTTTCAACTCTCCTTTAATTAAGCCGAAGATGGTGCTTTTACCGGCACCGTTCTGCCCCATTAAAGTAATTTTGGAACCAGTGCGCAAAGAAAAAGACGCCTCTTCCAAAATAGGTTTCTTTACGAGGTATTCAAAGGTTACCTCATCAAATCGTAAAATTACTTGTTCTGCCATGTTAACAAAATTAAATTATTTCTGTGACGCCATGAGCAATGCTCTCTTTAAGGCCAGCGGCGGTGATTTCTACAAAATCGGCTTTGCCTTTGATGGCTTCAATGCTAGCGGCGCCTAAATAAGTCATCCCAGAAGCTAAGCCACCTAAATACTTTTTAACTACCTCTTCAATTGGACCGGCGGCTGGTAAAAGAGTCATCTCTCCTTCTACGTGCACGACTTCATCAATCTTTTGTCCATCTAAGGATAATTTTTTCATAGTCGCGGCATAACTAGCCATACCACGATACTCTTTATACCTCTTATCATTTTTTTCAATAATCTCACCCGGAGTTTCATCAGTACCAGCAAAGATAGAGCCACTCATCACGGTGTCAGCGCCAGCACCAATCGCTTTGGCTAAATCTCCCGGATGTTTGATTCCACCATCAGCACAAACTGGAATTCTACCCTGACTAGCCTCATAAGCCTCCATAATAGCGGTAATCTGCGGCACTCCCGCTCCCGCCATCACTCTGGTAATACACATTGACCCAGGGCCAATTCCCACTTTAATCGCATCCGCCCCTTTATTAATAAAATGTTCCGCCGCGTCTTTAGTCGCAATATTGCCGACCATAATATCAATCTGAGGATAAGTCGCTTTCAAGTAATCAAAAGTAATATCAGTGCGCTTAGAATGACCATGAGCGACATCTAAAACTAAAATATCTACTCCAGCTTCCACCAAGGCTTTAGATCTAACCTCATAGTCTTTAACGCCTATGGCAGCGGCAGCTAATAAGCCATTATTTTTAACCAGCCGGACTTCTTGCGCTTGAGCTTCAATCGTTAAAAAACGATGAATAACCCCTAAGCCACCGAGACGACCTAAGGCAATAGCCATCTTGCTTTCACAAATAGTGTCCATATTAGCGGCTAACAGAGGAATATCCAGATAATGATTACGGGTGACTTTTGTTCTAAAATTAACATCCTTTCTGGAGGCCACTTTACTAAACTTAGGGACGATTAAAACATCATCAAAAGAGTAAGATTTTCCGATAATTCTAGCCATAAAATTATTATAAAAGGCAACAATATGCCTGACTCATTATAAATAAAAAAGCCATTTTTGGCAAGAGTAGAGAC
>CAYLPC010000015.1:0-13598 GCA_964385475.1 uncultured Gammaproteobacteria bacterium | reverse complement strand
TCTTTTGGCGGCGGGGCGGCAAACACGGCGGTCAACTTAGCTCTTTTAGGTTTTAAAGTGGCGACCATCTGTGAAGTCGGCCATGATTTTGTCGGCCAAGAGATTATTAATAATTTTAAAAAACAAAAAGTAGCCGCTAACCTGGTTGGCTATTTGCCTGGCAGTTTTTCGGGCATGTCTCTTATTCTGATTACCCCTGGGGGTGAGAGGGTTATTTTCGCAGCTCGGGGCGCTAATAAGCGTTTAACTTTGGATAATAAGAGAAAGCGCGCTTTATCCCAGGCAGCCAATATTTACTTAGCATCGTTGTCTGGAGCCTGGTACCAAGATTTACGCGATATCTTTGCGGCCACTAAAGGGAGAATTTTTTGGAACCCTGGCTCCGCTCAATTAAAAACTGGTGTGCGCAAGCTTGCTCCTTTTCTCAAGCGAACTACGGCTCTGATGCTTAATCGCGATGAGGCCTTAGAATTAATTCTGAGCGATAAGCGCTATTTAAATACTGCTAAAAAACAACTGCAAAAGCCAGAGTTTCTTTTAAAGACTCTCAAAGAATATGGACCAGAAGTCGTGGTGGTCACCGACGGCCGCAATGGTGCTTACTTTATGGATGATGAACATATGCACTACCAGCCGATTAATAAAGAGCGGCGCGTTGTGGATGCTACCGGTATCGGTGATGCCTATAATTCAACTTGGGCGGCTGCTTGGCTGCTTTATAATCATGATTTGAAAAAGGCGGCGAGTTTGGCGAGCAAACAAGCAGCGGCCAAAATATCTCATCATGGTGCTCAGAATGGTTTAAAATCTTTGGAACAATTAACTAAATAGTTTTTATGATTGAAGGAGTAATTATTAAGGAGTTAAAAAAATTTGAAGATAGTCGCGGTTATTTAATGGAAGTTTATCGCCGCGATGAAATTGATTTAGGGGTAGCGATGTCTTATTTAAGTTGGACCTTGCCCGGCGTGGCTCGCGGCCCTCATGAACATGTTTACCAAACTGATTACTTTATTTTTCCCGGACCAGGTTCTTTTCAACTTTATTTGTGGGATCGGCGGCCCGGATCAGCTACTAATGGCGAAGCTTTGAATTTAACCGTTGGCGCTGATCACCCTTGTGTTGTGGTTGTTCCTCCCGGGGTAGTTCATGGTTATAAAGCGGTTTCTAGTGATCCCGCGCTTTCTATTAATTTTCCTGATAAGTTATACAAAGGAGTTGGCAAACAAGAAGCGATTGATGAGATTCGCTGGGAAGAAGACGCCGACAGCCCTTATAAGATAGATTAAATATGTGTATTTTTTGTCAGATTATCGCTGGAGATACTCCCGCTTATAAGATAAGAGAAACCGACAAGGCTTTGGCTTTCTTAGATATTAAACCAGTTCATCCGGGACATATTTTAGTTATTCCTAAACAACATGCGGCGACGGTAGAGGATTTATCCGCCGCTGATTTCCAAGCGGTCACAGACTTAGTTCAAGCGATGGGTGGGGCTATAAAAAATAAATTAGGCTACCAGGGGTATAACATCATGTTAAACAATGGTCCTGTGGCCGGACAAGAAGTTCCTCATCTGCATTTTCATGTGATTCCCCGAGTCGAGGGCGATCAATTCAAGCATTGGCCCGGAAAAGAATATGGGCCAGATGAGGCCGCTCTTATTAAAGATCGTCTTATTAATTAATAGTATGAAGCTTCTTGTTACTGGCGGAGCAGGGTTTATTGGCTCAAATTTTATTCATTACTGGTTGGCGACTTATCCTGAGGATAAGATTGTTAATTTAGACGCGTTAACTTATGCGGCTAACTTAGATAGTTTGGCTGATTTAAGCGAGGCTAGTAATTATCAATTTGTTCATGGCGATATTAAAGATGCTGCTTTAGTTGATCAATTAGTGGCTGATTGTGATGTAATTGTCCACTTTGCTGCGGAAAGCCATGTTGACCGTTCAATCTTAGATAGTGCTGCTTTCATCCAAACTAATGTTGAAGGCACACGCGTTCTTCTAGAGGCCGCAAGGCGACATCAGTTAAAACGCTTTCATCATGTGTCTACTGATGAGGTTTTTGGTTCTTTAGGTTTTAATGACGCTAAGTTTACCGAGACGACTCCGTATGATCCTCGCTCACCTTACAGCGCTTCTAAAGCTGCTTCCGACCATTTAGTCCGCGCTTATTATCATACTTATGGCTTGCCGATTACTATTTCCAATTGTTCTAATAATTATGGTCCCCGGCAGCATCCAGAAAAATTAATTCCTCGTTTTGTCACTAACTTAATTCTAGGCGAAAATGTGACTGTTTATGGTCAAGGTCAGAATATCCGCGATTGGATTTATGTTGATGACCATAATCGCGGTCTAGATCTTATTATCAAGCACGGCCGTCCTGGTGAAACTTATTGCCTGGGAGGTAACAGTGAAAGGGATAATCTTTCTTTGACTAAGGATATTCTTCGTTTAATGGGGGCCGGGGAAGATAAAATTTCTTATGTTACTGATCGGCCCGGCCATGATTTGCGTTATGCGATTGACTTTTCTAAAGCTAATCGAGAGTTAGGTTTTAGCCCGCAGGTGTCTTTAGAGGAAGGGTTGGCCCAAACGATTGCTTGGTATCAGAATAATCCGACTTGGTGGAAAAAGTTACGCTCTTAATTTTTGTAAAAATAATTTTTTAATTTTTAATTCGCTATGGTGAAAAAAATATTTATCATTGAAGACGATGCCAACATTCTTTATAGTTTGGAGGCTAATTTCAGCGCTGAGGGTTTAGACGTGGAAACTCATGAAGGGGAGGAGGAGATTGAGGAGATTATGGATGATATTAGAGACTTTCAGCCAGATTATTTAATCTTAGATGTGATTTTGCCAAAACTTGATGGTTTTGAAATTATTAAGAAAGTTAAAGAAGATAGCGAGTTATCTGATTTGCCGATTTTTATTTTTTCCGACATTTCTGATGAGGATTCTCGCAGCCGCAGTTTAGAGATTGGCGCTGATTATTTCTTCCCTAAAGAAGAGTTTGATACTTATGAATTTGCGGAGAAAGTTAAGAAAATCATGGCTAATAATGAACGTTTAGGCGAAGATACGGACGAAAGTTGGGATGATGCCTCTTTAGTTAGCGAGATTGACTAATTACTCTTTTTAAGTTATAAAATAGGGGCTGAGCCGCTGTTTTTAGGGTGGTTTAGCCCTTGGTTTTTTTACTGAATATTAAATCAATATGTTTATTAAACGTATCGGCATTGATTTGGGTACAACTTATACTTTAGTTTATCTGCCAAAGCGGGGGATTGTGATTAACGAGCCTTCAGTGGTGGCGATTTCAATTGATGATAATAAGATTCTCGCAGTGGGGAATGAAGCTAAAGATATGTTGGGGCGCACACCTGACACTATTCGCGCGGTACAACCGTTGAAAGATGGAGTAATTGCAGATTACCGCACCACTGAAGCGATGATTCGTTATTTTATCAATAAAACTATTGGGGGGATGCGTTTTTTTCGTCCGGAAGTAATGGTGTCGGTGCCCGCGGGGATTTCCTCAACCGAACGTCGAGCCGTCATTGAAGCGACCATCTCCGCTGGAGCGAAGGCAGCCTATATTATTAAAGAACCGGTCGCGGCAGCTATTGGGGCTGATATTCCGATTGGTTCAGCCACTGGCCACATGGTGATTGATGTTGGCGGCGGGACGGCGGAAATGGCGGTTATCTCTTTGGGTGGCGTTGTTTCTTCCACCTCTGTCCGTGTGGGTGGTAATAAGTTTGATGCAGCTATTTTAGAATTTATCCGTAAGAAATATAATTTAGCCATTGGGGAGCGAACCGCCGAAGAAATTAAAATCAACATCGGTTCCGCCTTGTACATGGAGGATAAATTATACATGGAAATCAGAGGGCGCGATATTGTCACTGGTTTGCCTCGCAGTATTACCGTTTCTAGTGATGATGTGACCGAAGCGATTCAAAATGAATTAGAAGCGATTGTCGTTGCGGCTAAAAGAGTTTTGCATACCACACCGCCTGAGCTCGCGGCTGACATTATGGATAAAGGTATAATCTTGACGGGTGGCAGTGCGCTACTACGCAATATTGATCAATTAGTTTCCCGAACGACGGGCGTTCCGGCTTATGTAGCTGACGACGCTTTGCTTTGTGTGGTGAAGGGAACTGGAATTGCTCTTGATAATTTGGACTCCTATAAACGGAGTATCTTAGCGACTAAATAAGTCGCTTTTTTATTATGGTTTTATGCTGATTGGAATCGACGCTTCACGCGCCAACAGACAAAAGAAGACTGGCACGGAATGGTATTCCTTCTATTTAATTAAGGAATTGGCGGCTATTGATCGGCACAATCAATACCTTCTTTATTTAGATGTTGAGCCTTCAGCAGAATTAAAAGCGGCAGTAGCCGAGGCACCTAATTTTTCTTTTAAGGTCTTATCCTGGCCCTTAACTTCTTTTTGGACTTTAGGCCGACTGTCTTTAGAAATGTTGTTTAATAAGCCCGATATTTTATTTGTTCCGGCCCACGGGATTCCTTTAATTCACCCCAGACGCACCATCAATACTATTCATGATGTGGCTTTTGCTAGAGATGAAGCGGTTTATCGGCAAGAAGACCCGAAAGCTACTACTCGCCGCCGCCGCCGTTTATTAAAAATTTTTATTTTTATTGTGACCGCCGGACGTTATCGCGGCACCACTTTAGAATATTTAAACTGGTCTACAATTTTTTCCCTCAGACATTCTTCTACTATTATTGCGGTTTCTGATTTTACCAAACAAGAAATTTTAGACTGTTTTCCTTTTGCTGATCCGGGAAAGATTAAGGTAGTGCATAACGGTTTTGACGCGGAGGCTTATCATGAACTATTAGCTCCTGATGACGATGCGGTTAGGCATTTAGATTATTATGGAATCAGTAAACCGTATTTTTTATATGTGGGTCGTTTGGAAAAGAAAAAAAACACCGCCGCGCTGGTAGAAGCTCTAGCAATTTTACGAGAAGAATATCCGGAGATTAAAGAGAAGTTGGTTCTAATCGGTAATGCTAGTTTTGGTTATGATGAGGTTAAGTATGCAATTGAAGAATTTAATTTAGGTCGCGATGTCATTATGCCTGGGTGGGCTGAAGAAAAAGATTTGCCTTTGATTTTTCAGCAAGCATCTGCTTTTATCTTTCCCACCAAGCATGAGGGATTCGGAATCCCGGTGTTACAAGCGATGGCCTCGGGTGTACCCACGGCCGTCTCTAATATTTCCGTCCTCCATGAAATATCTGGGGAGGCGGTGCGTTACTTTAATCATTTGGATCGCCATGATATCGCTGACGCCATGGCGGAGCTGGTTCTTAATCCAGAATTACGCCAAGAATTAATTGAACGCGGACGCCGACAGGCTAAAAAATTTAGTTGGTATCGTTGTGCTACGGAAACTTTATCAGCCATAGAAAATCAGAAATAGCTGTGATATGATGAATATATTATGCGGATTTTAAGGTCAGTTTATTTTTTGTTGTTAACTATTATTATCACCTGGCCCCTCAGTGCAGGGGCGAGAGTGGTGCCTGACGACCCTTATTATTTGCGTCAGTGGTATTTGGCTAAAATTCAAGCCGACGCTGCTTGGGAAACTGTCCGGGAAGCGCCGGACATCACCATTGCTGTTATTGATGCGGGTGTTGATATTAACAACCCCGATTTGAAAAGCAATATCTGGACGAACTCTAAAGAAATCCCGGGCAACGGTTTAGATGATGACAAGAATGGCTTTATTGACGATATTCATGGCTGGGATTTTGTGGCGGGCGTGCCTGATCCATCGCCTAAGTTTGATGAGGGTTGGACAGAGGCCAGTATTTCTCATGGCACTATGGTGGCAGGAATCATTGGCGCGGTCGGTAATAATAGTCAGGGAGTAACCGGAGTCGCTTGGCGTACTAATATTATGCCTTTGCGAGTTTTGAATGATAAGGGGGAAGGACGCGTCAGTTCTGTCGTCCGAGCGATTGATTATGCTATTCGCAACGAGGCTGATATTATCAATCTGAGCTTCGTTACTTACAATTATAATGAATCTTTAGCGGCGGCAATTAAGCGCGCTTATCAAGCCGGCATCATCGTAGTAGCGGCGGCTGGCAATGATCAGTCTGCTGGTGATGGCCGAGATACAGGAAAAGCGCCTATCTATCCCGCTTGCATGGATGGCAGTGCTTGGGAAAATATGGTGGTCGGTGTAGCGGCTACTGATGCTCTTGATCAAAAGACTTCTTTTTCTAGTTATGGCAGTAGTTGCATTGATATTACTGCGCCAGGTATTAGCTTTTTTAATACCATTACCACTGGGGGTAGCCCGGGGGCATTAAGTCCTAATTATGACGGCTATTGGTCTGGCACTAGCATGGCGGCACCCGTCGTTTCTGGAGTTATGGCCTTAGTAGCTCAAGCTAATCCTAATTTAAGTCATACCGAAATCATTGGTTTAGTTTTGGGTTCAGCTGATACCATCACTTCACTTAATCCTAATTATCGCGGTCAGTTGGGGCATGGTCGGGTTAATGCGAAAGCAGCGGTTGATGAAGCCCGACGACTTATGTTTGATCATGTTAACCGCGTGGTTTTAGCTCCGGCTAGCGGTTCAGAAAAAGTCTTAATGAGTGACTTTGATGGCGCCAGCAGTACTCCTTTAGAAATAACGAGCAAGACTGGCTTAAGTGTTGCGGCCGGTGATTTAAATGGCGATGGAAAAAATAAACTAGTGGTGGCTAATGGTGCTGGCAGTGAGCCATGGGTCAAGATATATAATCAAGAAGGAAAATTATTAAAAGAATTTTTGGCCTACAACCAACGTTTTACCGGAGGAGTCCGTTTGGCGGTGGGGGATTATGATGGGGATGGCAAGGCGGAAATTATTACCGTGCCAGGACCGGGCGGCGGACCGCATGTGCGGATTTTTAATGAAGCCGGTCAGGTTAAAAGACAGTTCTTTGCTGATGCTCTCAATGATCGAGGCGGCCTGAGTGTCGCCTTGGGTGATTTAGATGGGAATGATAAGAATGAGATTATTATCGGCTTAGGAGTTAATCGAGATCCGATTGTGAAAATTTTCAACTCTGACGCTAAATTAGTTTCCGCATTTTATGTACTCCCTAAAAGTTATCAAGGGGGAATTAATGTGGCCGCAGCGAGTTTGTACGGCCGAACTAATCAGCAGCGAGACAGTCTCATTATTGTTCCGGCTGGAAACTTCCGTCCCGTCGTCCGTATTTTTGATAATCTCGGACGCTTGCATAAAGAATTTTTAGCTTATGGTGAAAATTGGCGGGGTGGTTTAAATATTGCCGCTGGTGATATTTCTAATGATGGTATTGCGGAGATTATTACTGGGGTGAAAGCAGGCGCAACTCCGCATGTTCGCATCTTTGAGCGCGATGGCAGTTTAGTTTCCTCCTTCTTTGCTTACGCTAATGATTTTGCTGGTGGAGTGAATGTTGGTCTTATGCGTTTTAATAAATAGAAAAATATATGGCAAAACAAGTTATCTTTGACAAAAAAAATGTGCTCGTGGCCGGTGGGGCCGGCTTCGTCGGTTCTCATCTATGTGATGAGTTGGTCAAAACTTGCAAGGTGATTTGCATAGATAATTTTATTACAGGGCAGGAAAAAAACATTGACCACCTCTTGGCCAATCCGGACTTTGCTTTTATTAACCATGATTTATCAACCCCTTTAGATTTATTGGCGGTTCAGTCGCTGGAAAAATTTAAGCTCAAATTTCAGGGAGTGCAAGAGATTTATAATTTAGCTTGCCCACTATCACCGCGCCATTTTTTAGAAAACCGACTAGCAATTCTTAAAGCTAATTCTACAGTGATGCATAATCTCTTAGATTTAGCGGTCGCTAATCAAGCTAAGTTCATCCATTTTTCTTCATCAGTGGTTTATGGTGGCCGCGATATCACGAATATCGGACGCAAAGTTAAAGAAGAAGACAAAGGGATTGTTGACCAACTATCTCCCCGAGCAGCCTATGATGAAGGGAAGCGGTTTGCGGAAACTATGGTTGACTCATATCGGCAGGTTTATAATTTGGATACAAAAATTATTCGCCTCTTTAGAGTCTATGGCCCGCGCATGACTCTCAACGATGATCAGTTGATTCCTGACTTAGTCAACTCCGCCATTCGTAATGAAGATTTAGAAATTTTTGGCGATCATAACTTTTCTTCCTCCTTCTGTTATGTGGATGACGCAGTAGACGCCGCCCTTAAGTTAGCCGCTTCGCCTCTGTCTGGTCCGATTAATGTTGGCTCTGATGTGGATGTGAATGTGACTGATTTAGCTCAAATGATTATCAAGGAAACTGATTCGCAGTCTCGGATTGCTTATTCTGAATCCAAGCTGTTCTTAACGGAATTATTATTACCGGACATTTACAAAGCGCGCAATGAATTAGCGTGGATGCCGGTCGTTACTTTGGATAATGGTATTAAAAAAACCATCTCCTCCTTGCAATCGTCCAGTCGCCTTCAAGGATTTAATGGTTAATTTAATAGAGATAGTAATTTTTCGCTGTATTTTTCTGAAGGAGTGTCGCTAATAGGCGGTGCTCCTTTTTGGATAAACTCGCTAATCGCCATAACCAAGCTATCTACATCATCGGGGGTAAATAATAACCCTCCCCAGCGTGCCACTAACTCCGGAATTCCACCCAAAGCGGCTGCTAAGACGGGAGCACCCAAAGCAGCGGCTTCATAGATTACCGTGGGCGAATTCTCGTAACAGCGCGATGGCACAATTAAAGCCTGACAACGGGCTAAATAATAGTTAACTTCTTCCGCACTTTGCCGACCTAAGAATTCAATATTAGCACCTTGCGATGAGTCATTTTTAAAGTGGCCATCGCCAATAATTAGGAAACGATATTCAGGGAAGCGCTTAGCGGCTTCTATTAATAAGTCTATCCCCTTGTGCCATTCTAATTGGCCAATGAATAAAAAATAATTTTCTCTCTCTTGTGCTTGTTTAACAATCGGTAAGATGGGATTAGTCAGAACACTCATTTTAAATGAGCCAAAGATCTTTTTTTGACGATACAAATCTAGAAGCCAATGGGATGGAGAAATAACAATGGTATCTGTCGGCCCCAAAGATAAGAGTTTTCTAATTATCGCTTGGTAAATTTTAGCGGCGCCCGTATTGATAAGCTTCTCTTGTCCAAAAAACATCAGGCCAGATGGGTGCAGGAGTTGGATGTCATGCAGTGTCAAAATAAAGGCCGCTTTACTTTTCTTAACTGCTAATGGTGTTAGCATTCCTAACCCCATTAAATTATGAGCGATGATTAAATCAGGTTTTTCTTTGGCAAAGATTGTTGTTAAGCGTCTAGCTTGGCGCCAATTAAACAAGTTACCAATTTGCCAGAGCAAGCGCGATCCTAGATTCTTATCTCGCAGGTGGTAATAACTAGACGGCAGGTAATAGTTGCCGCTTATTTCTTTTTCTGGCTGACGCGCTTTTTTTGGGTAAGTGCTGATAACCGAAACCTCATGCCCCGCCTCTTGTAATTCTTGGGCACTAATTTCTGCAATCCTTTCGGCGCCGCCTCTCTGGTAAGGAAAATATAAATTGTTGAGAATCAAAATCTTCATGAGATTAATTCTTGTAATAAGCGTTCCGTAGTATTTAATGAATACTGACTGACAGCATAAGCCCGCGCCTGTCTCCCGTAAGCTTTTCTTTTTGGTTCATCGCCTACTAATAAGGCAATTTTTTCTGCCAGGTCATCAATGTCTCGAGGGGTACTGAGTAGACCATCAACTTCATTTCTAAAGACAGTACGCACTCCTGGCAAGTTTGAAGCAATCACCGGGACGCCGCAAGCCATCGCTTCAGTTAGAACTAAACCGAAAGCTTCATGGCTGTTAATTGAAGGGAGAATAAATAAATCGCTATTTTGGTATGTGCGGATTAAATCAGTTTCCGATAGGCGTCCAACAAAATTAATATTTTTTTCTAACCCCAAAGCTTGCGCTTGCGCTTCGTAACTTTTTCTTAAATCGCCATCACCGACAATGGTTAGACGCCAATGCTTGAACCGCAGCTGTGCCAGCGCTTGCAAGAGAATGTCTACGCCTTTAAAGTAGTGAGCACTATCGAGGCCACCAACAAACAAAAGATTAACTCGCCCTCTTTTTATAAAGTTATGGGTTACAAAATCAACGATTTTTTTTGTTTTTGCTTTTAATCCCGGAGTTTCTGCTGGTAATTTTGGACGATAGAGGTCGGTGTCTAGACCGAAGGGAATTGCTAAAAACTTTTCTGGCCACAATGAAACGAAGGGGCCGATTTGGCTGTGGCTTAAATAATCAAGGCTGGCTGCTGATACTTTTTCCGCCCGTTGAAATAATGATTTTTTTATCAAACGGCTCGGCCAGGCAATTATCTTAAAAAGGGAAGATAGCTCGGTGGTATCCATGTGGTAATGGATAAACAATTTTTTTTGGGGGTGGAATTTTAAAAATAACCAAACAATTAAATCGGCGCCAAAAAAAGGGTAGTGTAAAAAAATGGCCTCATAATTTTTTAAGTGACGCCATAAAGAAAAAGTGAGGCCGCCGTGGCCAGCTCTTATCTTTGGGTTTAAATAAATAATCCCTTCATCTGTATTGAGAGGACTGCCCTGCGGTTTGAGGGTGAAGGTGGTAATATCATGATGCTTCGATAGTAGGGCGGCAAAACGGGCGGCGCTTTGGCCGATGCCACCAGGGTATGGGGGGTATGCGCACACAAGATGAGCAATTTTCATAAAGATTTGCTCTCAGGTTTTTTTGCCTGGATTAAGGCTTGCTCTCGAGTTAAAACGGTTAAGTCTTTATCTAGTCGAGCGAGGTGGAGGCGTAATTTGAAAACAAGGTAAAAGAGAAAAAGAGTGGCAACGTAAAATAATAAATTAATACCGCTCGCGCTGAAACCTAAAGACGCTGCCCAGCGATCAAGTTGCTTTAAGAAAATAATTGCTAAAGCAGAAAGCAGCCAGAAGCCTAACCATAAGGCGAATTCATTCCCGCTGATTTGTTTTTTTCGTCTTTGTTTACCTAAGCGCGTAATAAAAAATAGGATAACTAAGAGCGCTAGGATTTGTTGCCAAGAAAAAATCATATTAGTCGATGAATTTATGAATTAACAGGTCTTTAATAATTTTGAAGCCACCGCCCAAGCTTTGTCCAAACTGATGATAAGTGACATGAATAGGAACCTCTTTTAAAGGAAGTCCGGTTTTGACGGTTTTATAAAGAATTTCACTACAATGAGCCATGCCACGATTCTCAATATTAATTTGCTGCCAAGCTTTACAAGACAGAGCGCGAAAACCGCTTTGGGGGTCGCTTGTTTTAATACCGAAGAGGCGGTTAATTCCTCGGGCGAGAGGCATAATCACGCGGCGCTTTAAAAAAGGGAAGTTGGCTGATCCTAAAAAACGAGAACCAAAAACCGCTTCTGCTTCTCCTGCTAAAATTGGAGCGATAATATCTTTAATTTCCACGGCCTCAAATTGGTCGTCGGCGTCGAAATGAACCACAATATCGGCACCATTATTTAAAGCATACTCATTACCGGTTTGCAGAGCGGCTCCTTGGCCGCGATTAATTGGATGACGAATTACCACCACAGGGTATTGCTGGGCAATAACACTTGTTTCATCTTTAGAAAAATCATCAACGACAATCACCTCATCAACCAAGGGAATAACTTTTTCTAAAACCCGACCGATATTAGCTGCCTCGTTGTAGGCAGGAATGACGCAGCTAGTCTTCATAAAATCGGATTGTCGGGAGCAATTAAGCCATTAGCCGCTTTGACAACTAAGTCATGGCCTAGAGGAGCACGATTGATTATATTTTTGCCCGCCGATTCTTCCAAACCAAAAACTGCCGTTTGGCCACTGGTTCCGGAGTGATTACAGGATGGACATCCGCGCCCATGGAAAAATTTAGTCGGGCGGTATAGTTTATCATCAGGCCAATAACGATCTAATAATCCCTGATAATGATTGGCTGGTCGCGATGCCAGGCAGTGGGTGCAGTTCTTATCTTTTAACTCTTGGTAAATAATTAATAGGGGAAGATTTTCTTTAGCTTGGTTTTTAAGCCAGGCTGTTAATTGAGCTGGTTGATTGTTGCGATAGGCGGCAATAACTAAGCGCCCCTTCTGCGCAACAGTTAAAGCCTTAGTTAGTAATTCTTCATCAGCATCATCTAGAGCCAACCAATCATAGTCGCTATTTGTTAGTTTTTCTAAATAGCGAGCGCGGTCTTTTGTTTGCTGAATAATGTCCAAATAATCTATTTTGGTTTCTGGGTATTTTTCTAACAGCGCGCCAGCTGATTGGTTATTAATTAATTCTTTAGCTAAAGCCTGAAGAGTGGCCGTCTTACCTTGATTGTCGTCTGCCACCACCACGATCAAACCACGCTTATGCTTAAGAAAGACTCTTATTATTTTCCGCGCTTCGCGATTGAGCCCCAAACGGGATAGACTTTGCGGGCCAGCTTTCTTATTGATAAAACGCAAAATAATTTTTTCTCCATCAGTACCCGGAATAATAGAGAGACGCATCGCCTCCGCCCCATCTTTCAAATAGGCATTACTCACTAGGTCATCGGGCGCTAACTCCAGTAAACGACGGTAAGAATCAGCTAAATCTGAAGCTAAAACATCATCAATTTTTAATTGATAATGCTGATGATTGTCTAAACTACGCAAAACATGATGTCGGCCTTCTTTAGTGATGGCCACATCTGTCAGGCCGTGACTGCGCGCGTAGTTGCTTATTTTTTTTACACTTTTATTCGCCATAAAAACATTATAGCATATTTTTAAACTACATTTATCTTATTATAAAAATGTGGTAAACTGAGAAAGTGAATTATATTTATTGTAATTTTAGCTAGTATTATGTGGTATTCAAAATGGTATAATAAAGTCCACAGTTGGCGCTCACAATTGGCTGGAACATTTTCTGATATAATCGGTTTTAGACCTAATCGTTTGTATCTATTAGCTATTGTAATTTTTCAGGCTGTTTCCTGGTGGTTGGCTGTTTACATTTACCGCCACCTTTCCAGCAATCTCCTGGTATTGCACTATAATGTTGATTTCGGGATTGACTGGGTAGGCGACCCCAAGTTAGTCTTTTATTTTTCCGCTTTCGGTATTCTAGCAGCTTTAATCGCTATTATCTGGCTCTTAGCTTTAGGGAGCGGTAAAAATTTTCGTTTGCAATCCCACTACTTATTAGGCGGAACGACTATGGCTAACCTAGGTTGGTTGGCGGCCCTGGTTTTAATTTATTTAATCAACTTCCGTTAGCTTTATGGCTTATTTTTATATTATAAAAATTTTAGTCTTGTCTTTTGCCGCTTTTTTATTTGCAGGCTTCGCCACTCCTTTGCTCACCAATTTTTTGTATAAACATAAGCTGGGGAAAAAAATTCGTAACTCAGGCAATACCCCTATTTTTAGCGAGCTGCATGCGGCTAAAGAGGGAACTCCTACTATGGGTGGGATTTTGATTTGGGGAACAG
>CAYLPC010000014.1:3517-14622 GCA_964385475.1 uncultured Gammaproteobacteria bacterium | reverse complement strand
ATCTTCAGAAGAATTAATTAACTTCTATCAAGGATTGTCTGCTCAGTATCCGCTAGTTTCTTTTGAAGATGTACTAGCCGAGGATGATTGGACTGGTTTTCATGATTTCACTTCCGCCTATAACAGCAAGGTTCAGGTGGTAGGGGACGATTTATATGTGACCAATGTCGCGCGTTTAGAGCGGGGCATCAAGGAGCAGTCAAGTAATTCCATTCTCATTAAACTTAATCAGATTGGCACTCTAACAGAAACTATCCAAGCAATTAACTTGGCTTTAGCGCATAACTTCACGGCGGTTATTTCTCATCGCAGCGGGGAAACCGAAGATGCTTTTATTGCAGATTTAGCAGTGGCGCTGGGAACCGGTCAAATTAAAACCGGAGCGCCTGCTCGGAGTGAGCGAACCGCTAAATATAATCGTTTGTTAGCAATTGCTCAAGAACTGGGAGACCAGGGGCGCTTAGCCACTTTCCCATTTTAAGGGTTTGTATGAAAGTTTATTTTTATCTCAATTGGATTACATTTTTTCTTGGTAATATTATTGTCTGGTTTCTCGTGACAAAGCTTTTTGGATGGGAAACGAGAGACAGCCGCGCTTTTGTTGCGGCTGTCTTTGTAATTTTAGCCGTCTTGGCAGTAGTGGCTTTTAAAGCGAGTGCCTACCGAGATGTTTGGTATCAACGTTTTATATACATTATCTCCTTTATTTGGCTGGGGACAATGTTAAACTTCGTTTTAGCTTTAATTGGCGTCGGGGCGATTTATTATGGCGCTATCGCCCTGGGTTGGGCTGGTGCGGTATCAATTCTGAGGTGGGGTGTCGCCGGGCTTACAATATTACTCTCAGTGGGCGGTCTTATTAACGCCGCGCTGACCAAGGTGCGAAGGGAAACGGTGGCAATTCGTAATTTACCAGAAGATTGGGAAAATAAAAAAATCATTCATTTAGCTGACGCTCATTTAGGGCCAGTATGGCGCCGATGGTCTTTTAGTAAAGTGATTAAAAAAATAGAAGCGCTAGGCGTTGACGCTATTTTTATTACGGGTGATTTTTTTGATGGCGCTCAGGCCGATTTTCCTTGGGCCGGCGAACTCTTAAGTAGCTTACGGGCTCCATTGGGGGTCTATTATTCTCTAGGTAATCACGATTTAGAATTAGGGGCAGAGAAGATAAGGAATCTTTTTAAAGATTACCCTGTTCATATTCTGGAAGATCGCCTAATAGTTCAAGGCGGTGTGCAGATTGTCGGCTTAAATTTCCGACACAAAAAGGAGTGGGAAGCGCCAGGAGAGCAATTAGCCAAAACGGGCTACACCCCTGACTTACCGAGCATTTTGCTCTATCATGAGCCAAAAGATCCGATTGCTTTCAAAATTGCCGGAATTGACCTACAATTATCCGGACACACCCACGCTGGGCAGATGTTTCCTTTTAATTTTTTAGCTGGCCGAATTTATGGCTGGCGCCATCATGGTTTATACCAGGAAGGCTATTACAGTCTGTCGGTTACCAGCGGCTTGGGAACCTGGGGACCGCCGATGCGCCTAGGGAGTCGTTCGGAAATAGTATTATTCACTCTTAAATCAGTTTAGTATGAATTTATCTTTAGTTCACGAAAGTATCAAAGGGGAAGCCAAGTTTCGCCACACTCAGGCCGAGCAAGCTATTTTTAAAGATTTAGTGAGCACTTGGCAGGAGGTAACTAATTTTCCTCAAGACCTAAGAAACCGCTTAGACGAAATTTGTCCTCTTAATATTGAGGCCGAAGTGTTTGAAGCTGATGATAAACGCTCTGTAAAAGCTGTTATTACTCTTACCGACGGGGCGCGTATTGAAAGCGTTTTGATTAAGCAAGCCGATGAGCGCTACACGGTTTGTGTTTCTTCTCAGGTCGGCTGCCCTCTGGCTTGTGAATTTTGTGCTACCGGGCAGAGTGGTTTTACCCGTAATCTTGAGGCGCATGAAATTGTAGAGCAAGTTTTATTTTTCTTGCGC
Source organism: uncultured Gammaproteobacteria bacterium (assembly GCA_964385475.1). GTDB lineage: Bacteria > Patescibacteriota > Patescibacteriia > Patescibacteriales > UBA12465 > JAEZRQ01. The sequence continues at coordinate 12,626 of CAYLPC010000014.1, read as the reverse complement.
TATTTGAAGCAGCAAGAGACAAAAGTGGAACGCGTAGATAATGTGGTCTTTATGGGAATGGGTGAACCGCTCTTAAATTATGATGAGGTGATTAAGGCTTTAAAATGGTTAAATGATCCAGAAACCTTTAATCTCGGCGCGCGCCGCTTATCTGTTTCTACAGCAGGCATTCCTGATGGTATTAAGCGTTTAGCAGGAGAACCTTTGCAGGTCAATCTAGCTATCTCTTTGCACTTCGCTACCGATTTAGCGCGTCAACGCTATATGCCGATTGCAAAGCGTTATAGTTTAGAAGAGCTCATGAAGGCGGTAGAAACTTATAAGAAAAAAAGCGGACGCCAGGTGATGTTTGAGTATTTAATGATTAAAGGAATTAATGACAGTGACAATGATGCTCAGCTTTTGATTCAATTATTGAACCGTCCTTTGACCATGATTAATCTCATTCCTCAGTAGGGATTATTGCATGGTGGTCTGTTACTTTTCTATCATCTACAAAAGAACGAATTCAAAATTTCAAAAAAATATTAGAAGAGGCCGGGCTGCGAGTGACAGTGCGCCGGTCTTATGGCGAATCTATTGCCGCCGCCTGCGGGCAACTAGCTAATCATAAATAATGCTCAAGGCCCCCTAGAAAGGGGTCTTTTTGATAATTTTTAAAGCCGTCTGACATCTGATATACTTATAAACAGCTAATAAACTAATTAAATACTCTTATGTTTACTCTAAACGAACTGCCTTTTGCTAAAAACGACTTAGAGCCTCACATTTCTGCTAACACTTTAGACTTCCACTACGGCAAACACCATCAGGCTTATGTAGACAATTTAAATAAATTAGTGGCAGGAACTCCCATGGAAAAGGATTCAGTTATAGGCATCATCCTTAAGAGTTACGCTCGGGAGGGTAAGGAAGCAATTTTTAACAACGCCGCGCAAGTATTTAACCATGAGTTTTTTTGGAACTGTCTCCGCCCGGCGCGCCACGAAGCGATTATCCCTGTAGAATTAAAAAATGCCGTGATTCACTCCTTTGGTTCTTGGGAAAAAATGATTGAAGAATTTAAGGGGGCAGCCCTTTCTCAATTTGGTAGCGGTTGGGCGTGGCTAGTTAAGGAAGATGACCAAGTGCGGATTATTAAAACAAGCAATGCTGACACACCGATGGCTCATGGCCAACATCCTTTATTTACAATTGATGTTTGGGAGCATTCTTATTATCTGGATTATCAAAATAAACGGGCTGCTTATGTGGATGCGGTGTTAGATAATCTGGCTAACTGGGAATTTGCCTTAGAGAATTTGAAAAATTAATTTATGTCTTTTAAGAGTCGTTTCTTAGTAATCGGCTTAATCATTGTAAGCGGTTGGACTTTTATTGTCCCGCCGGTTTCAGCTCAGACTATTGGCAATCGTTTGTCGGGAAGAATCTTGTTGCAAGTAGAGAGTCGCGGCGAGGCCTGGTATGTTAACCCTCTTGATGAAAAGAGATATTATTTAGGGCGCCCTGACGACGCATTTGCTTTAATGCGGCGTTTAAGTTTAGGAATATCAGAAGCGGAATTTGCCCGCTGGAATCAAGGCGCACCCGCTTGGGCTAAGGGTCGTCTAGTGATGCGTCCGGAGAGCCGGGGGGAAGCCTATTATGTTGATTTAAATCAAAGGTGGCATTATTTAGGACGGCCTTTAGATGCTTGGTTGTTATTTCGAGCCCAAGGACTGGGCATTACTAATAAAGACTTAGCTCAGATTGCGGTGGCTTATCAAGGCACAGCACCAGTAGTAGCGCCAACGAATACCACTCAGAATGATCACTTAAGCGTTTTGGCGTGGAAGTATCTTCAAGAAAATTTTCGCCAAGATATCTGGTTGTCTAGCACTCTAAATGATGCTTATCTCAAAAGTCTAAAAACAGTTTATTACAATAGCGAAGCTGATCCGGTTAGTGTGCGCGAACAATTTTATAGTCTCTTTTTTAACCATAAGGCAGGTGATAATGCTGTAGAGAATCTGGTTAGCTATGGTCGTCAAGTAGGAGCGAGCCGTTCTTGGACTAACGACCAAATAGCTGAGTTCTTAATGGCCTTGGTTCAGTTCATTCCTTATGATAGTTCTAAATTGAGCCAAGCAGCGATTACGCCTAATTATCCTTATGAAACTTTATATCGAAATTCCGGTGTCTGTTCCGATAAAACTTTTTTAGCCGTCAATATTTTACGATCTCTCGGTTATGGTGCGGCTATTTTAGACTTTCCTGATAAAAACCATTCGGCTGCCGGCATTGCTTGTCCTTTGTCGGAGTCTTTAGCTGGGTCGGGCTACTGCTATATTGAGACCACTAATTATTTCCCCTTGGGGGTTGTGCCGCCGACTTTAAATGACGGGCAGGCAGTAACCGAAGCGGATAATCTGACTAATCTTTTTGATGCCGCCAGAATGGGAAAAATGGAAATCTATCAGAAAACAAGCGGTGCGCTTTATCAGGGGGTCGGGCAAGTGAAGCAAGCGGCGGCCAGTCTAATTAACCTGCGCTCTTGGTTAAATAGTGAAAGTTCTGCTCTGGAGGCCAGATTGGCTCCTCTACAAGCACAACAACAGGCGCTTCAGGAGAAAAAGACTAAATTAGATTCTTATCTAGCGCAAGGAGATTTTGCATCTTATAATACCTTAGTAGAAGAGTATAACCGTGATGTTAAAATCTATAACGCCGACCTTGAGTCCTACCGCAGCGCCCTTAGTCGTTATAATGGGGAAGTAGGGCGTTATAACCAGGAAATGGCGGCTTTTTACCAAAAATAGGCGTTGACAAAAATCTGTTTTTGCATTAATATAAGCCAGGTGAGCGCTTTTTGTGTCTCTCACTTTTTATTTATAAAACAACACATCTCGACTTTTTCTGGTCTATTGACCGCGAGATGGGCGCTTCTCTTGAAAAAAGAGGGGATAAAAGAAAAAAATATGGAAAACAAGAATCTACCAAGCGTAGAAGAAATGATGGCGGCGGGTATGCATTTTGGTCACAGAACCAATCGCTGGCACCCAAAGATGAAACCCTTTATCTTTGCCGACAAAAAAGGGGTGTATATTATTGATTTAAGAAAGAGTCGGGAGCAATTAGCGATCGCATTAGAATTCATGTCTGGCTTAGTGGCCGAAGGCAAAAGTGTTTTGTTCGTCGGTACCAAAAATCAAGCCAAAGAACCACTGAAACAGATGGCGGAGGCGATTAATATGCCTTATATTGTCGGTAAATGGTTAGGCGGTTATTTAACCAATTTTCCCGTAGTTAAAAAATCAGTGCAAAAATATAAAGAGTTAGCAGCTGATAAGGAAAGCGGTCGTTTGAGCAAGTATACCAAAAAGGAGCGCTTAGACTTTGACCGTGAAATTGAAAAATTAGAAGAACGGGTCGGGGGTTTAACCAATCTTAATAAGCTCCCTGACGCTATGTTTGTTTGGGATATTAAAGAGGAGGAAACAGCAATTACCGAAGCTCGTGCCAAAAATATTCCGATCATTGCTATTTGCGACACTAACGTTGACCCAACTTTGGTAAATTATCCAATCGCGGCCAACGATGACTCTACTAAGACAATCGCTCTCATTACCGAAGCGATTAGAAAAACCTTAAGCCAGGTCAAACCGGCTACTAAGGAAGCTTAAAATTAGCTTGACTCTTAGGCCTTTTAAAAATTTAACTTATAAAAATATGGATAAAATTAAACAACTAAGAGAAGCCACCGGTGCTGGTATTGTTGATTGTAAGAAAGCTTTAGAAGAGGCAGGCGGCGACTTAGAGAAGGCGGTTGAAATTCTGCGCAAGAAGGGAATTGCGAAAGCGGCTAAACGCACCGATCGCGACGCTAGCGAAGGTTTGGTTGCCGTTGCTGTTAATGCTGATGCTAGTGAAGGGTATATGGTTGAAGTTAATTCCGAGACAGACTTTGTGGCGCGCAATGAAAAATTCCAAGAATTTACGCAAAAAGCTCTAGCGGTCGTAGCCAAAGAACAGCCAGCTGATTTAGAAGCACTAATGTCCTCCGCTCTAGAAGAAAGCACTGTTAAAGAAACCCTAGACGCACTTTCCGGCGTTATTGGTGAAAAATTAGATATTAAGCGGTTTGCAGTCTTAAAAGGAGCTAGTGTCGCAGCCTATTCTCACTTAGGTGGGAGAATGGGAGTGTTAGTTTCTTTAAATCAAGCTGACAAAACCGAATTAGCTCTTGATGTCGCGATGCAAGTCGCGGCCGCTAATCCGAAGTATATTACTTCGGCTGAGGTGAGCGCAGAAGAATTAGAGAAAGAAAAAGAAATCGCTCGCGAAATCTTAATTAAAGAAGGCAAGCCAGCGGAAATGGTGGAAAAAATCTTAGAAGGAAAAATGAGTAAGTATTACAGCGAGGTCTGCTTGGTTGATCAAGAATACATTAAGGATGATAAAAAGAAAATAAAGGATATTCTTGGCGATACGCAAGTGCTTGGCTTCGTCCGTTTCAGTCTATAAATATTCCAAGCGCGCCCTTTCCAGGGCGCGCTTGTTCTTATAACGAACCTTATGAATTTAGTGCAGATTAAATTTGCCCCGTGGGACAAAAGTTATACTTTTACGGCGGCAGGTTTAGATTTAAATATCGGTGATTATGTCATTTTAGATACGGAAATCGGCGAAGATGTCGGTTGCGTCTTTAAGGTTTTTACAGGCGAAGAATTGAATCAGGAGGGTACGCCGTATAAACCAGTGAAGCGTTTAGCGAAAAGCAGTGATTTAGATCGCCTTCCATCAGCAGAGCAGAAAGAAGAGGCTTTGCGTGCCTGCCAAGAATTAATTGATCATTATCAGCTTAATTTAAAATTGGTGGATGTCGTTTTCTCTCTTTCTGGAAGTCGTCTAAACTTTGCTTTTAGCGCTGATGGCCGGGTTGATTTTCGAGATTTAGTAAAAGACTTAACTGGCCATTTTGGTAAAACCATCAGATTGACGCAGATTGGCGCGCGCGATGAAGCGCGGTTCAATGGTGATTGCGGTCATTGCGGCCAACCGCTGTGCTGCCGCGGTTTTGTGAAAGATTTCTTCTCAGTTACCTCTGATATGGCGGAAACGCAGCAAGTTGTTCATCGAGGTAGCGATCGGATTTCGGGGATGTGTGGCCGTTTAATGTGCTGCTTATCTTTTGAGTATGAAGGCTACCAAGAATTGAACGCTAAGTTACCGCCTTTAGGCACACGCGTTAATGTGGACGGACAGCGAGGGGTGGTCATTGGTCATCACCCACTCAAGCAAGCAGTTGATGTGAAGTTTCCTGCTTCTAAGGAAGGGGAGCGCGATCTCATTGTTCAGGTTGATTTAAATAGAGAGAAGAAAAAGCAACCAGAAGTAAGTAAAAAGACTAAACCGGAGAAAGTTCAGACACCGGAGCGGAAGCGACCTCGTCGCCGCCGTAAGAAAAATTAAGATTAAGGAAACCTTCAAGCGGCCCCTAGGGGCCGCTTTTTGTTTCCCTTATTTTATGCTACCATTAGTCTTAGATAAGCATTTAAATTAATAATTTATGGCTCGAAAAAAAACCAGAATTGCCATCAACGGCTTTGGCCGAATTGGTCGTGCAGCGTTTCGTATTATTTTAGATCAACACCCGGAGTTAGAGGTGGCGGCGATTAATGACTTAGTCGGCGCACCTGATTTAGCACAACTCTTGCAGTATGATTCTTGTTATGGTCGTTATGACAAAAAAGTCGGCAGTACGGCGAACTCTTTAATCATTAAGGGAGAACGCTATCCAGTATTTGCAGAAAAAGATCCTGCGAATTTACCCTGGGCGAAGTTGGGGGTTGATATCGTGTTGGAATGTACTGGTCGTTTTCGAGGCGCGGACGATGCCGCTGTGCATTTAAAGTCCGGTGCGAAAAAAGTTATTATCTCTGCACCTGGCAAAGGTTGTAAAACTATTGTTTTAGGTGTTAATGAAAAAACTCTAAAGACCGGTGATCATATTATCTCTTGTGCTTCTTGTACGACAAATTGTTTAGCACCAGTAACGACTGTTATTGAAAAAGAGTTTGGTATTAAAAAAGCCATGATGTCGACGGTGCATGCTTATACCGGTGATCAAAATTTAGTAGACGGACCTCATCCTAAAGATCGGCGACGCGCGCGTGCGGCTGCTGTTAATATTGTGCCAACTACAACAGGAGCAGCAGTAGCGGTCACGGAAACAATTCCGTCTCTTTCTGGTAAATTTGACGGTTTAGCTTTGCGGGTCCCGGTTCCGGTTGGATCTTTGTGTGATGTTACTTTTTTACTAGAAAAGAAAACGACTCCGGAGGCTGTGAATAAGAAATTTAAACAGGCAGCCGCCGGGAAGTTAAAAGGTATTTTAGAGGCGAGTGACGATTATTTAGTCTCCAGCGATATTATTGGTAATTCTCATAGCGCGATTGTTGATTTACAGTCCACGGCTGTGGTTGGCGGTGATTTGCTTAAAGTGATTGCGTGGTACGATAATGAATGGGGTTACTCAGAGCGTTTAGTCGAACTAGCGGCTTACTTAAAAAAATATATTAAATAAAACATTATGAGAATGGAAGGAAAAGTAGCAATCGTGACCGGCGCTACTTCCGGTATTGGTCAGGCGATTGCGGAGCATTATTTACAAGAGGGGGCAAAAGTTGTTTACTCCGGTTTGTCGACTGATTTTACGGTTAGTCATGAAAATGCTCATTATATTAAATGTGATGTTTCTAAGAGTGCTGAAGTTGATAATCTGGTTAAAGAAACGGTGGCGAAATTCGGCCGCTTAGACATAATAGTTAATAATGCGGGAGTAGGTGATTCTGGTGGTGTTTTAGACACTGATGATGATCAGTGGGCTAAGGTTGTTGGGGTTGACTTAACTGGCGTTTTTTACGGTGTGCGGGCGGCCGCCCGCACTATGAAAGAGCTGGGTATTAAAGGAAGTATCATTAATATGAGCTCTATTTTAGGTAAAGTTGGTTTTGCAGGCGCAGTTAGTTACTGCAGCGCTAAAGGCGGAGTCGTGCAATTAACTAGAACCGCAGCTTTAGAATTAGCTTCATTAGGGATTAGAGTCAACGCTATCGCGCCCGGATTCATCACCACTAAAATGACTGAGAGAATTTTAGAAAATGAAACTTTCAATAAGTTTATTACCAGTAGTACCCCGATGGGCTATGTGGGAAATGTTGAAGACATTGCCTACGCCGCAGTTTATTTAGGAAGCGATGAGGCAAAATATGTCACTGGAGAAATTTTATATGTTGATGGTGGTTGGACCACTAAATAAGATATAAATAAAAAATATATGGAAAATTCACAAAAACTAAACAAGCCGAAAGATTTAATTAAGGCGACTTTTAGTGATTACAAGCAACATGTGCTCAAGTTTATTGAGCTGATTGCCTACAGTTTAATTGGGATTCTGCCATTCATTGTCATCTTATTTGTTGGTATGGCGGCAGTATTAGGCAAGAATAATTTTGATTCAAATTCTGTTACTATTAACTATCCGGCCTTGGGTATCATGACGGTGTTTTTAATTGCCTCATTAGTGTTAGCAATTATCTACAGCATCAAAGCTCAAGTGGGCAGCATTATTCTGCTTAAGAAGAACTTCAGCGTTTCTGCTAAAGAAAGCTTTAAGCAGGCCAAGCCCTACATCTGGCCTTTTCTAGGTTTGTCTCTTTTGTTAGGCGTCCTAGTTATCGCTTGGGGTTTACTGTTTATTATTCCAGCGTTTATCTTCGGGGTTTACTATGGATTTGCGCAATACGTTATGGTTGCTGAGGACAAACGTCCTTTCTCCTCAGTGGAGCGCAGCTATGATTTAATAAAGAATTATTGGTGGCCGGTCTTTGGTCGTTTCTGTTTGCTGATGCTCTTAGGAGTCTTGGCCGACTTAATTGTTTGGCTACCAACTAAATTTATGGTTGATGGCGGCTTAGCCTTTAATATTTACAGCGTGTTCGCTAATTTAGTTTGGATTTTCATTTCACCATTCTTTATGATTTATTCCTATAAGGTTTATGAGAACCTAAAAAAGATTAAATCTTAGTCAATTAGTTTCCGAAGAGGGCGCAGTTTGCGCCCTCTTTTTTGTTGACATTAGCCTTTCTTGTGTTAAAGTGGGGGTCATAGTTATTTAACAATTTAAAAAAAGGAGAAATCATGAAAGGAAAAAAATTATGGCCTTGGTTGCTGATGGGAGTTTTCTTTATCGGCGCCCTGTTAAGCGCATTTTCACCCTATGTTAAAATTGCCACGCCGGCTTTTTTGGCCGCCGCCTTGGGAGTTTTTATGGGTTATGCCAAAGTTAACTTAAAAGTTATTAATGAACAAGAAGAGCAATTGCTGCGTTCGTACAAACAGATGATGTCTTTACTGAAAATGTTTTTCAAGTTAACTCTCGTGCTACTATTTGGAGTATTTTGGGTTTTGGTACTTTCTTTATTCAGCCGTACTTACGAAGGCATAATTATTATTGCTATCGCTTATGGTCTGGCCGCCCTCATCGGTTATATTTTTTCTGAGGAGTGAAGAAAAAAGTAAGAATCTTAAGGAGTAAAAGAAGTCTCAATGACTTCTTTTTTTATTTTTAAAGAGAGAAGAAAACATTTTTTATCAACCCTTGAAGTGGTCTTAAGTAGGGGGTTGTTACAGTAAGTTCATAATTTTTAAATTTTTAAACTTATGAAGCGTTTCAAAGAAGTATTGAGGCGATTATGGTTTCTAGTAAAAAAGCATTGGCTTTGGATTTTAATAATTACTAGTTTAATCATTCTACTTCTGCTCCTGCAGCCAATTATGCGTCGTGACTGGCTAAAATATCCACCTTCACTAAAAGCTCGTGTCGCTTTAGCTTATCTAGCCGCTGATCAAGTTCAGGGAGTGAACTGTCGGGAAAGATGTCAGGCCCAGAGACGACAGTACCAAGAGTTTTTGCTATTAGCTGGTGAAGAGCTACAAGCAGAGATAAGAGCAGTCATTATCAATGAAAATACTAATCCAGAAATCAGAGCGGCCTTGGCTAATTATTGGCATCTGCAAAATTGGGGGTCGCCGCAGGACCTTGATATTAATAGCCTGTCTGTTGCTC
>CAYLPC010000014.1:0-3507 GCA_964385475.1 uncultured Gammaproteobacteria bacterium | reverse complement strand
TTGGCCAGAATTAATGACAGCTACAGAGTGGGATGAGTTGGTTGGTTATTTTCAAGGCAGCGCTTCAGATACGGAACGCTTGAACATGCTTCAATCTTTTTTAGGAGAGGATAGGCCGGTAATTTTGGGGTTGATTTTAACAATTCTGACGGCCGAATACAGTTGGCCCTTAAAAGAACAAGCATACTTTCTATGGTCCAACTTACCTGATAAACAACTGGCTCTCAGCTTAATGCCTTTAGAAGATTGGTTATTTTTAATATATCACCCCGACGCCCCTAGTAGTTTGAAAGAGGCGGTTATCTTGGGGGCAAGTGATTACTACCCATCAGACCCCGAAGCGGTCCAGATTTTTTTCTCAAAAGTTATTAACCAAGAAGAGGTTGATGAGACAACTAAACAGTTAGCGGAAAAGACTTTAATAAATCTAAGATTGAATATAGAGCCATAAACTATTTTACCCTCCTTCTAATAAACTAATTAGCAATTCTATGAAGATTAAGAGTATAGCTATTTTTCTTTTTAGCTTAGCCTGGGGGGTGATGGGCGTTATCAATCCCGCCGACGCGATGCCGATTGGCACCTTGCTGTATCGGACGTCTGGTGATGGCCTAGCTTACGGTTATAATACCAATCAATTAATTACCAGTGAGCACGGTTTAATAAAAAATATTTACTCCGGACATGCCGGTATTTATGTCGGGCAAGAAAATGGTGTGGATTATGTTGTGGAAATGGAAGCACAAGGAGCGATTAAAATTACGGCTAAACAATTTGTTAATACTGCCGCTGGAGAAAAATTAATCGGCGCTAAGATTCCTCAGGGCGCTAGTTCTGAACAGAGGATGCGAGCCGCGCTTCTAGCCAAGAATTTAGCGCGGGCCGGTCTAGCTTATGATTTTAATTTTAAGAAACAGAAAGGTCCGGGGAACGGCGCCTGGACCTGTGTCGGGTTGACCGAAAAAGTTTTTGAAAGTTCTGATAGCAGCAATCCAAATGACTTAAGAACTTTAGTTTATGAGCCTGATAATTATGCCGTTGATATTACTCCTGATGGTTTTGATGACTATAGTATTTATAACAAGACTGGGGATTGTTTTTCTTATGATGTGGAGTTTTCCAAAATCGCTCGCAAAAATAAAATTACCGTGCCTGCTCCAGAATTGCTGGGTTATGATATGGGTTTAGAGTCAGAAGGGAATCGTTATTTATTCATCCCGCAAACACAGTATGAACAAGGGTCGTTAATTGATGTTCCGGTTGATGTAGAATTGAGCTCTTCATTTTCCTCAGATGAAGTCAGAGGCAAGATTGCAGTTGTCCCTTTGGCGCTAAAATGGAGCTTAGTCAATAATCCGATATCTACTATTAAACAATTAAAGTTAAAGGCAGAGCACTTGGTGGAGGTGGCTAAGGAAAAACTGTCTCCCAGCAAACAAGCAATTACTCTTGATCAAGAGCAAACGGATGATTATACAGTACAAGTCAATAATGAGAAGTCGGAAAAATCTGTTACTTTAAAACAAAGCAAAGCTCAAAATACGACTGTAGCAAAAAGCAATGTTGATTTAAAACAGACAAGCAGTCAATCTGGGCAGGCCCAGGTTTCATTGAGCCAGGATAAGACACAGAAAGCGGTTGCCGCTTCATTAGGGGAAGATAAGACGGTTAAAGTTAGTGTGGGCACATCTGGCCGCACGACTACCGCCGCCTTGAAAATGGCTAACAACACAAGTTTAAAAATTAGCACTACCAAAAATGAAGATCAGACGAAAATAAATACAACTCCCAGTGCCACGACAAAATCACAAGTCAAAAGCACGTCAGCACTGCCAGTGACAACACCGAAGCCCTCAGTTACTAGCCGTTTAAAAAATTTATTACCAAAGAAGTCGGAACCGGTGACGGAAAAAACAGACAAGCCGAGTGTGCCGCCTGAGGAGGTAAAAAATCCTAGTGCGCCCCCTCAAGCTTTAATTGCTAAGCTATATAGTAATGGTGATAATGATTGGCTAGAAATTGTTAATGCCTTTTCTGAAGATTTAGATTTAGCGGTTCACGGCTACCGCTTAGAAAAAGCTAAGGCCGGCAGTGACCCCACTCTTATTATGCGTTTCGGCAATGAGGCGGATGGAGTTTATCCTGGAGGTACGATTATTGGTCCAGGAGGCAGTTATTTAGTAGTTCGCAGCAGTGCTGCCAATGAAATCAAAAATCTCGCTGATGCTATTGCCACTAAAGATTCTTTTTCTTGGACGGAGGACGGGTACACTTTGTACCTAGGCACGGCCTCTATCTCTTCGGACGATGACCCCGATATCGTTGATAAATTGGGTTACGGGACAGCCAATTATTATGAATCTGCGCCCGCTCCAAAATTGGAGCCGGGTTATGCGCTTGAGCGTAAAGCAACTGCAAACTCAACCATAGCTTCTTTATCTAGTGGCGGTTTAGAAGAATTATGGCCACGCCTATTTGACAGTCAAGATAATAGCCGTGATTTTCTATTAATTCCTTATGATTATGATCTCATTGCTAGCCAATCAGAAACAGGTAGTCAAGAACACCCCGCAAAACTAAAAGATTCGGTTGTTGATGACGAGGGTTTATTTGTTAATCCTGACACCTTGGAGTCTGAGGGGTTAATGCAGCTTTGGCACTTTGATGAGTGTTATGGGAAAACAATGGCTAATGAGTTACAGTTCAGCGATGCTGCACCCATGGATTTAAAAGGCGGAGATTCTTGGACGGTCGGTAGATGGGGGTGCGCTTTGAAGTTAATTAAAAGCGCTGCCAGTACAAAAGCGGCTCTGCCACCAGGATTTAGCGCCCGTGAACTAACCATTAATTATTATTATCAAGCTTTAACGGAAAGTAATTTTAGTATCATGATGCGCTTTAATAATAGCGCTCCTAATACCCAGCAACTCGCTTTAGAATTACGAGAACATTTTACGGCTACTAGCGGCTTTCCTGGGCCAAATAAAGTCTTTGAGGATGTAAAGTGGCCAGCTGATAATAAGTGGCATCAGGTTTCTCTTGTTTTGAGTGAAGAGCAGGGGTATTGGGGATTATATTTAGACGGCAAAGAACAATATCGTTATAACTATGTTGGGGTGATTCCCGAATTTGATAGCTGGCAAATTGAGTCAATGCAAGAAACTCCGGTGGCCTTGGAAGAATTAGCGATGTGGCAGAGAGCTTTATCGGCTAGCGAATTAAAGGAAATTAATTCCTGGAACCTGCCTTTTAGTCCTTATACTTGGCCCGAACCACAAAAACAATTAGAACTTCAGCACTATTGGGACTTTAATGAAAATAATGGTTTGATTGCTTATGATAAAGTGGGCAACAATAATCTCAAATTAGATTTGTCAGATTGGACTTATGAGGGTCGTGATGATAGCGGGCTTAATGTCAGTCGCGACTTTACTTGGAATTTAGAAACAGCCGCCGCTAAAGACATGTCTCTATCTTTCTGGTGGCGCAACACTTCCTATCCTGACG
>CAYLPC010000013.1:0-14845 GCA_964385475.1 uncultured Gammaproteobacteria bacterium | reverse complement strand
ACCTTTCCCTCACGGTACTTGTTCACTATCGATCATAAAAAGTATTTAGCCTTGGGTCATAGTCGACCCGGGTTCAGACGGAATTTCACGAGTCCCGCCCTACTTAAGAAAATGACCGCAGAGAATAATTGTTTTTCGCTTACGGGGCTATCACCCGCTCTGGCCAAGCTTTCCAGCTTGTTCAACTAAACAGTTATTTTTATGACTCTGCCTTATCCACCCCAAGGGATAAACATCATTTCTTGCAACACCAACAGAACATATGGACTTGGATCCTTCTGGAATCTCCCCGACAAGTCGGTTCAATTCCTCAGTTCGGTTGGTTTAGGCTCCTCCCCGTTCGCTCGCCACTACTTGGGGAATGATTATTATTTTCTTTTCCTCTGGCTACTAAGATGTTTCAGTTCACCAGGTCTTCCAGCTTCAGCTCAAAGCTAAAGCTTTCTGCCTCTTCAAGACAGCGGGTTTCCCCATTCGGATATCTGCGGGTCAAAGGTTGCTTGCCACCTTACCGCAGCTTTTCGCAGGCTGCTACGTCCTTCATCGTCTTCTTATGTCAAGGCATCCACCGTATACTCTTAATGAGATTCTCCCACGCTTTTGTTGCCAAAAGCGTGACATCTAGCAAAATTAGATGTTGACACCCAAGTAAATTGCGTAAACTTGAATGTCATATATTTTCATATCGGCGCTTGCGCGCCAATTTTTTAGTTATCGATGTTTTTGATTATCTAAGTATTCAGTTTTTAAGGACCAGCTCAACCCTACTGTAAGGAACAAAAAAACCGCCATAGGCGGTCTCAAAAGACGAGGTGTCATTTGGTTAACCGCACAGTAGTTGATTTGTTGAGAGTTTACGCATAATTTGAGTTTCGTAAAACTGTTATTCATTATAAGGGATTTCTAAAACTTGTCAAGAGTCAAAAGACTAATAAAAATGGGCTAAAAAATCCAAAAAAGAAGTGCTTTTCAACACTTCTTTAAAAATAAATAATTTTTTTATAAATTGGGGCTGATTTTAACCCATAGCAGGGTCATCGGCATAAGTTTTTAGCACTTCCTGACTAATGACACCAGCCTTGTACAGCTCTTTAAGGTGATTATCTAAAGTAATCATGCCTAAGCGCCCCTGCATCTGCATGACGCTCTTAATCTGAGCGATTTTCCCCTCTCTGATAAGGTTGGCAATCGCCGAATTACGAATTAATAATTCACGGGCCGCTACTCGTCCGCCGCCAATTTTCGGCAGCAAGCGCTGGGAAATAATAGCAGTTAACATCATTGAGAGTTGAGACTTTACCTGCCCCTGTTGGTGTGGTGGGAAAATATCAATAATGCGGTCAATAGTTTGACTGGCACTATAAGTATGCAAAGTAGCCAACACTAAATGACCGGTTTCCGCTAAAGTAATAGCAGCGGCAATTGTTTCATAGTCACGCATTTCGCCAACCATAATCACATTCGGGTCTTGGCGCAGCACATGCTTTAAGCCGCTGGCAAAAGAAGGCATATCAGAACCAAGTTGGCGCTGAGTGACTAAACTTTTTTCAGAATTAAAAATAAATTCAATCGGATCTTCTAAAGTAACGATATGGCAGCTGCGGGTAGCATTAATGTAGTTAATCATCGCCGCTAGAGTAGTAGATTTACCGCAACCCGTGGGGCCAGTTACTAAAATCAAACCTTGAGGAGAATCTAATAATTTTTTGACGATATCAGGCATGCCGATTTCTTCTAGGGTCGGTTTTTCCTCTTCAATAACCCGAGCCACTAGGCGAGGGTTATCTTTTTCATAAGACAAGTTAACGCGGAATCTTACTCCACCCAAATCATAACTTAAGTCCAAATCTTTATCTATCTGCAGGCGCGCTCCTTGTTCTGGGGTAGTGATTTCAGCCACTGCTTTTTGTAAGTCGCTTTCAGTTAAGGGGCTAGCAAGTTCAGGCATGGACACTAGGTCGCTCAAAAGCATCAAAGCGCCGTCCACACGAACAATAGGCGGTTGGCCGACCATTAGGTGAAGATCAGAGGCTTTGTTCTCTTCCGCTAAGCGGAATAGTTTAATTAGTTCCATATAATTACCAAGACATTTTTTTAAGACCAGCGGCTGCGGCGTCCACCTGAGCCTCCTGTTTGGACGACCCTTTTCCTTGAGCAATCAGCTCAGCATCTAAATATAAACCAACGACAAAAGTTTTAGCATGATCAGGACCGCTTTCATCTAAAATTTCATAATGAGGCGTAATCCCTTTAATTTCTTGGGCTTTTTCTTGAAACCGAGATTTAGGATCGAGATAGGATTCATTTTTTAAAATCTCATCTAGCTTCACAACGATGTACTTCAAAATAAAATCTTGAGCGGAGCTCATACCCTGATCTAAATAAATAGCACCAATAACAGCTTCAACGGCATTCGCTAAAATATAATGGCGCGACTTTTTATTTTTATCCTTAGCTTCGCCTCGTGATAAATATAAATAATCTTCCAGCCCTAATTCTTCTGCCACAGTATAGAGCATTTTTGCATTCACTAAGGAAGCACGCCAATTAGTTAAAACCCCTTCATCCACTTCGGGAAAATTAATAAATAAATATTCCGTAATGACAATTTCTAAAACGGCGTCGCCTAAAAATTCTAAGCGCTCATTATGCCCTAAAACGGACTCTGGATGTTCATTAAGATAAGAGCGATGAGTCAGAGCCTGTTTTAATAAATCTTTGGTATTAAAAGTGATGCCAATTTTTTTCTGTAGAGGAGTTAAACTTTCTTGAGCCATATAATTAAAAGAAAAAATCTCAAGCTGATTAAGCTTGAGTTAATTCGGAATCAGCCTTGGGGATTTCTGCTTCTTGAGCTACTCGCTTGCGCTCTTCAAACTCTTCTTTATTATCTCGTTTTCTATCTTCCGGCAGTTCATTGTAAATGGCGCCGAGCACGCCGTTAATAAACTTACCAGAGGAGTCGCCACCAAAATTCTTAGCGACTTCAATCGCTTCATTAATAGCGACTCGGGACGGAATATTATCCGCATAGAGCAATTCGTAAATCCCTAAGCGCAAAGAGTTGCGATCGACACAAGTGATTTGGTCAAGCGGCCATTCTGTGGCGTGTTTTTGAATTAAGGGGTCAATTTCTGATAAATGATCAACAACGCCGTTAACCAATTCTTTCACAAAACCACCGTCATCAAAATTAGGCGCAAAATGAGTAAAACTATTCTCGATTAAAGTGTCCAGAGAATGGTTTTTCTGACCATTAAAGTCCCAAGCAAACAAAGTTTGGAGGGCGATCGTGCGCGCCAAGTGACGGTTAGACATAATTTTATTTAAGAGCTAAAAATAGAGCTATTTAGTAGTAGCTTTGGATTTTACCCGAATAACTTCGTGCCCCTTATATGCGCCGCAAAACTGACAAGCCGTATGAGGTAATTTTGCTTCACCGCATTTAGAACACTTGTTAACAGCGACTTTTTTAAGGGCTAAATGAGCGCGACCCTTACCAACCGCACTGTGGGTTTTCCGTTTTTTAGGATTTGCCATATTAGTTTATTTGCTATCATTACTTAGATTACGTTTCCAGTATATCCTAAACTTTCGTTTAGTCAACTTGGGCGCTATCTTCGGTTTTATTATTTTTTTCTTCAGACATAAGAGCCGCAAACTCGTCCTTTTCAATAGTTTCCTGCTTGAGCAGCAAGGCGACCACTTTTTCAATATAATCTCGCTTATCTTTAATTAACTGAGCAGCCTCTTTTGATGCTTGGGTAATAAATCCTTCAATTTCCGCATCAATTTGCTCTGCCACTTTTTCGCTATAATCCCGCTGTTCGTGAATCTCCCGACCCAAGAAGATCATTTCTTCTTTTTCTCCAAAAGTACGCGGTCCCAGCTTGTCGCTCATACCATAGTCGGTAATTAAGCTGCGGGCGATAGCAGTTGCTCGGCGCAGGTCAGAAGTCGCGCCGGTCGTTACTTCGCCGAACACTTCTTTTTCTGTTAAATGACCGGCCAACAAAACCGCTAATTCATTTAAGAATTCGGATTTGGAATGATAGCTTCGGTCTTCAACTGGCACCTTTAAAGTATAACCACCCGCCTGTCCGCGAGCAATAATGGAGATTTTTTGTACAGGATCAACTCCAGGTAAAAAATGAGCAATCACAGCGTGACCTGCTTCATGATAAGCTGTAATTTTTTTATCCTTATCGGTAATCACCCGACTTTTGCGCTCTGGGCCAATCATCACTTTCTCAATCGCTTCAAAAATTTCTGCTTGACCAATAGATTTTTTATTCTGGCGGGCCGCTAAAATAGCCGCTTCGTTCAAAACGTTGGCTAATTCCGCCCCAGAAAATCCAGGGGTGCGCTCAGCGACTGCCTTTAAGCTAACGGCCGGTTCTAAAGGTTTTTTGCGCGCATGGACTTTAAGAATTTCTTCACGATCTTTTAAATCTGGCTTATCAATCACCACCTGTCTGTCAAAACGACCGGGGCGAAGCAGCGCCGGATCTAAAACATCAGGGCGATTAGTAGCCGCAATAACAATTAAATTATTAGTGGCTTCAAAACCATCCAGCTCTACCAAAATTTGATTTAAAGTTTGTTCTCTTTCATCATGACTGCCGCCCAAACCGGAACCACGGCGGCGACCGACTGCATCAATTTCATCAATAAAAATAATACAAGGAGAAGACTTCTTGGCTTTTTCAAATAAAGAGCGGACCCGAGAAGCGCCCACACCGACAAACATCTCCACGAACTCTGAGCCAGAAATGGTAAAGAAAGGAACATCTGCTTCACCAGCAACCGCACGAGCAATTAAAGTTTTACCTGTACCCGGACTGCCTAGCAAAAGCACGCCACGAGGAATTTTCGCCCCTAAATCGTGAAACTTCTTAGGGAACTTCAAAAATTCTACAATCTCGCGCAATTCTTCTTTGGCTTCTTTAGCGCCAGCCACATCATCAAAGGTAACCTTTTCTTTTTGATTAAGATCAACCTCTTTGCCAGCTGATTGACCAAAGTTCATGGCTCGTGAATTCATACCAGAGACGCCGCGCATCAAATAAACCATGATAAAACCGATAATCAACAAGGGGATGAGAAATGGCAGAATTGCAGTTAAAAAATAAGTCCAAGCACTCTCATCTCTCACAGTCACTGTCACTCCTTGCAGTTTTTCGGGGGACACTTGAAAATCGGCTAACAGAGATGCCAGGGAATCCTTAGATTCTTTACGCACTACTTCTTTATTGCCAGATTTTAAAGTTAAAATTAATTTATCGCCTTCAATATCAATAGCGGAAACCTCGCTGTTATTAACCCGATTAACCATGGCATCCAGCCCAACTGTTTGCCGGCCAGACGCCTGGCCCCAAAGGTTGAATAGAGCGGTAATTCCTACAAATATTAGAAAAAATATCGCTAAATTTTTCAATAAATTCTTTGTCATAATCTTAATTGCTTATTTTTCAATTATACACGGGGGTTGGCACTTTAGCAATTAGAACAGAAAGCTCCGCCGGAGGCGGAGCTTGAGGGGTTCCTTATTTTTCAGCTTTAACTGCCTTCTTTTTTGCCTTAGGCTTTTCTTCGGTAGACTCTTCAGTCTGACCAGTCGCTTCCGCCTTATCTTCAGCTTGAGGCGCATCCGGAGCACCAGCTAATTTCAAACCTAAACGATGTTCTTCGGGAGAGATGTTAACGATTTCAAAATCTTTAACTTCATCCGCCTTAAAGACATCGCTGATTTTTTCCTTAGTGCTTAGACCTAACTGGCTGACATGCGCGAGACCATGAATCTCTTCATCTAATTTCACGAACAAGCCGAAAGGATTAACTTTCAAGATGGTGCCAGGCACGGTTTGACCAACCTTGTACTTCGCGCTCGCTTCCAACCAAGGATCTTGTAATAAACGCTTAGCGCTTAAGAAAATTTTGGAGCCATCAATAGAAACTACTTCAGCTTTAATTGCATCTCCAGTTTGGTAAAGCTCGCTTGGAGAATCAATTCGCTGCCAAGCTAATTCAGAGATGTGGATTAAGCCTTCCATCCCGTCGTCAAAATTAACGAACACGCCAAAATTGGTGATGGCGGTAATATGACCTTCAATCACCATGCCGACTTGGTACTTATCCAAAGCAGGCTTCTGGCGGCGATTCCAAATATCCTTTTCACTAAAAATAATTTTATTGTCATCTTCATTTAAAGTGATGACACTGACTTCCATCTCGGTACCCACAAAACTCTTTAATTTTTCTAAAATACGGCTTTTATCACCTCCGGAAACACGAGGATAGTTGTCTGGAGCTAATTGAGACACCGGCAAAAAGCCGCTGATTTGGCGAAAACGAGCCAAAAGACCGCCTTTATTAGCATCGGTTACTTTAATCTTGATAGATTCTTTATCGCGATAAGCCTCGCGTAAAATTTGCCACGCCTTTTCTTGGCCGACAGAACGGAAAGAAAGCTCTAAATCGCCTCTCTCAGTTTCTAAATCAATGACGGCTGCTTCCACTTCATCGCCCGGCTTTAAGTGAGCGAATTCCGGAGCTTCATCATAAAGCTCTGGTCCACGGACCAAACCCATTAAGACGCCATTGATGTCTAATTTTACTTCTGACTTAGAAGCGGTAATAACCTTACCTTTGACAATATCGCCTACCTGAGGAATGCGAGTGTCGTCATTTTCTAACAATTTTCCAAAATCAATTTCTGACATATTTTTTGCTTTTTTCAAATAAAAAAAGCCTTGTTAACCACTCCTTGCGGAGCAGCCTCCGAACGCCCGGAAACACTAAATGAGTTTCTATATTCGGAGTTATTGGGCTGTTATTAAAATGCTCCTTAATTATAAGGATTATTTACTTTTTGGCAAGAGGGGGTTAGCTAATCTTTAAAAAGTTAATTTTGCCTTTTTGAAGAATAGCTCCTGCAGGAATAGTAAAACTAAGATCTTTAATTACTTCCTGGTTAATTTTAACTCCGCCCTGTTCAACGACTCTTTTAGCCTCAGATTTGGATGATACTAACTGAGCCTCCACTAAAACTGAAATAATATTATAATCCTGGGGTTTAAATTCATTAATCTCTTCCGGCACCTCTTTATGGGAGAAAGTTTTAATAAAATATTCCTCTTGTTGCTGCGCCTCATCTTCTGAAAAATAAAATTTGACGATTTCTTTAGCAAGAATGATTTTGTAATCTCTAGGATTTTTTCCATCCTTTAACTCCGCCTCATACTGCTTAACTTGATTGAGATCAACACGAGTAATTAATGTAAAATAATCAATAATAAATTCGTCCTGCAAAGACATAATCTTGCCGAACATATCTTTAGGGGTATCAAGCAGGTTAACCGTGTTCCCCCAACTAGAGCTCATCTTGCGACCGTCTAAACCGGCGACAATCGGATTAGTGATAATATTCTGCGGCGCTTGTCCGTAAAATTTTTGAAGTTCTCGGCCGGTGAGCAAATTAAATCTTTGATCAGTCCCGCCCACTTCAACATCAGCTTTAACCATTACGGAATCATACCCCTGCATTAAAGGGTAAAGCACTTCCCGCAAAGAAACCCGCGATCCGCCTGCTAAACGTCGGCTGATATTGTCTCGGGAGATAAACTCGTTAACAGAAAAAATATTCGCTTGATTGCAGATTTCCTTATAACCCAATTTGTTCAACCACTCGCTGTTATAATAAACTTCACACTGCTCAATATCAATAATTTTTTTTGCCTGTTCAATATAACGCTCTAAATTATTTTTAATTGTAGCGTCATCTAACATCGGTCGCTCGGCATTCTTGTCGGAAGTATCGCCGATTGTTCCTGTAAAATCGCCGATGATAAAAACAATCTGATGGCCGAGAGCTTGAAAGTCGCGCAGCTTTAAAAGAGGGATAGAGCGCCCTAAATGAATATTAGGGCTGGTAGGATCAATTCCCAATTTTATTCTTAGCTTCTCCCCGCTCTCTAGTCTCTTATGTAAATCTTTTTTATCAATCACCTCATCTACTCCGCGGCTCAGCAACTCTTTTATTTTGTTGGAATCCGTTATTATTTTCATATAATTCATTATACCAACTAATAGCTTGGCGTTAAACCTTGATGATCACCGGCAGAACCATAGGTCGCCGCTTAGTCTGAGAGAATAGGAATTGGCCGACATCGTTTCTCATTTGCCCCTTTAAAGTTTCATCCGCTAAAGTTGCTCCCTTTTCTTTAATCATTTTTTTCACGCGTTGTCGTGTTTTCTCGATTAAGTCGCGATTTTCTTTCATGTGTACGAAACCACGGGAAATAATATCCGGGTTACCAATTACATCGCCTGTTTTGGCGTCAATTGTAGCAATAATAACAATCATGCCATCTTCCGCCATCATGCGGCGGTCGCGCAGCACTACCTCAGACACATCCCCAACGCCAAGACCATCAACCATGACATAGTCACTAGGGACTTTTTCTTTCGTTAAGGAACCAATAACCTCTGAACCACGGCGGCGAAAATCAATCACTTGGCCGTTATCCGCTACAAAAATCTTATCATTGGCAATCCCAACCTGACGAGCCAGATCGGCGTGGGTCTCAAGCATGTAGTGATTGGCTTCAATAGGCATGAAGTAGTCCGGCTTTAAAAGGCGCATAGTCAGTTTCAAATCTTCAGCCTTAGCATGTCCGCCGGCGTGAATATCTAACATGCGATAGTGGATGATTTTAGCGCCCTGACGGGAAACTCTATCCATTAAATTTTGAATGGAGCGCTCATTGCCTGGAATAGCGGAAGAAGAAAATAAAACGGTATCCCCTCGCTTGAGGCTAACCACTCGATGCTCACCGGAAACCACCCGACTCAAAAAAGCATTACTTTCTCCTTGAGCGCCAGTACCAACGATAATTACCTTATCGTCCGGCAGTTTATTTAATTCTTTATCATCAATTAAAAGCTTAGGATTGAATTTTAAGTAACCAATTTCTTTGGCGACCTCCACATTAGAGTTCATGCTCCGTCCTTGTAACGACACACGACGGCCATGATGCGCTGCTAAATCAAAGATTTTCTGAACGCGCGCCAATTGGGAAGCGAAAGTGGCAATAATAATGCGGCCGTTAATCTTTTCAAAAAGCTGGCCCATTTCCTCACCGATATGAGACTCTGAAACTTGATGCCCAGGATGAGTTGCGTCGGTAGAGTCAGACATTAAAAGACGAACGCCGCGAGCACCAATCTGAGCCATCTTATTTAAGTCTGCTGGCTTATCATTAACCGGAGTAAAATCAATTTTAAAATCCCCCGTGTGAACAATCGTACCTAGAGGCGTATTGATGATAGTGGCAAAACAATCAGGAATAGAATGATTTACGCGCATGAATTCTATATTGAAAGAAGCGCCCAATTTTAACTTGGTAGTATCGTCAACTTCTTTAATTTTTAACTTCGGCGCAGTTTTATATTCCACATGGCGTTTGCGCACTAAGCCAGCGGTTAACTTGCCCATAAACATTGGCGGATTGCCAATCTCGCCGATAATATGAGGAATAGCACCAATATGGTCATAATGGCCGTGGCTGATAATAACTCCTTTAATCCAGCTTTGTTTGTCTTTTAGGTAAGCGACATTAGGCACGATGTAATCAATGCCTGGCATATCTTCTTCCGGAAACTGCAACCCCATATCAATAATGATAATTTCTCGGTTGCATTCAATCACGGTCATGTTGCGTCCGACCTCTTCCAATCCCCCGAGAACGATAACGCGTAAATTATCTCCTTCGGTTTTAAAGTTAACAATAGGTTTGAGTGTCACCCCTTCAGTCGGCAAACTTTTTGCCTGCTTACTAGTAAAGCCTCGCGTCTTAGGACTGCGCGTCGGTTTAATATTTTTATTAGGCCGTTGCTCCTTTTTGACAGGATTTTTACGCGGTTCGCTTTTTTTGAGATTCCACCCCGGAGTTGGGGCTAGTAAATTATCCATATCAAAAGGATCGTTTTTAGTTTTAGGACTAAAAACTAGCATGTCGTCTAGTACATTTTTTGTAGCCCCGCGCGTATTTTTAGGAGCGCCGGACGGTTTATATTTAGTAATCATGAGATATTTAAGTCGCCTGCCAAAAATATACGGCGAAGCCGCGTCTTGACCAACAACTTATTTTTTTAATTTTAAAAAGAGAGAGTGTCGCTTACCAGGAAAAACTAGGCCGTGATTTTACAAACCAATCACTTACTCCACTTAAGCGATCGCTCGCCGAAACAGCAGCTGTTCCCGAGAAACCTTTAAGCGACTTATCTTGAACAAAAATATAATTTTTTTCGTAAAGGAAGATGGCCGGAACTTCATCCGCAATAATGCGCTGCACTTCCCGATAATGATCCCAGCGGGCATTAACATCGGGATTAACCCGAGCATCTGCCAGCGCTTTATCAACCGCTTCATTCTTATAAGCGGCAATATTTAAACCATTTTTAATTTGACTGGAATGCCAGAAAGGAAATAGATCGGAATCGGCACCAATCACTTGTCCAAAAACAAAAGCTTCAAAAGAGCGGCTGCTAATCAAACCGGAGACATCAGCTACTGAAATTTTTTCCAAAACGACCCGCACGCCTAAGGCTTCCCAATATTTAGTAACTTCTTCTGCAGCCTTATAAGCCACCCGGCCGTCAACCGCTGATAAGCGGACAGTCAGCAAAGTCACTTTATCTTTATCGTCTTTTTTAAAGCGCCATTCGCCATTAGGGTCTTGGTTGTTAGCAGTTGCAAAATCTACTGCGGCTTTAATTTCTGGAGTCGTTGTGGCCTCTACGTTGCTGCTATTAATTATTAACTTCTGCCAACCAGCTTCATTTAAAAGACGGTCCGCCTCCCCAAGGTTAAAGTCATATTTAGTGACTTGATCGTTGTAAGCCTCTGACAAGCTGGTTAAAGGGCTGTTAGCCGGCGTATAAAACCCTGAGGAAACTCTATCGACTAATTCCTGCTTGTTAATAGCATGCGCTAATGCGCGCCGCACTTTTAAATCCGCTAAATTCTTATTTTTTTCTGGATTAAAAAAGATTAAATCCTCTTGAGTTGTTTTCAAAGAGTGAAAATTCAAAGAGTCTTGAGCAATCAAAGAAGTTTTCTGCTCCAATGACAAAGAACTAATACCCGCCACACTCCCGCTGTTTAAAGCGCCAATCAACTCTGTGGACTCTGGGTAAAAACGGAAAATAATTTTTTCTAAATATGGCTTCGCTCCGTAATAATCTGAATTAACTTCCAAGCGATACTCCTTAATTTCCCCTTGCTTGCTTTTCACAATGGAGGTGAATTTATAAGGACCAGAACCAATTGGTTCTAGATTTAAATCATTTAAAGCGGCGAATTCTGGCGCTACATTTTCCCAAATATTTTGAGGGATAATACCGAAAGTCAGTAAGTGGGCAAACCCCACGTAAACTGTCGGCAGCGTAAATTTAATCTGGTTGTCCGCCATCTTCTCCACGGTAACACCAATAAAATTACGTTGCAGTGGTGAATTATAATCTGGACTAGTAATTAAATGAAAAGTAAAAATAATGTCATCAACCGTTAACTTTTCACCATTATGCCATTTAGCGTCTTCCCGAACTGTCACCACAAAAACTTTATTATCCGAAGTTTCAATGGACTGGGCTAAATCGCCAACTAATTTTCCGTCCTTATCATATTGGAAAAGACTGGAAAAAATCAGGCGGGCTAAATCGCGATCTACCTCGCGACTCTGGCTATAAACCGGATTGATGTTGCGCGGATAACCGACAACCCCCTCATAATAAGTTCCGCCAGCGACCGGTAAAGGAGTAGCGTGTTTTTTATAAAGATAAACCCCTAAATAACTAAGGCTAAGAACTGCTAAAATAATCGCGCCTCTAATAATCCAGGATTCTTTCTTGGTAAGAGTCTTTTTTAAATGTTTGATTTGATCACTGGTCGGGATTTTCGACTGTGCCAAGGCATAGACTAAATCTTTATCAACCTGTTCTTGCGTCAAACCAGAACCACGCTTATGGGAAAATAAGCGTGTTCTTTTAAGTCCTTTAGAGAAGCGATGCTTAGTTTTACCCCAAGCCGCTACCCATCTTTTTTTAGTTTTGAGAGGTTTCACGAAAGCTGGATTAGAGAATTATTCCAAGCAAAGATGTCGCGAAGAATAAGACCGCTAACACAATTGTAGCGATAAAAAGTTTTTTTTCCAAACCACGCTTTGTTAGATAAACGCCGCCTGAACCGCCAAAGGTAGAACCAAGCCCTGTACCGCGGTTTTGCAAAAGGATGGCGATAACGAGCAGAATGGAAATGACTAATTGAGCAACTTTAATCCAAGTCATAGATTATTTTTTAACACGGTCAACAATCTTCGCCATTACTGGTTTATTATGAACTGCTAATTCTGACAAAACTTTGCGATTAAGTTCAATTTGTTGGGCTTTAAGAGCGCCGGTAAACTTAGAATAAGATAGACCGTGTTCACGGACAAAAGCACCAATCTTAATCTGCCACAAAGAGCGGCGATCGCGTTTTTTATTACGACGATCTTTATAAGCATGGGCTCCGGCTAAAGTTCGGGCTGTCTTAGCTAACTTGATTAAATTTTTGCGACCCCACTTGTAACCCTTAACATCGGCTAAGATATTCTTGCGCCGTTTTACATGGGAAACACCTCGTTTAACTCTAGGCATACAATCTCAGATTCTCTTTTAATTATTTAAATTGGGCCAAAGTCTTGACTGTTTTAGTCAAACCTTCCGTCAGTACCATATCATTTCTTTTCGCCCGAGTAACCTTACCGGGTTCACGAAAATTATTATGCGCCTGTCCGGCTTTCCGCTTCAGCACTTTACTCGCGCCACTCGCTTTAAAACGCTTGGCCGTTGCTTGATGAGTTTTGATTTTTGGCATATTTCAAGAAAAAAAACAGGTTTAAACCTGATTTAGGGGCTAGGATGGTTTTTTATTCACCAATATCATACTAAACCGACTCCCTTGTTTTGTCAATGGTTGCTCAGCTTCTACTTGTAGGCCCTCAACAGCTTGTAATTTCAGTAAAAATTCTTTCATGATTTCCGCGGCTTTTTGCGGATATTGGCGCTCCCGCCCCTTAAGTTGCAGCTCTATTTTAATCTTATCACCCTTAGTTAAAAACTTAACAGATTGATTAAAACGAAGTTCTAAATCGTGCGCACTAATTTTAAAAGATAGGCGAATAGCTTTAATATCTACCTTTTTCTGCTGCATCTTCTGCTTATGGGCCTTTTTTTCGCGCTCATACTTTAATTGACCCAAATCAACAATTTTAGCGACAGGAGGATTGGCCTTAGGATTAACTTCCACCAAATCTAAATCAACCTCTTTAGCCTTTTCTAAGGCTTCAGCGGTGTCCATAACCCCTAATTGATCCCCATTTTCGTCAATTAAAAATACTTGGGAAGAGGTTATTTTGTCATTGGCTTTAAACAAAATGACTTCTTTAGCCTCGGTGCGATGAAACTTAATTCTCATGGTTTTTTCCTAATAATAGTTTATGTGCTTTATTTATAACTAAAAATTAGCGGAAAGTCAATAAAAAAACTGCTTTCTAAAAGAAAGAAAGCAGTCCTAACATAATAACTATCGGCGGCGTAGTCACGGCTGACCACTGAACATTAACAATCACTCCTAATACTTTAGCTTGTTTTTGATAAAGAAACACTGAAACTATAAACGCTAAGGCAGACAAAACACTAACTATTAGATCATTTTCTAATAAGATTAGCCAGATGACCCAGTTAAAGAAAAGTAGAGCATTAAACCCTAAAAAAATCATTTTAACGGTGTTGTAACGCCAAGCTGTTAACAGCTCATCCTGTTCACGAAAAATCCTATCAATTTCACTCATTTTTACTAATTTATTTAATTTTTAAATTACGCTGAACAATTTTTATCACTATTTCTATTTTATGTCAATAAATAAAAAGCCCTTTTGGGGCTTTTTTGGGAGCGGGTAAAGGGAATCGAACCCTCCTCTCGACCTTGGGAAGGTCGCATAATAACCACTATACGATACCCGCCTAATACCAGTATTTTAAACCGATTAAATAAATTAGCCAAATGTGCAGAGGGTAGAAGATGTAGAAAAAATATTTTAAAGCAGTGCTATGCAAACCTCTAGCACCATTATACAACCAAATAAAAGGTAAGGAAAAAATCATTAGCCATTGATACTGCCCCGATCCGCCCACTCCTAATTGCCAATAAAGCAATTGGAAGAGAAAAGCCCAAATAATAAAAGCGGGAATTAAGAATTGCCATTTTCCGCGACCATAATAAAAAATTAAAGTAACCCCCATAAGCAACCATCCGCCCTCTACAAAGAAAAACACAAAAACAATCGGAAGTAGCAATAACAAAAAGCTAAATTTCTTTTTCTTTAATTCTTCTAAAACCATCATTAGAGCGACTGACAAAGCTAAGGGCCAGAAAATATTAATATTAATCAGAATAGGCGCGGGCAGGTAATGATTTAACAAATAGCTGCCGCCTTGCATGATTAAAGCCGCCAAAGTAAGGCGCCCGAGATAGCGCCAGCGATTTCGTGTCTTGAAAAAACCTTCAACAATTAAGAAGAAGAAAATGGGGGCCACAATTCTGCCCAAATAGTTAAACCAATCAGGAATGCCGATCCAAAAAAAATGAAGATGGTCTAAAACCATTAACACAGCGGCTCCTAATTTTAATTGGGTGGCGTTAAAAAATTTTTTCATAAAAAAATAGAGCCAAGTGGCCCTATTTAGTGGAGCGGGTAAGGGGAATCGAACCCCTCTCTCGACCATGGCAAGGTCGCATAAT
>CAYLPC010000012.1:0-14980 GCA_964385475.1 uncultured Gammaproteobacteria bacterium | reverse complement strand
TCAAAGACACCGAAATAAAAAACGCACTCTTAGTAAAGCGTATGCGCTCTAAGACGGCTGCAAGCGGATGATTAATAATTAAAGCGATAATCAAAGAAAGGACGAGTGTGGTAGAAACCGTAATAGGAATCGATTTTAAATATTCTCCCATGATGCCGGAAACTAAGAGGAGCGGTAGGAACGCCCAAACAGTCGTTAAAGTGGTGGTTGTAAGCACCCCTTTGAAATCGTTAAGCACCAGCAGTACGGCCTCCTCCGGAGTAAACTTACCGCTTTTCAAATATTGTTTCGTGGCGGAAACCACAACAATCGCATCGTCCACCAGTAAACCAAGGGCCAGAATCAAAGAATATAAAGATAAAAAATTCAAGCTAATCCCAGAATAAAGCATCACGGCAAAAGTACCGAAGAAAACCAGTGGAATCGCTAAACCGGCGACAAACGCTTCTTTAATACCAACAATCAGGAAGAGAATGGTAAACACTAAAATAATGGTCATTAAAAAATCATGAGCCAGTTGGTTAAAATCATTTTCTACCATCTCTGACATGTCGAGGGTGGTGCTGTAGCTCAGACCGGCGGGTAGTTCTTTTAATTTAGCATGCAAACGCTGTTCGCCTTCATCCACCGCCTTAATGATATTGCCTCCCGTTTTTTTAATGACTTGAAAAGTAATGCTATTTTGAGGCTGGCTGCCATCTTGAGACAAACGAGAGTAGATCGTTTTTTTAATCGCTGCCTCAGACACTGTGGCGACATCCTTTAAATAAATAATGGCCCCTTCCGGACTATGCCACAAAGGCGTGTTCTGTAAGTCAGCCAAACTATTCACTCGACCGTCAGTGCGCACTGCGTAGGAATATTCAGCACCCTCAAACATACCAGCAGGAATAGCGCTGTTTCGGGCCGCAATCGCATTATTAGCCACGGTCGGGCTAAGATGATAAAAAGATAATTTAGAAGAATCGTAATCAATTTGAAACTGCTTTTCATCGCCGCCGGAAATAATAACTTCTCTGATGCTGGGTACGCGCTCCAACTCGTCTCTAATCTCAGAGGCCATATCGCGCAGAGCAAAGCCGTCATAAGGTCCGGACAATGAGAAAGTCCAAATCGGAGTGTCGTCCGCTGATATTTCCTGCACGGCCGGTTCTAAAGCATCAGCCGGTAAGCGCCCTTTAATGTTGGCCACTTCATCGCGGAGTTTTCTAATCGCTCCTTCTAAATCTTCACTCGCCTCAAATTCCACCATAATCATGGAGCTGGAATTCTGCGAAGTGGAGGTAATCTGCTTTACGCCTTTAATCCCGGAGATACCTGCCTCCAATTTTTTAGTAACCAACTCCTCAATATCGCTGGGCGATGCTCCTGGATAAACAGTGACTACAGCGGCGTAAGGAATTTTTACTTCTGGATTAGATTCTCTGGGAAGCGCTTGATAAGCGTAAACGCCTAAAGCTGTTAAAAAAGCAATAATAAGAAGGACAACTCGATAGCGTGTCACGAAAAAATTAAGCCAGCTGCGGCGTAAGCGCGGATTAAAAGTAAGTTTTTTTAAATAGAGCTGATCAGCTGTCGGCGCCGCTTGAGGTGCGGACTCAGCCGCCGCCGATTCTTCGTCTAAATTTTTTAAATCAACCTTCATAAACTTATTCGCTTAAAACAACATTTTGTCCGGGGCCGACTAATTTATTGCCGCTGATAATAATAACATCATCAGCGCTTAAACCAGTTTTAACTTGAGCCATTTCACCAATGACATTAAGCACTTCCACTACTTGGTCTCTTACTTGTCCTTGGTCATACACTAAAACCTTAGTTTCATTCTGTCCGATATTAAGAGCGGATAAAGGTAGCAAAGATAAACCAGAGCTGAGGGTAACTGTAGTTTGAATAGGAATCTTAACGTCTACGACGGTTCCAATAATCAAGCCATCATATTTTTCCAAGGATAATTCTGCGAGAAAGCGACGAGACATGGCGTCCGGCTGCTGTGCTACAGCGGTAATCACGCCTGTATAAATGCGCCCATCAGCCGTAACCGCTTTCGCTGTCATCCCTGCCTGAATTTCGTTGATCTTCTCTGCCTCTATATAAAACTGTACTTTAAGATTATCAATCTGACTAACTGTCGCCACCATTTGCCCAGGATTAACACTGTCGCCATTCCCTACCAGCTTACTTGTCAGAGTCCCGCTAATCGGCGAGATAATAGAATGGACGTCAAAAGAGCTTTGCAAGGCAATCTGAGCATTATCATATTGCAAGCGTGCCGCTTCCATTTGCGAACGAGCGGCTGCTAATTGAGAAGATAATTTAATTTTAAAATTATCATACTGATTCTGCGCCAAGTCGGCCGCAAAAGAAGCTTGATCACGCTGCGACACATTCCCTGCTTTTAAATTGTTTAAACTTTGAGCAGCGGAAGCTTCTTGCTGCCGAGCAATCTGATAAGCTTTTTCTAAAGCATCAACTGTAGCTTGGCGATTCAAACTTAGATTGTCCAAACCCTGCTGGGCTCCTTTTGCTTGAGCTAAAGCGCCATTCGCTTGCCCTTGAAAAGCAGCCACTTGCTGCTGAAAAGAAGACAAAGAGGGACCGCTCATAGAGCTTTGAGGTAAAGCTGCCGACGGAATACTTTTTTCTAAAAGATATTTTGCAGAGTCTGTCGCCTTCTTTGCTAGCTCGGTCACTTTAATCGCCTCACTCATCTTTGAATTAATGTCGGAGAACTTTTTCACTAGGTACTCAGAATATGCCTTCTTCGCCACATCATAATCCCACTCCGCCTTACCGTGAGAATCAATTTCTAAAGCACCTAAGCTGGAACGATAAGGAACGGATACAACTCCGTTATCATCAAGCCCTAAAATATTATTTAAACCAACCAGCAAAGCTCCAGCGGTGGAGATGGCGGAATCGGCAGCAATATCAGCATTAGCGCGTGCATCCGTTTCTCCCTGTGTTAATTGCCTTTGTCTGATGTCTAAATTATCCTGCGCCTGTCTGGTAGCAATTTTAGCTGTTTCATAAGCTAACTCGGCGCTTTTCAAGCCTTCGCTAATAGTTACTTCCAAATTATGTTCGCTGGTTGCAGCCTGATCGCGTGAAATGGCGGCACTGTCTAAATCTTTAGAAGCTGACGCTAGTAAATTTTCATAATTAGTTTTCGCTAATTGGTAAGCTGACTGCGCTTGCGCCACGCCAATTTGTGCCTGCTTAACCTGTCCGGCATTAAAAACTCCATTAGTACTGGAAACTTGGTCATCAATGCGTCCCAATTCCTGACCCGGTTCCACCTTAGCACCAGTGGCGATAGTAAACCCGGAAACCGTACCGGAAGTTTTTGCCAGAATTTTCGCCTCACTTTCAGAAACAACTGTGCCGGGATAGGACAACTCTCGCGCCCAAGTCAAACTATCAGACACTTTTTGCCCCTTCACCGCAATTGGTTTGACGCCGTTAGTTTGATCTTCTTCTTTTGATCCGCAGGCTGTGGTCGTTATCGCTAAAACAGCCAATAATAAAACTAATAAATATTTTTTCATATTTTTGCTTATCCTTGATATCTTTGTACCTAAAACTTATTTAAGCCACCGCTAAAATTAACAAAAAAATGGCTTTTAGTCAAGGTCAAAAAGAGACTAAAAACCACTAAATTCACAATCCGTATTCCTTCCCTATTCTTAAGAAAAAAATAATCTCTGCTCATTAAAATAAGGTCGTAAAAAAATAATTTTATCTTTTATGAAGATTCTTATTATTGAAGATGAAGCGGCTATCGCTCGTTTTATCAAATCTAGTTTAGAAAGCCAATCATACATTGTTGACCTAGCCAGCGACGGCGAACAGGGGTCATTTTTGGCTCGCACCAATCAATATGACTTAATGATTATTGATTATCATCTTCCCAAACAAGACGGCCTAAAAGTCGTGCAAGAAATCAGACAGGAAAAAGTAACACCTATTTTAATGCTGACCGTTTGCGGTGAACCTAGTTGCAAAGCTCAAGCCTTCAAATTAGGAGTAGACGATTTTTTGACAAAGCCATTTTTGCTAGATGAATTGTCTTGGCGCATTCAAGCTCTTTTGCGTCGCCCGCCCACTTGGCAGACCGATGTTTTAAAAATTGATGACTTGGTTCTTGATTTAAGCCGGCAAACCGTCAAACGACGCGGCCGCCATCTGCACCTGACACGCAAAGAGTATTGCATCTTAGAATATCTCATGCGCCATCAAGGCGAAGTGCGCTCGCGTGAATTAATTATGGAAAATGCTTGGGATATGAACGCCGATCCTTTTTCTAATACACTTGATACTCATCTGCTCAACCTAAGGCGCAAATTAAAAACTCACGGCGGTAAAGAACTAATCTTTACTTTCCCGGGACGTGGATACAAGATTGATGTTAAAAAGGTTTAACAAAAAGCGGTGCAAGCACCGCTTTTTTATTTAATAAATTTTTTACCTAATAATTTATCTGGTAAATATGTTTGATCGCTGGAGTCTTCCACTGGCGTATACTTATACCCTTTACTATATCCCAAATCTTTCATTAATTTTGTCGGTGCATTTCTGATGTGTAATGGGACCGGCAAATTACCGCTCTGAGAAATTTCTTCAGCAACTAGATTGTGCGCTTCATAAGCAGCAATGCTTTTAGGCGACTTAGCCAAATAAATAACGGCATGAGCTAAATTAACACCGCACTCCGGTAAACCGATTTTATGGCAGGCGTCATAGACAGCATTCGCTAATAACAACGCGCTATTATTGGCTAGCCCCACATCTTCTGACGCAAAGCGAATTAAACGACGAGCAATATAAAGCGGATCTTCTCCACCCTCCAGCATGCGACCCAGCCAATAAACCGCGGCATCGGCATCGCCGCCACGCATCGATTTATGCAGGGCAGAAATAATATTATAATGCTCCTCCCCACTTTTATCGTAAAGTAAATTCGGTTTATCAATAATTTTTTTAACCAGCAGAACGTCAATATCCTTACTAGTCGCCCCAGCTGTTTCTAAAATATTTAAAGCCTTGCGAGCGTCGCCGTTGGCTAAGCGAGCAATTAAGCGCCAGGCATCTTTTTTACCTTTAAATCCAGATTTTTTGGCCGCCTGCGCAACGACTTTTTGTAAATCATCCTCAGTCAGCGCCTCTAGCACCACAACTTTAACCCGTGAGAGTAAAGCGCCGTTCACAGCAAAACTAGGATTCTCGGTCGTTGCTCCGATTAAGGTGACAACACCGCTTTCCACCTGCGGAAGTAACGCATCTTGCTGGGCCTTATTCCAGCGATGAATCTCATCAATAAATAAAATAGTCTTTTTGCCCAAGCGGCGCGCCTGTTGCGCTCTTTCAATAATCACTTGTAAATCCTTCTTGCCGCTGCTAGTCGCGGAAATCTCCACAAATTCTGACTTAGTTTCCTTAGCAATAATCAGGGCTAAGGTTGTCTTCCCTGATCCGGGCGGCCCCCAAAATAATAAGGAGGAAATTTTATCCTCGGCGATTGCTTGGCGCAACCAAGAATCAGGACCGATTACTCGTTCCTGACCGACAAATTCACTGAGATTTTGCGGACGGTATGAGGCCGCTAGGGGGACATGATTCTCCATATAAAGCATCTTAACACTTTTACTTAGGTCTTACGACCCACCATTGTCAAGAGGACAAGCTTACGCTATGATGTTTTTTTAAACAAGAAATATGAACAAAGTAATTATTATGTACGGTTTGCCGGCCGCCGGCAAGAGCACCCAGGCTAAATTATTGCGAGAGAAATACGGCTTCTTCCATTTTGCCATGGGCGATAAATTGCGCGAAATGATTAGCTCTGGCTCTGAAATTGGCCAGAAGGCCAAAGCGATTGTTGAAAGCGGTTTGCTTGTGCCTGATGATGTCATTATCGCTGCTTTAGGTGATGTCGCCTCCCAAGCTAACACCACTGGTGTTATTTTTGACGGCTTCCCTAGAAAACAACGCCAAATAGAAATATTGAATGAATTGCTCGCGGGCGTTGACGCTCAAGTAGACGCTTGCTTTCTTCTTGAAGTTAGTGGCGAAGAGGTGCAGCGGCGCATTGACGCTCGCATCGCTTTAGAAGCGCGCGGCGACGATAAGGATGCCTCCGTGGTTCAAAATCGCCTGGATGTTTTTAAACAAGAATCTGGACCTCTGTGCGATTATTATGAAAAAGAAGAAAAGTTACACCGCATCAATGGTGAGCAAAGTATTGAAAAAGTATTCTCTGATATCTGCCAGATAATTGAAAAATTATAAAAAGAAAAAGCCGAGGCGTTAGCCTCGGCTTTTTTTATTCAATGATAATGCGTCCGTCTAAAACCACCGCCCCCTGTTCGTGAACAACCAGAGGGTTGATATCTAGCTCTTTAATCTGAGGAAAATCGGACACTAACTGTGCTAACCTTAAAACACAGTCAACAATTGCTTCTTGATCGACTGCCTTTTGGCCGCGAGCGCCATCTAATATTTTTTTAGCTTTTAACTGTCCAAGCATTCTTTGAACATCAGTCTTGGTTAGCGGATTCAAACCGAAAGCGACATCTTTTAAAATCTCTACATAAATTCCCCCTAAGCCTAACATCAAAGTATCCCCTAAGGCTGGATCTTGAACACTGCCTAAAATTAATTCCACTCCTTTTTTTACCATCGGAGCGACCGTCGCACCATCAATCTTAGCTTGAGGATATTTCTCTGTGATTCTTTTTATAAGCCGCTGATAATGCTCACTAATTTCCTCCGGCGGAATATCTAACATCACGCCGCCAGAATCGCTTTTGTGCAAAATATCGGCGGAAGCAATTTTCAAAGCGAGCGGCGTTTCTAATTGTTTAGCGACGGATTCAGCCTCTGCAGCGCTTTTTACTAAAAAGCTGGGCAAAGTAGGCAAGCCATAAGCTTTAAAAATACGCAGGGCCTCTGCTTCCGGGAAAGCTGTTATTCCCTCTTTTTTTGCCTGTGCAAAAATATTAGACACTAATTCCTGATCAACATCAGCAAATCTTTTTACCTCATCCTCTGGCCGCTGACGGTAGTTATGAAAATGCCCTAGAGCCGCCAAAGACTGAGCCGCGGCTTCGGGAAAAGAGTAAACAGCAACACCACCATCCCGTAAAATATTCTGTCCGACACCCGTCAGCTCATGCCCCATAAAAGCCGCTACTACAGGCCGCTGGCTTTTTTTCTTAAAAGCAACAATCGCTTGAGCGGTCGCCTCCACTTCCGTCATAGACTGAGGTGTCAAAATAATTAAAAATGAATCAACTCCGTCATCATGACTCAGAACATCTAAAGTCGCTTGATATCGTTCCGCAGAACCATCCCCTAAAATATCCACAGGATTATTTAAACTAGCTGCTGGCGGTAAAATTTCTTGTAGAGATTTATGAGTGGCCTCGCTTAAAGAGGCTACTGATAAGCCATGAGAAACTAAAGTATCAACGGCCAAAACTCCTGGACCGCCGGCATTGGTAATAATTGCCACGCGCTGGACAGATTGAATTGGGTTATTACGAAAGGCTTTAATATAGTCAAATAATTCTTCAGCGGTATTAGCCCGAACGACGCCACTTTGATTGAATAAAGCACCGTACGCCGCATCATTCCCCGCTAAAGATCCGGTGTGCGAAGCACTGGCGCCGGCACCGGCAGAAGTACGTCCCGATTTTAAAACAATCACTGGAGTGGGCGGCTCTGCTTGAGCCAATTCTTGAAATTTAGCCATCAAGCGTTGCGGTTTAGCCAGTTGCTCAGCGTAAATACCAACCACCCTAGTCGCTTGATCTTGATGCAGATAATCTAATAAATCAGCTTCATCAACCACCGCTTTATTACCAATACTTACGAATTTAGAAAAACCAATACCCATATTAGTCGCCAAATCCAGAACCGCGGTGCACAGAGCGCCGCTTTGAGAGATAAACGCAACATCGCCTGCTGCCGGCGTGAAGGCGGCAAAGGACGCATTGAGTTGCGCCGCCGGATGAATGATGCCTAAACAGTTCGGACCAATCAAAGTAATCTTGTAACGGAGACTGAGCTCTTGTACCTGCTTTTCCAAATCAGAATTGCCAACCTCTTTAAAACCGGCCGAGATAATAATAGCTGCTTTAATTCCTAATTTTCCTCCTTCCTCCAGTACTACTGGAACGCTAGCGGCGGGCACGACAATAACCATTAAATCAATCGCTTGATGAACAGCGTTTAGATTAGGATAGCAAGGCTTGTCAAATAAAGTTTCCGCCTTAGGGTTGATTAAATAAACCGGCCCAGGAAATTGAAGGACTAGATTCTTAGCAATATCGTTACCAACACTGCCCGGCTTAGTAGAAGCGCCGACTACGGCCACTGCTTGCGGATTAAAAAGGTGATTAAAATTAAACATATGTTTTTTGACGCTTAAATAGACGAGCGGGCCACGACGGACGCCCGTCACTGCCTGTTAATCGGGCGCTCACATAACGCAGAATGTAAGCCAAGGCGATAAAAATTCCTAGATAAACGACCACGGCTAAACCAGCTGGAAGGTATTTAAAAATTATACCGTAGCGGTACATTAAAGGCCAATGCAGCAGATAAATCTCATAGGACATGAGACCAATTACTTGTAAAAAGAGAGATTGTCTATTCTTAATCAAAAAGACCATGATAAGCAGCAAGATAATTAAGATATTACCGAATTGCTCATATTTAAGACTCTGGCCAACCGGCGAATTATAATAAAAGTAAAGCAACACTGCCGCGAGCATTAAAAGCGCTGGATAATGCCCCACCTGGCTAGTCCGCAAGCGTTGAAAAAATCCGCTAATCTTCTCTGATAGTGGCGAGGCATTGAACAGCCAGCCAAGAAACATGCCAAAGGGAAAAGCCCAAACATGAAGTTCATACAAATAACTGACCTTCAAAAATTCTGGCTCACTAAAGAGCACCGCCTTAACGGCAATTAACATCAGCAAGGGAGACAACCAGGGGTATTTACGGATATATAATAAGGGGAACAAAAGGTAGTAAAAAATAATCCAGGAAAAATACCAGAGAGGTGAATTAACATCCCGATATAAGTCCGCACTGCTAAACCAGCCTAAAAAAGACTGGACAATATACGGAGTATCATAAAACTTCCCCATCAAAGCATCGACTACAAAAAAAATAGCCAGCACGAGCCAGAGCGGCAGATATAAATGCAGGAAGCGGCGTTGATAAAATTGGCGGGTAGACAAATGGCGTTTTAATTCGCTCGCCATCAGACCATAACCAGAAAGTAATAAAAAAATATCCACCCCTGCCCCGGCAAATCCAGCAAAAGGAGCGAGAAAGCGAGTGTCATCCACTAAAGCATAAGTCACGTGAGCAATAATTACGGCTAACATCGCCACTCCTTTTAACTCTTGAGAGACACTGACAGGAAAAAGACTCTCGTCTTGGCGGCGCCGCAAAGAGAAGATAATTATAATTAAAAGTAAAAGCGCAAACAAATAAGTTTGCGCGACGGGATTGTTAACGGAGACCATCATATATAATATCGGCCCAGATCTTATAGCCAGCCGCCGACGGATGGAAGCCGTCCACTGAATAATGCGCGCCGTCTTTTCTAAATAAAGCTCTAGTGGGCGTATCTAAATCAATGTAAGTTGCGTGATATTCCTGACTCAATTCTTTAATCACTTTGTTATATTCCGTAGTTTGATTTAAAAAATAGAGATTAAGAGGCGGAAAAATAGTAGTGTCGGCACCAATATAAGGAATACTAATTAAATAAATCTTTGCCTTGGTGTGTTGGGTGAGCACTTCTAAAATAGTACGATAGTTTTTAGCAAAACGTTCCTCACCAACATAATTATGAATATCATTAACTCCAATTAAAATAGTAACAATGTCCGGCTGCATCTTAACCGTGTTTTCTAAGAACACATCAATCAAGTCTTGACTCTTAAAACCCGGAACCGAAAAATTACGCAGAATTACTTCTTGATTGTGATTAGACAATTGCTTAGCCACTAAGTACGGATAAGTCTCCTCATACAAATCAGCGCCGCTACCAGCGGTTAAGCTGTCGCCCAAGGCGATATAAACATTACTGGTGGTCGCTAAAGTAGGATTCATATAATAAACCTGTTCGCGGTGAGGCAAAGTAAAATGAGCCGACCCGATGCGGTGATAGATAAAACCATTGGCAATATAAATATAAGTGGAAAAAAGGACGACTAGGAGAGAAAAGCCCAGCGTCCCAAAGATAGCTAGTTTATTCTTAGACATAAATACCTTTATATTTTACCATTTTTAGACCGTCAAGGAAACCGAGCCCTTTTATTTATCTTCCCTTTTACGATACAATAACAGATATGCGCCAGCCTATCAGAAAAGCCAGTAAATACACTTTTAAAGACACCGATTATCACCTAACCCCGGTGCGTTTTGCGGAACTCAAAAAACGATTAGATTATTGGGTTAATGTGAAACGACCCCAAGAAGCCGCTGAAGTGGCCCGTTTAGCCTTAATGGGTGACTTCTCAGAGAATGTTGGCTATCAGTTGGCCAAGGGGCGCCTGCGCGGTCTCAACCAACGCATCCTAGATTTAGAAAATCTTATCAAAAAAGCTGAGATTATTGCACCAAAATCTGATGACTATGTAGATATTGGCCACCAGGTAACGCTCAGCCGCCAAGGCCAAGAAAGAGTGTTTACTATTCTGGGGTCTAACGAAAGTGACCCCACCCGCGGGATTATTTCCCACCGCTCCCCTCTCGGAGCAGCACTGCTGGGTAAAAAAGTTGGCGCTTTGGTTATTTGGGATCGTCCTCGGGGTCAAGAATCATGGCAAATTATAGCCATTAGCTAATTAAAAACTTGCCCCTCTGGACAAGTTTTTAATTTATGATATAGTTGACATCTCAATTACTAATCAATAAATATATGTTAAGTTACTTTGTCGCGAATGCTCGTTTTCAAGCCAAACTAAATCGCCGTTTAGATGCTGTTTTAAACGGACTTAGTTTAAATGAGTTGCTAATTATGCACCATTTAAGCCAGGCACCTGATAAACTGCGCGCTGCTGATTTAGCCGAACTAATGGGGTTAACCCCGTCAGGAATTACGCGCCTGCTGTTACCGATGATTAAAATCGGCTTAATTAAACGCACCAGCGACCCTAATGACGCGCGCAGCAGTTTAGTGGAGGTGACGCGCGCCGGGAAAGAAAAAATGAAGGAAGGCGAAGAGCGTTTGGCAGACTTTTTAAGCGATAAATTCCCTGACTCTTTGTGGGGGAAAATTAATAATTCCAGCGCCACACTGACGGAGCTGGCTCAACGCTTGTAAAAAATAGGCCCCGCTTCCCTATTTGGGAAGCGGGGCCTTTTTCTTCTTAAAGTAATTTTTTTAGATACGCAACCATTTCGGGAAATTCACTAATTCGAAAATGGCCATTCTTGTCAGCAAAAATAAAAAAGTTAGCTTGCGGTAATTTTTTGGCATACTTAGCCGCATGCTCAATCGGAACCACCAAATCAGTTTTAGAAAACATTAGCGTTAATTTTTTTCCATATGCCGCCAGACGTTTCAAACTTCTCGGCAAATCAAAGCCGCCAGCCAAGTCTTCATCAGAAAGAGTATCGTCGTAAGGCGGAGCCACTAAAATAATTGCTTTTGGTTTTTTGGGAAGCTCATTTTCCGCTAAGTATTTTGCCAAAAAGATTCCGCCTAAAGAGCTGCCAATTAGAATCATCCCGGACTTTAAATACTTGAGATAATTTTCAAAATTAAGTCGCCACTCTTCATAAGAGGCATTATCCGCTCCCGGCATCTCTACCCGAATAATCTCTGTTTGCTTGCCCAGCTTAGCCGTCAGATAATCTCGATGCCAGCGCAATTGTTTATCAAACTTCAACTCACGGTCCCGGAGATAGTTTAAATACGCAGCGCGCTTCTTAAATGTCATGCCGCCGCCAATTAAAACTAATTGGCGCTTTCTTTTATTAACCTTTTTAGTTTTTGTTGTTGTCATAGCTTAAGGTAGATAAACTTGTAAGACCACGATTTCTGGTAGATTAAATAAGCGGAGCGGGACAATGCTATTGCCTAGCCCCCGAGAAACGATAACTTGAGAATTAGCTTCCTGATACATACCAGCATCATATTCTGGAAAAAGTCCTTGATTAGGAGCAGCTAAGCCGCCGACATAGGGCAAGCGCCACTGCCCGCCGTGAGCATGTCCGGTCAAAGTCAGATTAACTCCTGACGCGACATAATCAGCAAACCGTTCCGGGCGATGCGATAACAATACGGAAAAATATGACTTGGCCTGAGCTGCTAAGTCATTTAATTTTTTTTGCCATTGCTCCGTGTTAGAAAAATCAGGATCAGCTAAACCTAAGAGTGCTAGTTGCTGCCCCTTACTATTATTTATGATTGTGCTGGTATCATTTAAAATTTGAACGCCCGCTTGACGCAACTCCGCCTCTAAAGCGGGATAAAAGCCGCTCCAGCGCTCGTGATTGCCTGAAACATAATACACTGGCCGTTTCGCTGCTAAAGCACGGACCAATAAAAGAGCGTTGTTTTGTCCCGAACGATGAGAATCAATTAGATCACCAGTAAGTACCACCATATCAGGGTTAATCTCATCAATCTTTTGCAGTAATCCTTGGTTCTCTTGTCCAAAACTTTTATTGTGTAAATCAGAGAGCTGTACAATCGTAAAAGACGGCGCCCCCTGATGTTCGGCTTCACCTACCTGATAGACAGAAATGCTTAAGCGATTATTTTGGTACCAAAAGAAAAAGACGGTTAGTCCTAAAAAAATAAAAGCTAAAAATAAATTACGCCACAACATAGATTAAAAATAGTGCCCCCAAAGGGAATCGAACCCCTACTACGAGCTCCGGAAGCTCGCGTTCTATCCATTAAACTATGGAGGCAGAAACAACTTTATTAAAACACTTTTTATTTTTTTTAGCAATTTTTTAGTAAATTATCTTTTTTAACCATTTTCTTATATAATATAAACATAAACAAACAATCTTATGAACAAAAAATCTAATAACTTACTTCTGTCGCTTTTGGGCGTCTTGTGCCTAATCGCCCTAATCTGGTTTTTAACCGATTTTTTAATCGCCGATAATAACCAAAATGACCCCAAAAAACCAGGCGCAAATATTACTGATTCCAAACAAACAATCAGCCTCAGTGATACTAATTGGCAGATTCGTGAGGTTAGCGACAAAAACGGCAACTACCTAGTTCCCGATGCTAGCAAGTCACTGACGCTTGAATTTACTGCTGATAAGATTTATGCCCGCGTTTGCAACGATATCAGTGGCGATTACCAAATAAAAGACAATCTAATTAGCACCCCCGGGCTAATTGCCACTCGGATGGCTTGTGCCAGTGACCTAATGATTATTGAAAATATTTTTCTGGCAGTTTTAGAAAATAACCAATCCCTAACGATTAATTCTGAGGGAGATTTAATTATCGGCGACGGCGCAGACAAAGAACTGCTTTTGGTTAAGGCAGCGCCTCTAAGCGCTGATTTAGCGGGCAGCCGTTGGGTGCTAAGTCACCACCGGGCTGACGGGTCATGGCTTGATGACCGAGCTTACAATATTACTTTAAATTTTGACGAGGAAATTCTTGGCGGAAAAATCTGCAATAGTTTTGGTGGAGATTACCAAGCCGAAAACGGTGTGCTCTCAGCCGCTAATATTTTTCTAACTGAAATGCTCTGTGGGGACAAAGAATTAATGGCGCTAGAAGAAAATTTAACTCGCGCCCTAAATAGTCAAGCTACTTATGAATTTGATTACGATAATAATTTAATTATTAAAAATGGCGATGAGCAGCAATTTAGATTCATACCGGCTCCGATGACAAGCCCCTTAAGCGACACCGCTTGGCAACTGCAAGCGAAAGGCAACGGAGCGGTCTGGACTGATTTAAGTAAAACAAATGTTAAACTAACCTTTAGCGCTAATCACGCCGGCGGAAGAGCCTGTAACAGTTTTGGTGGTGATTATATCTTAGAGGGCAAACAAATTGTGATGACAAGCAGTATAATCTCTACTCTAATGTATTGCGAAGATGAAGACTTAATGGACGCCGAAAGAACAATCAGCCAAGTATTACAATCTGATCCTGAATATAAACTGGATGGTGAAAATTTAACCTTAATTAGCGCCGAGGGGATGCAATTAAAATTCAGTCTCTCAGAGATTGATTAAAGTTAACTCATTAAAAAAGACTTCACTAATAGTAAAGTCTTTTTTAATTGAGCTTCTATTATTCAGTGGTTTGGCCATCAAACTGTTCTTGTTCGTGACGAGCCTCTGCCTCCTCTTTGGTAGCTTGGATAATTCCTTCTTTATGTTCAGCCGGAGAATAAAGAGTATAAAGCTTCAAATCTTCTGTTTCTGAAGTATTAATAACATTATGGTTAGCGCCGGACGGAACAATAACGGCACTGCCATCGCTGACTGAATACTCATTGTCATCAACAATCACCTTCCCTTCACCCGCTTCAAAACGAAAAAATTGATCAATCCCTTCGTGAACTTCCTTACCAATTTCCTCGCCCGGTTTTAGAGACATCAAAACCAA
This sequence comes from uncultured Gammaproteobacteria bacterium, assembly GCA_964385475.1. Taxonomy (GTDB): domain Bacteria; phylum Patescibacteriota; class Patescibacteriia; order Patescibacteriales; family UBA12465; genus JAEZRQ01. Next base: position 357 of record CAYLPC010000012.1, on the reverse strand, counting down.
TTGTGCATACTTGCCAGTATAGAGGACTTCTCTAAAATTAGTGTTAGCTAGTGTTAAATCTTCGATGTTGTTGTTGTACCCTTTCATATAATTTTTGGATTACTAGAGCGGACAAATGTCTGCTATTTTAAAATATAGCATTTTTTAGAAAAAAATAAAATTAATAGATTACTCAACTAAATAAGTTTGTCTAACAATATTATACCCATTAAATTTAGTGTCAGCCGCCGACTTTAAATCAACAGATTCTAAAGTATTTGAAAGGTCACTTAAATATCTAAAAAGTACCGGTCGATTACTTGCCGAACCACCCGAATGATCATCAATTACAATCGCTACTTGGCGATTGTCTTTTTT
>CAYLPC010000011.1:1990-15212 GCA_964385475.1 uncultured Gammaproteobacteria bacterium | reverse complement strand
GGATGGGGGTTCGATTCCCCCTACCCGCTCCCTTTAAAACACCGCCATCGGTGTTTTATTTATTTTTATGACTTACTTATTATTTGTCCAAAGTGAAGGAAGGGGTCATCTCAGCCAAGCTTTGGCGGTGGCGTCCGGGTTACGGGCTCGCGGCCACAAAATTTGCGGGGTTGTCGCTAATCGGCTTCCTCAGCGAACATTGCCTGACTATTTTATTCAGGAGATTGAGGCGCCTATTCATTTTATTGATAGCCCCTATTTTCTGACTAACAAAAAACAAACGGGGATTTCTTTTTATCGCAGTATTGGTTTCAACTTGATGCGCGGATTTACTTACCGCCGCAGCTTGTTGGATATAAAAAAGATAATTACCGAGAATAAACCGGACGTTTTACTTAACTTTTACGAACCGCTGTGCGGTCTCTACCAGTTATTGTTTAAACGCCGAGTTCCTTGTATTACTTTTGGACACCAATTTTTCTTTGACCACCCTGACTACCAAAGACCAGAAAAACATTACTTTGATTATCTGTCTTTGAAATTCTATAATTTTTTAACATCTTACGGGTCCTGCGCCAGATTAGCTTTATCTTTTTCCGATTCTGCCGATTATTTGAAAAAAAGAATTTTTGTCTGCCCACCTTTAATTAGAAAAAGTATTTTAGAGAGCACCCCTGTTAATCAAAACTTCTTACTCTCCTACACCCTCAACCCGGGCTATGCTGAAATGATTATTGATTGGGTTCAAAAAAATCCAAATATTAAAATTGAAGCTTTTTGGGATAAGAAGGACGCCAAAGAACAAGAAAAACCTTTTCCCAATCTTTGCTTTCATCGCTTAAGTGGTGATCTTTTTATTAATCGCTTAAGCAATTGCCAGGCTTATATCTCGACTGGTGGATTTGAATCTATTTGTGAGGCGGCTTACCTACAAAAACCAATATTAATGGTTCCAACTACCAATCATTATGAGCAACTCTGCAATTCTTATGATGCAAAACGCGCCGGACTAGCTGATTTTAGTTTAGACTTTGATTTAGATAAACTTTTAGCCTTAACAAAAGACCGAACTCCTGAGTCCGGGCTTAAGTTTAAAGACTGGGTTGATAACAACCAAGACAAAATTTTTAATCTGTTAGTGAATCCACCTTATCAAACATAAACTGACCGATTCTCCAATATTCAGGGCTGCCATATAATTTTTGCCAGTACCACCATTCTACTCCCCACACATAAACATCCTTAAACTCCGTATCAATCGCGAATTGGAGGTTGGCTTTTAATTGGTCTACGCTCATTGAGATATCAATATCCTCTTTGCTGAGATAGATCATTTTTCCATCTGGTACCCAAGGTTCGGTTTGCAATTCAATAATCATGGCGTCTTTATAATCAATTCCCGCTAATTTAGCTTTTAACTGGTAAAAACTAGGGGCAAAAAAGTGGCGGAAGAATCCCCAGCGGTGGTCATAAACAACTCGATATAAAGTGCTGCCAAAAATATCACCCAATTTTACCTCTTCTTTCCAAGAACTCATCTCCCCCGAAGCGGTAATAATGATTGGTTTATTCGTCAAAGAACGAACCAAAGCCACTTCTTTTTCTAAAAACTCTTTATCTAAAGGAGGGCAAACACCAAAGGTTCCAAGAAATGGTTCATTTTCTACCTGCCAAGCAACGACTTGTGGATTATCTTTATAGCGATTAACAGTTGTTGTAATAGCCTCTAATAAGAATCCTTGCTTCTGTTCAGTTTCTTTGGTAACCACCCAAGATGGAGCGTGACATTCAGGCCAGCGTGGTTGACGATGGCCAACTACAATAGTGATATCAACTCCTTTTTCTGAAGCCAACTGAACCATGCTATCTAAATCGGTAAAATTATAAACACCTTCTTCTGGGTTTATTTCATCCCAGTAGGCGGGTAAGCGTAATTTACGAACACCTAAGTCATTGATAATTGCTTTATAGGCTTCTTGCCAATCTAAATCAATCTCGGTAGCAAACTTCTTAGAAAAAGTGGCCCCGAAAGAACCCGGACGATGCTCCAAGTTGATGTTTTTGGGGTAGTGTTTAGGAATTTTAATCATATACCAAAAAATTCCCAGAAGTAATAAAAAAATACCAATCCCGATAAGCCAGGTGCGTTTCTTTTTGGTCATAATATTTAAATCTGGATGGCGGTTAAATATAAACCGCCGCTAATTAATAATAAGGCAAAAACTTTTTGTATCAATAAGCGCCAAGAAAAGTCTTCTTTGTATTGTTTAATAAACAAACCAAGAACAAAAGATAAAATAATTAATACACCATATTGAACGCCCTGTAAAGCTGTTACTAGCGCGACTGGGCCCAAAAAAATGGCATAATTTTGCAAGACGGAACTTAAAGCCCCCAAGCCTTGATTAAACAAAAATAAAAAAGTGGTTTTTGACTCGGCTTTCTTCTTTTTTTTCTTAGGGAATAGTTGGCGCATAATTTCCCGACGGCTCCGCGGTTCTATTAAGAAAATTACCGCGGCTAAAAATGCCCCCAAACGCAACCACATAAAAGCACTCCAAAATGGTTGGTATTCATAGACTTGTTTAGTGGCGACAAAAAAAGCGGCAAAAAAGAAAGACGACAAAATAGCTAAACGCCAGGATTGTTTGCGGTATTTATCAGGGTGCAGGCGTGACCACATTTTTTCCCAAAAAGACTGGGCTACTGGTAAAAAAGCAATTAAAAAAGTACCAGCCACTAATAAAACTAAGCCCCAAAATTGAGTCGCTACTAAAACTGTCTTTAAAAAAATCGTACTTAAAATCACTGAAAAAACAGGAACCAGGCCGCCAATGACAATGACTGTTCGCGTAGCCTCACCGCGCCGTAAGGCTTCATACATAAAGAAGATGGCAGCAGTAAATAAAGAGCCCGCAGCTAGAGTGACCCCTAAATTAGACCAGCCCGGAAACTCCAAAAACCAAGGAGCGCCTAAAAAGATCACCAAACTTAAACCACAGACTAAAAGTGTGTATGTTTTAGCACTTCTAACAACATTATCAATCAGAAACTTATCTGTTAAATTGACAACCGCCAATAAAACATAAGCGAGAACTGCGACTCCAAACCAAGACATAAAGTTTTATTAGTTAAATAAAGCTTCAATGCGATAAACACCTTGAGCATTACCATTTAAATAACCATCCATTGCTGCCCGCGCTAAGCGACCAGAATCTAATAAATCTGGGAACCATTCCGCCACATGTTCCATTTCTAAAGCATCAACTCCAGATCCTTGAGCGGTTAAATATTCATGGTTAAAAACTTCTTGCGACCCAATGACTGGCGACATTAAAATCGGTAAACCGAGAGAAGCATAAAAAGATAATTCTGACGGCTTAGTCCACAAAATATCACTCTGACGCAACACCTGATTAAACTCCTTAAAATACTCCATTTTATCAGGGTGAAAAACAACTCTAACTCCTTGATTATCAACCAAACCAGACTCTTTAATTTGAGCTTCAAAATACTCTTTAACTTCTGCCCGACTGCCGGCAATTAAATTTAAATTGAGCCGACCATCAGCAATCCAATCTTTCAGACCATTTAAAATTTGTGCCCCAATTTCTTTTTGCGCTCCGGCACCACCCACAGCATAAGTAATTGTTAAGGGGCGCTTTTGATCACTCGCCTGAGGTAGATGAGAATTAATTAGAGACTGATACTGATTATGATAAACCCCTTTAGGATCAAGTCGGGTTAAACGATTAGCCAAATCTCCTTTCAAAATTTCCTCTTGTTCCCCAACATTCTCTTTAGGCAGAGGAAAACCCGTCACAATAATATTTTCTTCACGCACGCCATACATCAAAAATCGTTCTTTTACTTTTTCACTGGGAAGAACATATTTTACTCGAGTCTTTTTAGAATCTAGATTAACCCAAGCTCGGGAAGCATCGGTGTCGCAGATAATACAATAAATATCTCCTGGGTAATTTTGTTCTTCTGCAAAATAGGCAGCTACAAAAAAAGTAGTGACAAACGGTAAAGCACCTTCTCGTAATTGGTTAATTAAATTTTTACCCAAACCTTTTCGTACTTGGCGATAAAAATATTTTTCCTGAACGGTTGGTTTGGATAAATCACGCTTTGGATAAAAAGGAGCAATCTCTTGAAACGCGTCCATCAAAGAAAAAATCCAATTACCAATTAAAGGAATTTTTTTCAACCTAGAAATACGATTGTAGCCGCCGTTACTAGTATTCCAATACCGCTCTTCCCACCCCTCAATTCCCTGGTAATTGTTAATCGTAATAATCTTACCGCCGACCGCGATATCTAATAATGGATAGGCTGCTCGTTGGTGGCCATAACCCATATCAGCTGCGATCAAATTGATTTTTTCTTGTGCCATAAAGTCAAAAGGTTAGTAAAAATTTTTAGACGCTTTCACGCTACCTTGTGTTTGTAGGTACTTATAAGCATTTAAAGCGGCGGTGGTTGCTTGACCAATCGCCACTGTGATTTGTTTAAATTCGCTTTTATCGGTGACATCTCCTGCCGCAAATAAGCCAGGAGTTTTAGTCTCCATTAAATTATTAACTTTAATTTGAGACCGGTCATCACGATCAACAAAATCAGACACTACATCTGTGTGTGCAATCCGACCAATTTCAATAAAGACTCCATCTAAAGGAAGTTCAACTTCCCCATCTTTATCGGTACTATAAATGATTTTTTCTACTTTTCCGTCGCCGGCAATTTCTTTAATAGTCGCACTGGTGATAATAGTAATATTTTCTCTCTCTTTTACTTCATTCACCAAAGAATCAAAAGCTTTAAACTCTTCGCCGCGGTGAATTAAGTAAACCTCGGCCGCAATTTTTGACAAAACTTCGGCCGCATCAAAAGCGGAGTTGCCCCCTCCGATGACTGCAACTTTCTTGCCACGATACAAAGGTCCATCGCAATTAGCACAATAAGAAACTCCATGCGCTCCTAATTCTATTTCCCCCGGAACGGCGAGGCGGCGTGGAGATAAACCAATAGTTAAAATAACTGACTTCGCTAAAAATTCTTCTTTATTGGTATAAAGTTTAAAAGTACCATCTTCTAATTTTTCTAAGCGGACAATTTCCGCATTTTTCAGCTCTGCACCCGAAGAGACCGCATGATCACGCAGGCGTTCAATAAAGTCAAAATTAGTAATGCTTTTAAATCCAGGATAATTCTCAATTTCTCCGGCCCAGATAATCTGACCCCCCAATTCTTTACCAACAATCAGGGTTTTCATTTCTCGGCGCGTTGAAAAAATCGCCGCTGTCAGGCCAGCCGGACCTGAACCGACGATTACAACATCATAAATCATAAACTTTTTTAATTATGGTTAAATTATAGCTTTTTTTCCGTTTTTTTTCAAATATCAGCATTATTTGCTAATATTAGCTATTTATACTAATATTAGCTAAATAAATAGTGTTCTTTAAGGAACATTTATTGCTACTTCTTTGTGTTCTTTAAGGAACATTTCTAGTAATCAGAAGAATTAATTTAATAAGAAAGATTATTACTTGCTTAATAAAAATATTATCACCACCCCTTTGGTTTAATTATATTTTTACAACCACTAAAAAATAATTATTTTAAAAAATAAAAAAGAAGGTACGTTTTAACGATGTTCTTCAAAGAACTTTTATAGCTACATAATGAACATATAATAATTTTCAAAGATAGAAATGTAAAAAAAGTTAACGGATTTACTTTTGTGTTCTTTAAAGAACCATTATGGAAAATAAAAGTCCAGATTATCGTTGACACTAAATAAGATCTAATTATTAAAGTATAAAATTATAAATAAACTATTAATATATTGTTAATCTAATAAGATAGTAAAAATAACAATCTTTATAAAAATTAATTTTAAAATAATTAAGACATCTTAATTAAATTATCTTTAAAAAAGATAGTCTAAAAAAACAATAAAAGATATAAAAAAACCAGAAAAATCAGCCTTTAGGCTGATTATTCATTTAATATTAGCTAAATATTTATTTGTGGACCATAAGGGACTTGAACCCTTGACCTCTTCCATGCCATGGAAGCGCTCTAGCCAACTGAGCTAATGGCCCATTTGCAACAAAACTTATAATAACTAATTTGTAAAAAATAGTAAAGTTTTTATTGGTGTCTTCGTCAGGAATTGAACCTGAATCTAGAACTTAGGAGGTTCTTGTTCTATCCGTTGAACTACGAAGACTAAAGGCGACCTTATTATACTTTTTTTTATTATTTTAAGTCAATTCTTTGACAAAGAGCGCCCCATAACATAAAATTGGATTGTTATAAATTTAATAGCCCCGCTTATAATCGGGTTTTAAATCTATGTTTAATAAAGAGAATAAACCGGAAAAATTTAAAGATGCTGAAACCGTTATTGGCTCCTCTATTAGTGTGAAAGGGGATTTTAGCGGCGCTGGCAATATTGTCATTGAAGGTCGCTTAGAGGGAAGCTTAAAAACAGATGCGGATGTTTATATTGGTGAAAAAGCTCAGGTAACTGCAGATGTTGAGGCGGCAAACGCTACCATCAACGGTGAAATCAATGGAACTATTAAGGTTAAGCAATACTTAGCTTTAGGAGGTACTGCTAAAATTAACGGCGATGTTAGTTTTCAAGAATTATCAGTAGAACGTGGAGCAGCGATCAATGGACGTTTAAGCAGTCATGAGGGTGGCCGTAAAAAAACAATCGCATCAGAACAAGAGTAGCTTCTTTTTAGTTAGCGGTCGCTCCTTATGAATATTTATATTTATGACGACTATTTAAATAAGGCAAAATATACTCGGTTAATCAATCGGGTAGAGATTCGTCTTAATAATTTAGGTCTCAGCGGACGAAGTATCCGTTTGGGATCAATTCGTAATGTCAGTGACGTTATTCAAAATGAAATAAAAAATGGAGCTAAAACTATTGTGGCGGTAGGTAATAACCAAACTGTCGGCAAGGTAATCGGCGCTATTATTGATAATGAGCTTTACGGTTTTTTTCAAAAAAACGTCCTATTTTCTATTATTCCTATCGGGGAGGACAACTCTATTGCTGAGTCTTTAGGAATTAAATCTGGTGAAGAAGCTTGTAATATCCTCCTGGCGCGCCGGGTTAAGAAAATTGATATTGGGGTGGTCAATAATTATTATTTTCTTAATAAAATATCCCTACCGAGTGCCGGCATAGTTTTAGAGTTTAATAATAGTTACTCTTTATCATCAGAAATTAAGGGGGTGGTAGAGATTTTTAACCTGCGAAGTGCTGCTAGCGATGACCGGAGCTTAGATGTTAACCCTGTCGACGGCCTACTTGATATCTATGTCAAAACTGGAAGAGGGGGGAAAGATTTAACCAAACTAAAAACGGATAAGTTAAAAGTATTAGCCGCTTCTGATGATTTAGTTATAGATAGTGCCGTCAAAATCAAAGCCCCAGCCACTGTTAGTATTATTCGCGGTAAACTGAATGTTGTGGTGGGAAAGGATCGGAGTTTTGAATAAAAAAGCCGATGGTTAGCTCGGCTTAGAAAACTTAAGAAATAACTTGTCCTTCTATTGGCCCCTCGGGGTCTTTTTTCTTTTGTACAACTAATTGCTGAAAAGCAGTTAAAAGGGTAAACATCAACCAGTACAAGGTTAATCCGCCTGGTAATGATAAACCAAAGACAATTGTCATTATTGGGAAAAGATACACCATTTGTTTATTCATAATAGCACTCATCTCCTCAATTCCGCCTTCATTTTTATTGGCAGCTGGCTGCTTTTTCATCATCATTTTACTTTGTACAAATTGAGCTAGACCAGCTAAAACCGCTAAAGCGACTACTCTTTGGCTAAGGTCTACTCCAAAAGACATAAAACTTAAATCAGTTGGTGGAGTAATAAAAGGGTAGACTAGGCTTAAATCTTGGGTTAAACCAACGCGTAAGGCGCGGAAAACACCATATAAAAAGGGAAGTTGAATTAACAGAGGAAGACAGGAGGACATAGGATTAATTTTGTACTCCTTATATAAATCCATTGTGGCCTGCCCTAAAGCAGTCTTATCATCTTTATACTTTTTCTTTAATTCATTTAACTTAGGCTGAAGCATTTGCATGTCTGCCTGTGATTTAATCGATTTTTGTGATAAAGGCCAAAGAATTACTTTAATTAAAATTGTTAATAAAATAATAGCGATGCCTAAATCTCCAACCTGGTTATACAAAAAGACCAATAAATTAAGAACTGGTTGGTAGAAAACTGTTTGAAAAATTTGACCAAACATATATTTTAACGGGGTCTTGTTTAAATAAGACGCCCAGATTTTAATAATTTTTTAACAGTAGCTTCTAGATCCCCAAAAGAAAGGTCAATTGCTCCCAATTTCGTCATGAACACGCAATCATGCCCCTGTTTAAGATCAGAATCACAAATATCAATAATTGCTCTTAGTTGCCTTTTTAGACGATTACGGTCTACCGCCAACTTACTGACTTTAGTACTAACTAAAAAGCCAAAGCGATTATTTTCTTGATTATTAGGTAAAAATTTTAAACCTAAAGGGCCGCTATAAACAGAGCGGCCTTGGCTAAAGACTTTATCAAAGTCTTTCTTTTTGGTTAATCGATTTTTTTTGGGTAACATCCCTATTTTTGACTCTCATTACTTAGTCAAAGATTGGCGTCCTTTATCGCGCCGTCGTTTTAAAACTGCTCTCCCATCCTTTGTTTCCATGCGGCTTAAAAAGCCATGTTTGGTACTAGCTCGCTTCTTATTAGGCTGATAGGTTCTTTTCGGCATAAAGTGTGTAATTTTCCGTTTAAATTCTCAATCACTCTATCATTTTTATTGTTTGCGGTCAATGTCTGAGTGACGCCTAAAAATATATAATTATCAACAATTTGCCCACACCTTATAAACAAATTTTCGCTTGTGGTAAAGTGGTTTATTAAATATAATGAACATATATTAAAATCCCCTATGTCCTACGAACAGACCTGGCAGGCCGTCTTAGGCGAAATTGAAGTTGGTTTATCCAGGGCCAATTTTATCACTTGGTTTAAGAATACTTTTATCTACTCGATAGACAATGATCGGGTGGTTATTGGTGTTCCTAATGCTTTTATTAAAAAATGGTTGGAAGAGAAGTATCACAAAAACATTATCTCTGCTTTAGAAAATATTTTAAAAACAAAAGTTTCTGTAGACTACCGGGTCGAGCTTCGTCCTAGTGTGGAAAAAAGTGAAAAGGTAGAAATAAAAAAACCAGAAACTTTCCCCCAAGCCTACCCGACATCATTTAAACCAACCCCGACAAACAATTCTGATGGCCGCCCGCGCTTTGGGCTTAATCCTAAATATGTCTTTGAAAATTTTATTGTCGGCAAAAACAATGAGTTAGCTTATGCTGCTTGCCGAGCTGTAGTTAACAACCTTGGTAAAGCTTACAATCCTTTATTTATTTATGGTGGCGTGGGTTTAGGTAAAACTCATCTCCTGCAAGCAATTGGCAATGAAGCAGCTAAAAAAACCGATCGCATTTTGTATACCACTTCAGAGCAATTCACTAATGACTACATCCAAGCGGTTCATTCCGGGAAAGCTAAAGATTTTAAAAATTTATACCGCAAGGTAGATATTCTTTTAATTGATGATGTCCAGTTTATGGGTGGTAAAGATGGAACACAGCAAGAGTTTTTTCACACTTTCAACGAACTCCAACAAGGTGATAAACAAATTGTTTTAACCTCAGATCGCCCACCTAAATCTCTACCAGCGATTGAGGCTCGGCTTATTTCCCGTTTTGAATCTGGAATGGTTGCTGATGTTGGTAAGCCGGATATGGAAACTAAAATTGCTATTTTAGAAAAACGAGCCGAAGAAAAAGGGTTTCCTTTGCCTCCAGAGATTTTAGATATTATGGCCCAAAGTGTTCAGAATAATATTCGCGAATTAGAGGGTTTATTAAATAAAATTATCGCTGTTCATCAACTCAAAAACCAACCTTTAACCGAAAAGAGTGTTAAAGAGATTATGTCTGATTTTGTAGCGACCACCAAAACAAAATCTTTATCCAATAAAGAAATTATTGAAGCGGTTAGCCGTTTTTATGACATTAATTTAAAAGACTTGTTGGGTAACAGTCGAAAAAAGGAGTTGGTTTGGCCGCGCCAAATAGCAATTTATTTAATGCGTGAAGAAATTGGTTCCTCTTACCCTGCAATTGGACAGGAGATGGGGGGTCGTGATCATACCACCGCGATTCATGCTTATAATAAAATTAATAAAGAAGTAAAAGAATTAGAGAACGAAAAGGTAAAACAGGAGTTAAATTCAATTAAACAACTCTTTTCTGTCTAGAGGATAACTTGTGTGCACTCCGGTGATAACCCTCTAATCTTTAGAACAGTTTGGGTATAACTTTTTAAGCCTTCAGGATTATCAACAATTAGTTCTTCGGCAATTCACTAACTATACCAACCTAATTAACAAGCCAAACAGCAAGTAAACCTAATAATAACAAGCTCCAAAAAATATTCTTCCAATTTATCCCCTTCCTTATTATTGTTATTATTTATATATATTATAATTTAAATATATGAAACTGATCAGTGTTCAAGAAAACTTAAAGAGGGGATTATCTATCGCTAGCCACGGAACTGGAAAGAATATTAATCTCCCCATCCTTAGTAATATTTTAATTAGAGCTAAGAATAATAGTATTGAACTAATCAGTACTAATTTAGAAATAGGTATAATTTATCAATTAAGGGGAAAGGTTGAAAAAGAAGGAGAATTTACCGTTGATTCTAAAATTATTACAGAATATGTTAATCTTCTTCCGGCGGAAAATGTTTTATTAGAAGTAGAGGATGAAAACAGTTTGAAAGTTGAGTGTTTAAATTATCAAACAAAGGTTAGAGGTGAGTCTGCTCAAGAATTCCCTTTAATTCCTAATGTTAATCAAGATAATTACTATTACTGTTCTGCGGATGGCTTACGTCAAGCTCTAAACAGTGTTATTTTTGCAGCTTCCACTAATGATAATCGGGTAGAATTAGCTGGAGTACTTTTTAATTTTGAAAATAATGAATTAATTTTGGTAGCCACTGATAGTTATCGTTTAGCGGAAAAAAAGTTGGCGGTTAAAACTAAGAATGAATTCATTGAACAAAGAGTGATTGTTCCGGCCCGCACTATTATGGAGTTATTGCGCATTCTTAGTAATTATTCTAATGAGGGGGTGGAGCTTGATAAGGCTGAGGGGGTAAAAATTACAGTTTCTGATAATCAAATTTTATTTTCTGTTGATTCAGTTGACTTAGTCTCCCGTTTAATTAGCGGACAATACCCAGATTACAAACAAATTATTCCCGATAAAAGCCAAACTACAATTAAGATTAATCGAGCTGATTTATTGCGCGCCGCCAAAGCTACCGCTATTTTTTCCAAAACAGGAATTAATGATATTAGTTTAGAATTTAAAGATAGTCAGACAATTATTTCTGCTTCTTCTGGGCAGAGTGGGGAAAGTCGTGCTGAAGTAAAATCTGATATCTCGGGAGGAGATAATGAGATTGCGATGAATTACCGTTACTTAGTTGATGGTTTAAATAATTTAATCGGCGACGAAGCAACTATTGGGGTGGCGAGCAGCAACACTCCATGTTTACTAACTAGCATCACAGATGATAGTTACCGGTATGTGGTGATGCCTATTAGACAATAGCCTTATAAAAAAACCGGCCAGTTGGCCGGTTTTATTTTAGTGTAGAGTTTTAGGAATAGTGCTGCTACTTAAGTCTCCAGGGAAAATAATAGTGGTAGTTGATATCGCTTCAGTAGAAGTTGAGAATTCGGTGGATGTGGGGCTGCTAGTAGAAATATCAAATAATGGCGGTGGAGTTGTTTGTTCTGCTGATGACATAAACTCAAAATTCTTTTCCGTCCAACGTTTAATCGCTGCCTCCCAGTTAGTAAATTGAGGATCACTAGCAGGGTTTGCTGGAGGAGCACCAAGGGGGTCATTTTTATCCAAATAGTATAAGATAGAGTGGTTGTCGCTTAAATCTTTGGTCTCTAAAAACTCTATCGGGGTGTTAGGACTAGCTGGCATTTTTGTGCGGCTGTCTAAATACATCTGTCCTGCTACCGGCCGATCACCATCTAAAACCGCTTTGCCGGTTTTTTTGATTGTTGGCTGTTTGAACACTTCTTTGGGAGTTCCTTCTAACACTCGCGTCATAAATGTTTGCCAGATAGGGGCAGCAACAACACTACCATCAGCCCCGGAACTCATTTCTTTATTGTCAGTATTACCCACCCACACTCCAGTAATTAAAGAGGGGGTATAACCAATAGTCCAAGCATCTCTAAAACCATTAGTCGTCCCAGTTTTAGCAGCCACTTGGCGGTCGCCTAAAGTAAGGTTATTTTTAGCTCCAAAAATAAAAGTACGAGCGCCATTATCAGATAAAATACTGGTAATAGCCCGAGCAGTTTCTGAAGTCAGAACATTTTTTTTGCTGGGTTGCCATTCTTCTAAGGTTTTTCCGTCTTTATCTTCAACTTTTAAGATAACAGACACATTATTAACCTCACCGTCACGAGCTAAGGCACTAAAGGCATTGGCGTGATCTAAAAGACGAACCTCACCACCACCTAAAACTAAAGATAAACCAACTCGCTTCTCATCTAAACTACTATAACCTAAAGAATTAGCTAAAGTGATGACGTTTTTTAAGCCAGCCAAATATAATGCTTTAACTGCAGGAACATTTAAAGATCCAGCCAGCGCTTGACGGATGCTAACCGGCCCATATTCTCGCAAGTTGTAATTTTTAGGAGTGTAGCCGCCGCCAAAATCAGTTACCGCATCAAACAGTAAGGTGTTGGGATTATAACCACCCTTTTCAAATAAGGCAGCATAGACAATCGGTTTAATTGATGACCCTGGTTGTCTTAAACTAGTCACAACGTTAACCTGTCCGGCAATTTCTTTGTCAAAATAATTTCGCGAACCAACCATCGCTAATACTTGTCCATTTTTAGGATCAATTGCCACTAAAGCAGCGTTATTAGCTTTATATTTTTCTTCGTAATTTTTAGTCAGCTCTACAACCACCTCATCAGCCACTTTTTGTTTATCATAATCAAGGGTGGTGATAATTTTTAAACCACCTTGTTCCAAAGTTTTTTCGCCATATTT
>CAYLPC010000011.1:0-1980 GCA_964385475.1 uncultured Gammaproteobacteria bacterium | reverse complement strand
CTGACAGTAAACTTTTAACATACATCACAAAATGAGGTGCTGTAATCGATGTTTCTGGTTGGGTGAAAACAATTTCTTGTTGTTTGGCAGCATCTCTTTCGTCTTTACTAATATATCCCTGCTCCTCCATGATATTTAAAATGTAGTCTTTACGGCCCAGTAATAAATCTTTGTTTGGTCCGTAAGGAGAATAACGGCTTGGGGATTGTGGCAAAGCGGCCAATAAAGCGGCCTCGGCTAAAGTTAGGTCGCCGACATTTTTGTTAAAATATTTTTGACTAGCGGCTTGAATACCGTAAGCATTAGAGCCGTAAGGAATTTCATTAAGATACATCTGTAAAATCTCATCCTTAGAAAAACGCTTTTCTAATTTTTGCGCCAAAATTAATTCTTTAATTTTTCGGGTAACTTTTTTTTCATTGGTTAAAACCGCATTCTTAATAAACTGCTGAGTTAAAGTTGATCCTCCAGCTTTACGGTTATATAAAACATTAGTGACAATGGTGCGCGCCATCGCCCAAACACTAAAACCACCATGTTTGTAAAAGTTTTTGTCTTCTATAGCAATTGTTGCTTTTTGGACATAGTCAGGAATTTCATTTAAAGAAACTAAAGTTCTTTTTTCATCTCCATGCACTTCATATAACACATGTTGGCCGCTCCGATCATAGATTCTAGTACTCTGAGCAATTTGCCGACTAATTAACTGGTTTGGATTAGGTAGGTCTTTGCCTATCCACACAACAACTAAAAAGCCCGCCAGGAAGATTAAGGCGGCTAAAATAATAAAAATAGCCAGAAATTTTTTGCGGCTAGACCATAACCAAGAAAAAAATCTTTGCCCTAGACTTCGTTTAGCTGGTTTTTTGTAAGATTGGCTGGAGTAAACTCTTTGTTTACTGGAACTGCGCCCCTTGTTGAAGTCTTGGCGACGGGTAACTTTTTTTCGGTCTTTTATTTGTAATTTAGGCATAAAATAGTAATACGCCCTAAATTATAACACAGGCGTTGCTTTTTCTGTAGAGAAAAATAAGTTTATGCTATAATTTATGGCGTTATGATCTCCAGTCTAGATAACAAATTATTAAAAAAAGCCGTCAGACTCAGAACTAAAAGCGCTGCTCGTAAAGAAACCGGGCAATTTTTTGTTGACGGCGTTCGGGAGGTAAAAATAGCTTTAGAGGCTGGCTTGACAGCAGAATCAATCTTTTTTTGCGAAAGTTTGGCAAAAGAAAAGGTTAGTCACCCGTCATTAACTTTATTAAGTGAAGAGGCTTTTAAGAAAATATCGTTTAAAGAGAATCCTGATGGCGTTGCTGCTATTTTCAATGCTCCGAAAAATAGTTTAGATTCATTAAAATTGTCTACCAACCCACTGGTGGTTGTTTTAGAATCTTTAGAAAAACCAGGCAATTTGGGGGCCATTATTCGCAGCGCTTATGCGGCTCAAGTTGAGGCAGTTATTGTTAATTGTCCGCAAACAGATATTTATAACCCCAATGTTATTCGGGCAAGTGAAGGGTTAGTCTTTAATTTGCCAGTTATTACCGCTGATGTTACTGACACTATCGCCTTTTTAAGAAACCGAGCTTTAAAAATTTGTGCCGCCTCGTTAAAAGGGGCAAAAGTTTACACCGGCTTAGATTATCGCGAAGGCACAGCTTTTGTTTTAGGAACAGAAGCTACTGGTTTGTCGGGGGAGTGGACGGCGGCCGCTGATGAAGTTATTAAAATTCCTATGCAAGCCGGATTAGATTCTTTAAATGTTTCTGTGGCGGCTGCTATCTTATTATTTGAAGCCCAAAGACAGCGCGGTTTTGTTTAATACTCGTTGACTTTTAGTTTATCCTCTTGTAGAATCTAGTCAGCCAAAGGGGTCGCGCGCCTGTAGTTCAATGGATAGAACACCAGCCTTCTAAGCTGGTTATGGGGGTTCGATTCCTCCCGGGCGCACTCTTAAATAAAACTATATTTATAATT
>CAYLPC010000010.1:0-15642 GCA_964385475.1 uncultured Gammaproteobacteria bacterium | reverse complement strand
CAAACGTTATTACTTCCTCTCGCTTGATCTTAGGAAGTAACGGCACAGTCTCGGCCCCAACCTTTTCTTTCTCAGCTGATACCAATACTGGTATGTACAGCGGTGGCGCTGACATTCTTAGATTCTCTACCGCTGGAGCTAACAGAATGACCATCTTAGCTAATGGTAGTGTGGGTATCGGCACCACGGCTCCCAATGACGCTCTTTCTATCGGTAATGCTGGCTCCTCAGCTCCTGCAGGTTCGAGCAACACTGGTCATAACTTTACTCAAACATATTTAAATTCTGATAAGTACGCTTTAGCCAACTATGGTTTAGTAGAAACTTTGGTCGCTAACGCTACCAGTTCTCTAGCTAGCGCAATTGGTTTTTGGAATGCTAGTGGCGCTAATATCTATAATATTAATGCTGGCAATGTGGGCATCGGCACTACTGCTCCGGGGTCTATGTTGGATGTCAATGGTTTAATAAAAATGCGCACCTCTACCATTACTTATCCTGAAGATGTGGTTAATAAAGGTTATGTTGATTCAGCAATTGGTACAGCCACCAGCACTATTTCTGGTGCCTATCTCCCCCTTGCTGGCGGCACTATGAACGCCAGTGCAGCCATCAACATGAATTCTGGTTCTATCACTAACTTAAACCAATTAACTGTTAGCAAAATCACTGCCAACACGATTGACCCACTCTATCGTATTAAAGGTATTAACTACTCCACTTTTGCTGCGGCTATCGTTGGTGGTGTCAAAGAAGAATATGTGGGGCAAGCAAAAATCTCTCAGCGTAATACCAGCGGTGAATATGAATATGTGGTTGACTTTGCTAAGGAGCAAGAGGGAAGTGATTTATGGGTGTGGCATAAGACGGTAGATTATAAAGATGACAAGGTTCAGGTATTTATCACTCCGACGCGTAGTTTTGCCCAGACATATTACATTGTTGAGGGCGACCGCTTAATCTTAAGGGCTGATAAACCAGTGTCCGTTTCTTACCGTTTAATCGGCAACCGTTTCGACTGGCGTTCGTGGCCAACCTTATCTGATGATCAGGAGAGTACTGGCTTAATTGTCCCCTAGGCAAGAAATAATAAAAAATGCTATAATTTATTAGTAAAAATAACTTAATTAAGAGTATGCAACAGACTGAAAACAAACCGCAGAACAACAACTCCAAGATTTATATCTTGTTGGGTGTTTTAGTTCTCGTGGTTATCGCTTTGATCGTGGTGCTGATGTTATGGAAAAAGGACAGCGGTGTAACTCCTGGGAGCCGCGTTACTATTCCTGAGCGGACTGCTACCACCTCAGAGAGTGAGGTAGCGCCATCTAAAGATGTAATTGATGTCGCCACTGTTACTCCTGAAGTTTTAGAAAAGGCTACTTCTTCCGCCGCTGGAACTAACAGAGTGACGGAAGACAATATCGTCATCACTGAAGAGGGTGCGCCAGTTAAATTAAATGTCATGCCTTCTGATGTGGCGGCGCCAAAAGAATCAGCTCCGATTAGTTTGGAGGATGTCAAAGACGATGCTAACACGGTAAAATTATCAGTGTCAGCGGCTGGATTTGAACCCAAAGAATTTCGGGTTAAGCAGGGGCAGTTGGTCAACTTTACTTTGACTTCCACTGACGGCTTCACTCATGTCTGGTTGCCTGATGATATGGCTTTAATCGGTACCGCTTTAGGTGTGGCAGCTGGGGAAACCCGCATGAAGTCTTGGAATGCGCCAGCGCGAGGAGAATATACTTTCCGCTGTGATATTCCTGGGCACGCTTCCCGCGGTGAAACTGGTAAGATGATTGTTGAATAAATTTCTGATACAAAAAACGCCCTGCCTAGCGCAGGGCGTTTGTGTTAAAAAACAACATGAAAACTAAGATTACTAAAAATA
Source organism: uncultured Gammaproteobacteria bacterium (assembly GCA_964385475.1). Taxonomy (GTDB): domain Bacteria; phylum Patescibacteriota; class Patescibacteriia; order Patescibacteriales; family UBA12465; genus JAEZRQ01. Next base: position 13,748 of record CAYLPC010000010.1, on the reverse strand, counting down.
ATATAATAAAATGGACTGTGGGAGCGCTAATCATTTTGATTATTGTTTTAGTTTTTTTAGTGATACTGAAGGTTCTACAAAAACCACCGCTAGCCATCAATCAGATTAAACAAACTCCGCCAACTACTCTTTTGCCGGTTTTTGATGAGCCTACTTTTCGGTCTTTTTTTGACAGTTTTGACAATGACTTGCAGGTTGATTGGGATAAAACCAAGTTATATTATGACCAGGTCTCTGCTGCTATTATGCTTCCTCCAAAATACCAATGGCAAGACGTGAGACCATCATCGGAAGCAGAACAGCATTTAAAAAGCTTTAAACTAAATGATTTTAAAAATCCGCAGACTTCTTATGATCAAAGATGTTTAGCGGGTATATGTTTAGAGCAGGTTGGTTTGACCTTGATGTTTGATGGCGCTGAGCTTAAATTACCCTCAGAGCTCAACAAAAATTTAGAAAGTCTTACTATTGGTACAGTGGGGAGCCGCTGGTTGGTAGGAGCATCCTTAAAAGAAGGCGAGGGGTATATGGGGTTAGTTTGGTATTTTGATGGTCAAAAATTTACCCCTCTATTGCCTAAAAAAGTAAGCTCTAAATATTATGGCGAATGGGGCTTTGGCGGTGAGGCGGACGATTTTTTAGTTGTGTATGGCGCTTACAAAGGCGAAGCTTGGCGTGTACGAGGCACTAACCTTCAAGATGTCAGCCATTTTTTTAGTTATCGGGTGATGGATAGAGGTTTCAAGCCAGAAGTTATTAAAAGCGATACTAGCTGGTTTGTATTTAGCTTAAGTAGTGATAAGTCACAGTTCTTAAAAATATGGGAGAATGAGAGCGGGGAATTAGCTGGTGAGTTTTCTTTAAATAAATTAGTAAAAAATTATCAATCAGCTGTTTTTACCAAGACAGATAGGGGAATCACTGCTCTTTTAATGGGCAGTGGTATTAGTGAGTACAAAATTTTTATAGATAACGGATTTGATTTAAACACGAGTCTAGAGGTCTTTTTTAAGCCAGCAGTGTTTGAGAGTCCAATATTTATTACCAAAATTGCTAACTCAGAATTAGGAGATTATGCATTCCCCATGGCCGACGGCAAAATTAGTTTTCTGGACGGTAAAAAATGGATAGATGCGCCAAAGGGATATTATGTTAATAAAAATGTTGATTTTGGGCCTGAGGATAATATATTTTTACGCGCCACCTTACCTGCTTCAAAAAACAAGTTTTTCTCACCATTTTTGAGCCAATTTGTGTTTGATTTCTACTATCACAAGTGATATAATTTAAAAGTAATATTCATTTTAATATTACATCAAAGTTGACCTAAAAATGATCAACCATATGTTCAAAAAAATGCTCTGGAGCGCTGTCTTGTTGTTGATGGCGACTTTTTTGTACGCTGCCAATGTTTATGCGGCACCAGATTTTACTAGCGGCTTAACCGTGAGTAGTGGTAATGTGGGGATTGGCACTACTAACCCTGGCGCGAAATTAACGGTTGAGGGGTCTTTATATGCTGGTGGAGTTGGCCATGAAGACAGCGCATTCTCTGTGAGAGGTATTCTTGGTAAATCTATTATAGCGAATTACAGAGATCAACAAGGGGAGAATGCTTTTAAAGTAGAAGGAAATATTGCCAATAATAACTTGTTTATTAAACTAGGCGACATTGACGATTCAAATAACAGCACCAAATTTATACTTGATCAGGGGGCCAGTAAATTTATATTTGATTCTGGTAATGTCGGTATTGGCACGACTGCTCCTACTCAAAAATTAGATGTGGCTGGCGGAGCTAAATTCTTAAATTGGGCTTATGGGCTTACGCCAGGTTCAAGCAACTTAAACGCTTTGGCTACTGTGGAATATGTCAATTCTACTGTCAGCGGAGGAGGTTATTGGAATATTAATGGCACAAATATTTACAATAACAATTCTGGCAATGTCGGAATTGGAGTTTCGGCTCCATTAAGCAAGTTGCATATTTCTGAGGCAACAGGCACTGTTAGCAGTGGATCACAGGGGAGTTTAATTATAGATCATGAAAATAATGGAGGTGCCAGCAGTATTGTGTTTAGGAGTAAAGTTAATAGAGGTAGCGATTACGGGTTTATTCAATATCAGGATGCTGCCACTGTTGGAGCGGCGGGGGAGTCTGCTCGCCTTATATTAGGAATATCAAATGACACAGATGATCATATAATTTTACAAACACCTGGTAATGTCGGCATTGGGACTATGACCCCCACTCAAAAACTTGATGTTAGTGGTGGGGTGATTAAACAGTCAGGGTATTTTGTTGGTGATAATTCTACTGACAACATGGTCTTTAATGGTGATTTTGAGATGGGTGGTACGTATGGATGGTCCGGTATTTCTTCTGTAACCACAGGTGGTTTCTCTGGAAACTATACTGCCGAGATTGCTGGTAGTGTAACTATTCTTAGTGATGATTATATTCCAGTTGACCCCACGAGAGACATTTTTCAGCTTGAAGCGTGGGTTAAAAAGAGTGTTGTTGGGACTACACCAGGGGGTTTATACTTTGGTTATATAGCCTATGACGCCAATAAGGGTGTAATAACATCATCTCCTTGCGGTACTTATTGCTACTTTGCAGCTGCCTCATATACCATTCCTACTGATGGAAAATGGCACAAAGTTTCAGCCACTACAGTTGGAGAAGGTACTACTTATCCTAATTTTCCAGTTGGCACAAAATATGTCAGAGTGATGGGGCTAGTTAATTATAGCGGATCGTCTGACTCTAAAACACAGTTGGACCATGTTACTCTAAAAAGGATAACTAAGGGGCCTTTGATTGCTGGCAATAATTTCTCTTCTACAAATTTAGCGGATCAGAATCAATATTCAACTTTATATACTACAAACACTAATAATCTAGTCATTGATAGCGCAAATAATGTCGGCATTGGCACCGCTACCCCTACTCAAAAATTAGATGTTGCTGGCGGAGCTAAATTCTTAAATTGGGCTTATGGGCTTACGCCAGGTTCAAGCAACTTAAACGCTTTGGCTACTGTGGAATATGTCAATTCTACTGTCAGCGGAGGAGGTTATTGGAATATTAATGGCACAAATATTTACAATAACAATTCTGGCAATGTTGGAATTGGGACGACTGATCCGGGAGATAAGTTGGAAGTAAATGGGGACCTAGGGATAATGACTTCAGGTAAATTAAATTTTGGATCACAATTACAGAACCCATCCTATATTAAGGCCGTCTGGAATGATAACAATAATACTGGTTTAGAGTTTCACACCTTCTATGGGGCCGTTGACATTCCGGCGTTAACTTTAAGTCGAACGGGCGGCGCTGTCGGGATTGGCAATTCCAGCCCTACCCAAAAACTTGATGTTAATGGAAATATAAAAACTAGCGGGCATATTTTACAGTCAAATATTATTAGTCGCCCTTTAGCGTCCTGGTCTGTTAGCGGTAATAGTACTGGAGCTGTAGTTATATCTCTTCCAGGATCCGTGGGGACTAATCATGGTATGGTTCATATGCAGATTGATGTGTACGAATATGAATCTACGAGGGCAGCCACTACTTTTATCTGCGGAGGACATAATTGGAGTAATGCCTGGTATAATTACAGTTGTAGTACTATTGGCACCTCTGACAAGAAAATTAGATTAGGTCTCAAAAATGGAAAATATGTAGTTGTTATTGGTGAGGCTGGATCAACCTGGTCTTATGGTCATGTAGTTTTAAGTAAAATTACTAATGGAGAATATTATTCATATTCCCTTGATTTAAGTGGCGCTTATTCAATTACGCTAGATAATACCGCAGAATCTTACACTTGGATTTCACCGGATCTTAATCAACTCAATGTTCGTAAAGCCACCTTTAAAGATTGGGTTGGTGTTGGTGGTAACTCAAATAATTTTCCGAACGACTCTTTTTCTATAGCTAATAGCAGCGGAACTTACGCCCCTTATGGCTCAGAAAGAACTGGACATAATTTTACTTCAACCTATTTAAGTGCCGACAAATATGCTCTTGTAAATTATGGAATGCTAGAATCTTCATTAAGTAATAGCAGTTTTTGGGCCCCTAATGGCAATCATATATATAACACTAATTCTGGTAATGTAGGAATTGGGACAACAACCCCTATACAGAAACTTCATGTTCAAGGGGCGGTAGGAACTAATGGTGATGATTCCGCTACTTTATTTACTTCCTATAACACTTCCGCTGCCGGCTCTCCTCAGCAATTGAATATAAAGCATAATTACGGAACAGTTGAAATAAGAAATGAAAGGGGGAATATAGGATTTACCGCTGGAAATATAGGTATCGGTACTACCGACCCCCAAGATAAATTGGATGTTTACGACGCAACACTTGCCCAAATTCGCTTATCTGTTCCTGGGTATAGATTTAAAATTGCTGGTAATAATCAAAACTTCTTTATTAGGAATTCGGATGATACTAATTTAATTACAGCAAACTATGCTGGTAATGTTGGTATTGGTGTTCCTGGCGCCACCACCCCTGATGCTAAATTAGAGGTGCGTGGCTCTAGTTTAAATAACGCAGGCCTTCAACACTATAGGAGTGTGGGGGGCTTGGATGATAATGCAACTACTAGGACGGGTGTTCTAAAGATTAAAATGCCCAAAACTTGGACCAACACCATGATGGCAGTTACTATCAAGGGGTATGATTATTCTGGTATTGGTGCTTGGGAGGTAACGGTTGGCGGTTATAATTATGCTCCTTCTCCCGCCTGGTATAGTACTTCAGCTGAAATAAAAGGCACAGCTCCATTTAGGAGGGTACGTCTAGCCCACGATGGTAGTACTAATGTCATTCTTTTAGGTGACACTTCCACTGTTTGGAATCTCCCTAAAGTGGAGGTTACTGATTTAATTACTGGTTATAGCTCTCAAACAGGTTGGGGTTCAGGTTGGGATTTCTCTTTTATTACTAGTGAGACCGGAATCGCTTATGTGAATGAGCCTCCATTAAATTATTATTACAATGCCTCTGGTAATTTAGGATTAGGGACGGTTGCGCCGGCGTCTAAGCTAGATGTAAACGGACTTATTAAAATGCGCACTAGTTCCATTTCTGCCCCCGAGGATGTAGTTACTAAAGGATATCTAGACTCTGCTTTATCACCCATGTCTCCTCTATGGACGGCTAATGGTTCCAATATTTATAATAGCAACACTGGTAATGTTGGTATCAAAACAACATCCCCAAGTCAGGCTTTACATGTGGTAGGCAATATAAGAACATCTGGTGATATTCTTGCAGACGGTAACCACGGGCTAGGTTTAGTTGGTCTTTATTCTTCAACTAGATATCAAAATGTTTTTGCAATGGGAGCAGCCTATCGACTCGCGGCTGACGGGACAACACCGGGTAATTTACATGGTATTGCTTGGACCCACACGAATGTCGGTGGACAATCAAAAGCGGGGTTAGCTCATCAGGCCTTGTTTATGACAAACGGAATAACCCAGACAGCCATCGGAACCGGAATCTGGACTCTTGGCGGTTACACCCAGACAGGAGGCAATCCAAATAGCTTTTCTGGTAGTGTTGGCATAGGCGTAACTGCTCCTCTAGAAATGCTCGATGTTCAAGGTAATATCAATATTAGAGGCGGTGATGCGGTTATTAGAGCTAATGCTAATCAAGATTTAATTGGTGCTTATTCTGGATGGGGCCCTACAACTGTATTTATTGCTGGCTACAATGTAGCCAATCAGGTTTCTGGGCCTCCTTATAGAACTACAGACAAGGTTGTCATTGGTGGTGGTTCAGCACAACGCGTCTTGGTTAACTTAGTTTCGGGCGATGTTGGTATCAATACCTTATCACCTGGCTACAAACTTGATGTTAACGGGACTGTTGGTGGTGCATCCTTCAACTACAATTCTGATGAAAATCTAAAAACCAATATCCAAACAATCACTAATCCGATTGATAAGATTATGGCTCTGAGGGGTGTGACTTTTAACTGGAAGGAAGATAATCAGCCGAGCGTCGGTTTTGTCGCTCAAGAGGTGGAGACAGTCTTCCCAGAGCTGGTTAGTGGCCCTGAGGGGCGCCGTTCAGTGCAATACGGCAATATTGTGGCCCCACTGGTAGAAGCGTTTAAGGCGCAACAGCAAGAAATTCAAGATTTAAAGCAACGGATAGAAGCCTTGGAAGCCGCGCGTTAAAGTGCTATAATGTGTTTATCTGTTTTTAATTTATAAATTATGCGTAAAAATCCTAACAGTTCTATGATGATTGGCGTCGCCTTGGTTATCTTAATAGCGATTTTCTCCTATTTTGGTTATCAGCTGTATCGCCAAGAAAAGCGAATGACTAATATTCGCACTGTCGTAGTGGAAGACAGTAACAAAATCGCCACGGTAGTTAACTTTATTAATCAAAGCCTAGCTAACGCTCAAGCTAATGCAAATCAATAAAAAGAGTTTTTCCGTTCCTTCTCGGAGAAGGCGGACAGAAACTGTAAATCAAAATCTTATGAAAAAAGAAGCTGTTATCCCGTTTGTTATTGGCCTCTTAGTAGGCGCCATGTTTGTTGTCTTTTTCCAATTCAATGCCCGCTTAAACAATAATGCCATGATCTTATCTCAATTAGACCAGGCAACAGCGGCCAACACCAAGAATGTCACTGATGTGATCACCTTTATTAATGGTCTGCAAGCGCCAGCTGGCACCCCAACTTCCACTCCGGCTGCTAAGTAAACCATCTCTTCAAAACCGCCGCTGCCGCGGCGGTTTTTTTATGCTATAATTAAGGTGTTTATGACTAAAAAAGAGACTGAAAATAGAATAAAAAAGTTGCGGCAAGAAATTGATTATCATCGTTATCAATATCATGTTTTAGATAAGGAGACACTTTCTCCTGCTGCTTTAGATAGTCTGAAGATGGAGCTTTTTCGTCTAGAGAATGAGTATCCTGATTTAATTACTCCTGATTCACCTACTCAGCGCGTAGCCGGTGAAGCTAGCACGAAGTTTGTTAAAGTAACACACCGCGAACCGATGATTTCTCTTTATGATGCTTTTTCTCGGGAAGACATGGAAGCGTGGCAGGAGCGGAATCGCCGTTTTTTTGGTGCCCCTTTATCGGATGATTACTATGTAGAAGTCAAATTAGATGGATTAGCCGTATCTTTAACTTACGAAAATGGTTTTTTGATTCAAGCGGCGACTAGAGGAGACGGAAAAGTCGGGGAAGATGTGACGGCTAATGTGCGTACTATCAGTAGTGTGCCTTTAAAGCTGCGCCTGATTGAGACTCAGGAACTTAAGTCGCTGGGTTTTTCTGCGGATGAAGCCGCTCAATTTCAAAAAATAAGGACTCAGCGCTTGGAGATTCGGGGAGAGGCGATTATGACTACGAAAGTATTTGCGCGCTTAAACCGTGAATATGCGGCTGCGAATAAACCCCTGCTGGCTAATCCTAGAAATGCGGTGGCTGGTTCACTGAGACAATTAGATCCAAAAGTAACGGCCGCTCGCGCTCTGGTTTTTTATGCTTACGATTTATTACTTAATGACCAAGAAAGGGGAGTTTTAATCAAAACCAGAGAACAGGCGGATAAGGTCGCCAATTTATTAGGGTTTAAAACTCCAGCAGATAATCAGCGGGCGCACGGTTTAGCTCAAGTTTTTCAGATTTATGATCAGATTGCCAAAAAGCGCGCACGTCTGCCTTATTTAATTGATGGCACAGTGGTGAAGTTTAATGATCTGCGTTTGTGGAATCAGTTAGGCGTCGTGGGGAAAGCGCCCCGCTATATGATGGCGTTTAAGTTTCCCGCCGAGCAGGTTACCACTAAGATTATAGGTGTCACCTGGCAGGTTGGGCGCACGGGCGCCTTAACGCCGGTAGCCCAACTGGAACCGGTTAATGTGGCCGGAGTTATGGTGGCGCGTGCCACTTTGCATAATTTTGATGAAATTAAGCGTTTAGATTTGCGATTAGGCGACACAGTGGTTTTAGAGCGAGCCGGCGATGTGATTCCTAAAGTGGTTCAAGTGTTAAGCAATTTGCGCTCCGGTGAAGAAACAAAAATCTATCCTCCTAAAAACTGTCCGCGCTGCCACGGGCCGATTACTCAAGTTTCTGGTGAAGTGGCGTTGCGCTGCGATAATAAAAAATGTTTCGCTAAGGCTCTGCGTCAGACTATTCATTATACTTCCCGAGAAGCCGTCGATATTGTCGGGTTAGGCCGAAAATTAGTGGAGCAGTTGCTCAGCACGGGGTTAGTAGAAGATGTGGCTGATTTATATACTTTAAAGAAACCGGACTTGTTAACTCTGCCTGGCTTCAAAGATAAAAAGGCGGATAACTTATTAGCCGCTACCAAGCAGCGATTAACAGTACCGCTGGCTCGTTTTATTTTTGCGTTAGGAATTCGTCATATTGGGATTGAATCAGCGAGTGCAATTGCCACGGAAGCGGCCAAAAAAATGACCGAATCTAAAATTACTCCGGTCGCTTTAGGGGGCACACTAGCAAAAATTTCCGAGGACGCTTGGAGTAGCATTCCTGATATTGGCCCAATTGTTGCCCGTTCCTTATTTGATTATTGGCGTGACGCGGAGACGCAGCAATTATTAAAAAAATTAACAGACAACGGCGTTCGTTTAACTTTAACGACTGCGTCTACAGCAGGAAATTTAACGGGACAGATTTTTGTGTTTACCGGCACCTTAGATGCACTCTCTCGTTCTCAGGCGAAGGAGTCAGTTCAAGCGCGGGGTGGAGTAGTGAAAGAGCAGGTGGTGAAGGGAACAGATTATCTTGTCGTGGGCGCTGACCCGGGATCGAAATTAGCTCAAGCCACGACTTTAGGTGTTACTATTTTAGATGAAACCTCCTTTTTAAAATTAATCTCTTAAAACATATGGCAGGAAAAATTAAAAACATTACGGGACGAGAAATTCTAGACAGCCGCGGCTGGCCAACGGTTGAGGTGGTAGTGACTCTAGATAACGGTTTAGTCGCTGTCGCCAGCGCTCCCTCCAGTTCTTTGTTAGGACTTTTTGAAACACTAGAAAAGCGCGATGGTGACCGGCAGCGTTACTTTGGTCAGGGAATGAAACTGGCGCTTAAAGATCTTCAAGAAAAAATCGCCCCCGCTTTAATTGGCTTGTCGCCTCTTAAGCAGGCTGAGATTGATCAAGTCCTTATTAAATTGGATGGTACCGAACATAAGGAAAAAATGGGCGGACAATTAATTTTCGCGGTGTCTTTAGCCGTAGCTCGCGCGGCTGCTCTTTCTAAAAAATTACCGCTCTACACTTATCTGCATGACACTTATTTTGCGGATTCCGATTGGCACTTACCAACGCCGATGATGACCATGTTTAATGGCGGTGCGTTTGCAGATACTAATTTAGACTTCCAAGAATATTTATTAACCTTCACTGCGGGAGCAGCCCGTTTCCAACAAGAAAAGTTGCCGGTAAGCGAAATGGTCAGAGCCGGCGTGGAAACTTACCATCGTTTAGGTCAATTATTAGATTCTGGCGGCTATGATGTTGATACTGGTTCTCAGGGCGGCTATGCGCCTGATATGGATTCTAGTATTCAAGCGTTAGAATTAATTCAAGCGGCGGCCTTAGCCTGCGGTTATAGCGATGAGTTGCGTTTAGGTGTGGATATTGGTTCTGGTTCTTTGTTTGATGAAGACTCGGGGCGCTATATTTTTTCCTTAAGCGATGATTATTTAGCGAGCGCCAATTTAATCAGTTTGTATCATGATTGGCTCAGTCGCTTTCCGATTATTTATTTTGAAGATCCGGTTGCTCCGAATGATTTGGACGGTTGGCGTCAGGCGGCTGCAGAATTAGGCAATCGTGTGCTCTTGTCGGGGAATGATTTTTTTGCCACCAATACTGCTCGCTTGCGTGGGGCGCTTAATGATCAACTAGCTAACGCCATTACGGTTGTTCCTGGGCAAGCCGGGACCTTGACGGAAACCATGGAATTTCTTAAGTTAGCTAAGCGGCACGACTATCCTATTATTATCAGTCAGCGCCGCGGTGAGACTAATGATGATTTTATTGCCGATTTAGCAGTAGCGGCCGGAGCTGATTACTTAAAGGCCGGTGCCCCCGCTCGCGGCGAGCGGGTCAGCAAATGGAATCGCTTGATGTTAATTGAGCAAGAGTTATATGACACCAAATAATAATTCTGATGAAACTGATGAACAGCAAAAACCCGCTTCGGGTCCGGTTGTTTTAGTATTGGTTGATTCTTGGGGGATTGCCCCCTTAACCGATGGTAGCGCTTTCACCGATTTAAAATTAAAAACCATCTCTAATTTAATTGAAAACTTTCCGCTGGCGCTCCTTAGTGTGAGTAGTTCGGCTGCCGATCGTTATCGTGATTTAGGCGCTCATGGACAACTGACGCAACTGGTAGCTGCTTCAGGTTTGAAACAATTGCGCTTGTTAGAAAGTGAAGCTACCCCTTTTCTAGAAGGCTACTTTTTAAACGAGAGGGATGCTTTACTTGAAGGTGAGCGCCGCGAAATCGTATCTTCTCTGGGCGGCAATAGAGCCGAAGAATACGAACATCGAGGAGAGTTATTATTAAAAAAGGCTTTATTAGAAATAAAAAAATCTAATTACGATTTTATTATTTTGAGCTTATCCCATCTTGATTTAGCCGCTGCTACTGGGGATTTAGCTACTACCAAAGAAGCAATTCTCCTTTTAGACAAGTGGCTGGCGAAATTATGGACGGCCGTTGTAAAATATCGGGGCACGCTAGTCATTAGCTCAACCTATGGTCGGGCAGAATCCTTAATCAATTTGAGTTCTGGTTTACCGCAAACTAAGATTACCAACAACCCTGTACCGTTTATTATTGCTGGTGAGGCTTATACTGGTCGGCGCATCGGACCGGATGCCTTATCTGATGATTTAAGTGTGATTGAACCCAGTGGCACTTTAATTGACGCTGCGCCTACCATTCTCCATCTTTTAGGGATTAAAATACCGCCCGATTTACCAGGTAAAAATTTATTAGCTTAATAAAAAAGCCCACCGCGGAAGCGGTGGGCTTTTAAATTTTATTAAAAGAAAATATAGCCAATCAGAGAAACGATAATACCGATTAAACCACCGATAATGACTTGCATCGGAGTGTGGCCAATGTGTTCTAGTTGCTTTGGGTAATGACTTTCTAAAACATCATCATCGTTTAAGTCGCCGACTAAGGTATTTAAAGCACGACCATGAGCGCCCAGATAATTGCGCAGACCAATGGCATCAGTAATGACAATTGACATAAAGACCAGCGACAAAGCGAATTCTACCGAGTTTATACCATTTTTTAAAATAATAATGGTTGTCAGAGCGACTACGGTAGCTGTGTGCCCAGAGGGCATGTCAGAGTAGGCGAAAAAATCACGCCAGTTTAAGTGTCCGCGTCGGCTGGTTTTTAAGAAAAATTTTGTGCCTTGAGCAATTGCGAAAGCAATTACCGGATAGGCAAAATAAGGCAAAGTAAAGTCCATATTAAATATCTAAATTAGTAACTTTTTTAGCGTAAGTCTGGATGAAGTTTTTGCGAGGCGCAACCGAGTCACCCATGAGCATGTCAAAAATCTGATCTGCTCGCGCCGCGTCTTCCACCATTACTTGTTTAATGATGCGTTTTTCTGGGTTCATGGTGGTATCCCATAATTGCTCGGCATTCATTTCTCCTAAACCTTTGTAACGCTGAATATTAATGCGTGTATTTTTCTTTTTGGTGTCCTTGGCTTCTTCTTCCGCTTCAGTTTCTACAATCTCAGTTTCACCATCATCGTCGGCCACGACGGTTTCCGCCATTTCAGTTATGCCGCCCAACTCGCCGATGATTTTATTTTTTTCTTCATCGCTGTAAGCGTAATGAACAGTGGTCCCTTTTTTTAATTGGTAGAGTGGTGGTTGAGCAATATAGATATGGCCGCCTTCAATTAAGAAAGGGAAGTGGCGGAAGAATAAAGTTAAGAGTAGGGTGCGGATATGAGCGCCATCAACATCAGCATCCGTCATAATAATGATGCGGTGGTAGCGCAATTTTGATAAATCAAATTGATCATCAATATTCGTGCCCATGGCAATTACCAAGTTTTTGATTTCATTATTCGCCAACATTTTATCTAGGCGAGCGCGTTCCACATTTAAAATCTTACCGCGTAAAGGCAGAATCGCTTGGAATTTACGATTGCGGCCCTGCTTGGCGCTGCCGCCAGCGGAATCACCCTCAACAATATAAAGTTCACATTCTTCGGGATGGCGTGAGGAACAGTCAGCTAGTTTGCCTGGCAGGGTCATACCTTCTAAAGCCCCTTTGCGCAGAATCGTCGCGCGTGCCGTGCGCGCGGCTAAGCGTGCCTGGGAAGACAAGATACACTTATTGATAATCGCTTCTGCTTCTTTAGGATTCTCCTCTAAGAAAGTTAAGAACGCTTCGCCAAAGACTTGCTCTACATAACCTTTCATTTCAGCGTTACCTAATTTGCCTTTAGTCTGGCCTTCAAACTGCGGATCGGGAAGTTTTACACTGACCACCGCGGTTAAACCTTCACGAACATCTTCACCCGATAAATTATCCTGCTTGTCTTTCAGTAAGTTTTTACTGCGACCATAGTTATTTAAAGTTCTGGTGAGAGCAGTTTTGAAACCAACCAAGTGTGTGCCGCCTTCCGGATTATGGATGTTATTGGCAAAAGCAATCGTTGTTTCGTTGTATTCATCGTTATATTGGAGAGCAACTTCGACTTTTGCATCGTTTAAGTCTTTATCAACATAAAAAATCGTATCATGTTTGACGGATTTAGCGCGATGCAACGACTTAATATAGGACTTGATACCGCCTTCAAAATGGAATTGATATTTTTTGGGGCGGTGGTCTGGTCTTTCGTCGCGGATATTAATAGTAATCCCTTTGGTGAGGTAGGTTTGCTGGCGCAGACGATCTAAAATTCGGCCCCAGTTAAATTCTAGCTCGGTAAAAATAGTTGGATCAGCTTTAAAAGTAATAGTCGTGCCCGTGCCTTCAGTTTTACCAACCGCTTTAACTGGTCCTTGGGGAACACCCGCTTTATATTCTTGCGCCCATAACTTGCCATCGCGTCGCACCTCTGCTTTAAGGTAGGAACTTAAAGCATTGACCACAGACACACCGACACCATGGAGACCGCCAGATACTTTATATCCACCACCACCGAATTTACCGCCCGCATGCAATTTTGTTAAAACTGTTTCTAAAGCGGAAATTCCAGTCGCTTTCATTTTATCTACCGGAATACCGCGGCCGTCATCGTCTACGGAGATGGAATTATCTTTATTTAAAACAACCGTGACCGTGGTGGCAAAACCAGCCATGGCTTCATCGATACAGTTATCAACCACTTCCCAAATTAAATGGTGTAAGCCGGCTGCCGAAGTGGAGCCAATATACATACCGGGTCGTCTTCTGACTGGGTCTAATCCTTCTAAAACGGTGATAGCTTCGGCGCCATAACCTTGAGTCTTTTTATCATCAGCTTTGCTCATAAAAACATAAAAAACGCCCATTTAAGGGACATTTTGCACTTAATTTTCAAACCTTAATTTAAGCTTATTATAGCACGAAAAAAATCACTTAGCAAGCAAGAAAAGCCCCGTCTTTATTGGTTAAAAATTGATAAATCCAGATTTTTCCGTTAATTTATGCTATCATATTTTGGTA
>CAYLPC010000009.1:0-16490 GCA_964385475.1 uncultured Gammaproteobacteria bacterium | reverse complement strand
AAGCAGCGGAGGCGGGAATCGAAGAAATTATTTTTGTGACCGGTCGAGGCAAGCGCGCCATTGAAGATCATTTTGATTATTCTTTTGAATTATCAAAAACTTTGGTAGAAAAGAACAAATTAGATTTAGTGGAAAAAGTAGAAGCAATTGAACACTTAGCCAAGTTTTCTTATGTGCGCCAAAGTATTCCGTTAGGAGATGGGCATGCTATTAATTGTGCTTCTCATTTAGTTCACGAAGAACCGGTTTTAGTAATGTTTGGTGACACTTTATATGATGCGGCGGAGTCACCGGTAACCCAGCTGGTCAAGGCTTATCAGAAATGTGGCGGTCCGGTGGTTGGTTTGTCAGAAGTTGATCCGAAAGAAGTATCCAAGTTTGGGGTTATGGGCGGGGAACTACAGAAGGATGGATTATATCGCATTGATCGCTTTGTGGAAAAACCAGCTTTAGCGGATGCCCCTTCTAATTTAGTGGCAGTCGGTTTGTATATTATTACCCCTGAGGTTTTAGAAATTTTAGGTAGTATGAAAGATGGTCGTAGCGGAGAAATTCGCTTAGCGGATGCTTTTGATATTTTACTATCCCAAGGTAAACCACTCTATGGTGTGAAGCTGGAAGGGGAGTGGCTTGATACAGGCGATAAGTTCGGTTTGATTAAAGCCAATATTAAATTGGGCTTAAAAAACCCTGATGTCAGTCATCAGCTTAAGGCTTTACTCAAAGAATTATCTTAGACTAATAAAAAACGAGCTTCATGCGAAGCTCGTTTTTTTATTTCAAATTAATTTTGTATAGACCGCTGTTTGACCCAATCGCCGTGAAGAAATAAAGGTCGGCGGAATTGCTATCAAATTTAAGATGGGATATTTTATCGCCTCTAAATAGTTCCGTTATATCTTTATCATTATCCCTGAGATTAATTGCCCCGAGCTGCGAGTTGGTGGCGTAAATTAAATGATAATTTAAGCCAGGTGATAAATCAGTAATAACTTCACTGAGCCTAGTTACTAAGTAATCTTTTTCTTGGGCCAAATCATAAATTCTAATCTCAGAGCCTACGGCATAGACGACCCGATTAGTATCTAACCAGCGCACTAAGCTGGTGTCCCGCAGGAGATGTTGCACTCCGTTTTCAGAAGGGTTGATTAAATAACTTAGTTTATGGTCATAATCAATTAAAACAGCATAAGGACCAATTTTTTCTAAACGCAGATTATCAGCAGCCAATAAAGATGTTTCTTTTAATAGGGCGGCTGATTTAGTGTCAAAAAAACTCACCTTTGTTTCCTGAGCGCCTTTGGCGGCTACGATTAAAGTATTTCCTTGAACTTGATATGCGGCCGCCGTTCCGACATTAGCGATAATTAAACTTTGATTAGTCTTAGTATCAAAACTTATTAGTTTCTGATCTTGAAGATAAAATAATTTATCGCCTGTTAAATATCCAGAAGCCGCCGGACCAGTTAAGGCGGTGTAATCATTAATTAAACTCTTATCTAAATCAATAATCATGACACCGTTCACCGCTTGTTGAGTCGCTTCTGGCCAAGTTACTTCGGTGGAGGGGGTAATTTTTGCTACCGTGCGTTCTTCGGAAAGATTAAGAATCAGATTATCATCCAAGAGAGCGACATAGTGACCATCATCGCGGTAATTAAAGTTTGCCCCGCTCGTTGAAATTACCTTCATCGGCAAGCTTTTTCGAAAAAGAATAATTTGATCAAGATTGGTTGTTTGTTCTGGGAAGATGGTAAATTTTTTCTGGTAAGGCCAATAGCCGTCTAAACTAAGCGTGAGTAAATACTCTCCGGGCATTAAATTATTAATTCTCAGAGGAGTGAGGCTGCCTGACCCTGGCTTTAAATTAACTTCGTGGTAATTGCCGGAGGCGCTGGTAATGCTGATTTTAGCGCCCTTAGGATTACTCTCTAACATTAAAGCTCCAGTTTTTACTAATAGCTGGTTCCAGTTACCTAGAGAGCGCCAATTCAGGCGATAGCCAGTGGCGTAAAGAGACAGAGTTGTTGTGAGGACGACGAAAGCCACCACAGCCGTGATAAACATCCGGTGGCGTGTTTTGTAGTTCATATTTATTCCACTCTTTTAATGTGGGCGCCAATCTTTGCTAATCGTTCTTCTAATTTTTCGTAGCCACGATCAATCTGATAAATATTATCAATCTCGGTGCGCCCTTTAGCGATTAAACCAGCAATTACCAAAGCAATCCCGGCGCGCAAGTCTGGAGAAATAAGGCGCCGACCGTTCAATCTGCTGGGACCATTAATCACCACGCGATGCGGATCGCACATAGTAATATCAGCTCCCATCTGCGATAACATATCCGTCCAAATTAAGCGGCGGTCATAAATAGTTTCATGAACTAAAGAAGTGCCCCGCGCCTGAGTCATTAAGACGACAAAAGGTGATTGTAAATCAGTAGCAAAACCAGGGTATTCGTGAGTTTTAATATTATGAGCGAGAATCGGTCCTCTTTTTTTCATCTTGATCCAATCGGGACCAACTTCAAAGTCAGCTCCAATTTTACGCAAGACAATTAGGAGAGTCATGATGTGTTCGGGGTTGCAGTGAGTAATGGTAATCTCTGAATTAGCGGCAGCGGCAAGAATTGCAAAAGATCCAGTTTCAATACGATCAGGGATCACTTTAAAAACACCAGCCTTTAACTTTTTGGCGCCATAGATAGTAATAGTAGGAGAACCAGCGCCGATAATTTTTGCTCCTTGTTTATTTAAATAATTTGCCAAGGCCTCAATTTCCGGCTCCATAGCGCAGTTTTTTAAAACTGTCTTTCCGGGAATGATGGAGGCTGTCATCAGCATGCTTTCCGTGGCAGTCACACTAACAAGCGGAAAAAAATAATCCGCTGGCTTTAGTTTTTTTGCTTTAATGTGGTAAAACTCTCCAGAGCTTTCATCTATTTCTGCGCCAAAAGCTTTGTAGCCCTCTAAGAATAAATCAATCGGGCGCTCACCAGCACCAATCACACAACCTCCAGGGTGAGGGAACTTAGCTTCACCGAAACGGGCGAGCAGCGGCCCGACAAACATGATAGAACCACGGAATTTATCCGCCATTGAGGCATTGAGCTCAGAAGATTTGATGCCGCTTGTATTAATTTCTGCCTGGTGTCCAGAGCGCTTAATCTTCGCCCCCAAACATTCCAGAAGTTCTAAAGATCGGTCCACATCTTCAATAATAGGCAGATTTTTGATAGTAATCGGCTCAGACGAGAGAATCGCCGCCGGGATTATTTTAAGAGCGGAGTTCTTAGCGCCGGAAACCGCGATTTCCCCAGACAGCTTGTATCCACCCTGAATAATAAATTTTGGCATAAATTTTTATTTAGATACCTTAAATATAGTCTATTTTTTGAGAAAAAACAACTTTTTTATTACTGTTAAGAGTTGACAAAATTCAAACATTTGCTAGTATTTAGAAGTATTTAGCCAAGAGCAGCACCGCCCTGGACTGTCTGGCTGTTTTTATTCTAATTATCTTATGAAAATTGCAATTATTAAAACTGGTGGCAAGCAGTATCGTGTCCAAGAAGGGCAGGTTATTAAAATTGAAAAATTAGAAGTTGAGCCTGGTAAAATTGTGAAATTTGATACTCTATTAGTTTCCGATGAAGAAGGCGAAGCTTTGGAATTAGGTACCCCATCTTTAGGGGAAAAGGTGAGCGGAGAAGTGTTAAGCACAACTAAGGACGATAAAGTAACAGTGGTTAAATATAAGAATAAAACCCGTTATAAAAGAACCTTGGGTCATCGCCAACTACAAACATCTGTCAAAATTACCGCGATTGCTTAAGCAAAAAAATTATTAAAAAGAGGCTCAGCTGAGCCTCTTTTTTGTTAAGGAGTTTATGGTAAAAACTTCTAATATTGACAAAATATAAATAAAATGATATAATAACCCTCTGCTATAATTAGTTGTTTAACAATAAAAAACACAAAAAATGGGAGTATTCATGAAACTGTTGGGCATAGCGCTAATAATTGCCAGCCTATTTTTGTTCTCTACCTATATGGTCATTGCGATATTGATCTGTGCGGTAGGATTAATCTTGGTGGTTGTGGGTGATAGAAAACACACCTACGGCAGCAAGTAAAAAAAGTAAACAAAAAAATAAACCTAGAAGTTAATTCTAGGTTTTTTTATTTTAACTCACTGCGATATTGAAGAGCATTTTTTAGTGTCATTTCATCAGCGTATTCCAGATCGGAACCGGCCGGCAAACCTTTAGCTAATCTTGTAATCTGAGCGGGGTAGTCCTGCAGCAGTTTTTTTAGATAAAGAGATGTCGTCTCGCCCTCTAAAGTAAAATTCAAGGCCAGGATAATTTCTTTAACCGGTCGTTCTCGTAAAGATTTAACGAGCGCTCTGATATTTAAATCTTCTGGTTGAATCTTTTCAATAGTGTTGATTAAACCGCCTAAGACAAAGTAGCGGCCGCGATACTGTCCAATAGCTTCCAAGGAGCTTAAATCCTGAGTATTCTCAACAAGACATAAAGTGTTTTGGTCGCGATGCGGGTCGGCACAAATCGCACAAGGATTATTATCAGAGATAGCCAAACATTCTCGGCAAACCGTCACCCCGGCGCGCAGTTCCGCTAAAGCTTGGACCAACTCTCCGGTTTTCTCGGGGTGTTGGTTGAGTAAATGAAAAACATAGCGCTCGGCTGTTTTCGGGCCGACGCTGGGCAAAGCGGAGAAGGCTTCAATCGCTCGTTTAATCGCTTTGGGAAAACGCATTTTTGGTTTAGTTACCTAAGCCGGGAAAGCCACCCATTTCTTGCATCTTTTTAGCCATGAGACGCTGTACTTTCTTAATAGCGTCATTGACTACCGACTTAGTATTTTTAGCCGCTTCGCTGACAGACAAATCACCGGTAACACTTAGCTCGGTAATTTCCATATTGCCATTCATCACGACTTTAACGCCGCCTTTTTCTTCGGTGACAGTTTCTTGAGACAAAACATCCTGCATGGTTTTAGCCTGTTGGCGTAAATCCTTAAATTGTTTTAATTTGTTGAACATAGTTTTTTTTATTTAAAATTCAGGTTGATTAGTACTTGGTTTTGATAAAGTATGGAAGCTGGCAGTATTCTCATCAAAATAAAGATCAATTTTACCGACCGGGCCATTGCGATGTTTCGCGATATGCACCTCGGCGCGATATCGCTCATCAGTTGGTAGGTCGGCTGGGTTATAGTTACGGTCAGCGGCTTTGCGGTAAATAAACATCACAATATCAGCGTCTTGTTCAATGGATCCCGAATCACGCAAGTGAGACAATTTCGGAATCGCCGGGCTTAAGGCTTCCACAGCCCGAGACAGCTGGGCTAGCGCTAGTACAGGAATATTAAGTTCGCGGGCAATTGATTTTAAACCGCGGCTAATTTCGGCAATTTCTTGAACACGATTGTCGCCATAATTGCCTTTACCTTCCATTAACTGTAAGTAGTCAATGACAATTAAACCTAAGCCTTTTTCCATTTGCAGGCGGCGGCATTTAGCGCGAATTTCCATAATAGAAAGGGAACCAGAATCATCAATATAAACTTGAGCTTCTGCCAGTTTACCCATCGCATCCGCAATTTTTTCAAAATCATTATCCTCACCGCTATCACTCAAGTTACCAGTACGCATTTTCCAAAGGTTCACTCCAGCTTGAGCGCACAACATACGATCCACTAATTGTTCTTTACTCATTTCTAAAGAGAAGATACCGACCCCCACTTTATTTTTAATAGCGGCTTGGCGAGCGATGTCTAAAGCTAAAGAAGTTTTACCCACGGAAGGGCGCGCCGCTAAAATAATTAAATCAGATTTCTGCAAACCAGCTAACAAATTGTCTAAGTCGGGAAAACCAGTTGCCAGACCGCGTAAGCCAGTGCCTGATCGTTTATGCAAATCGTCAATTCTTTCAAAAGCTTCGCTCAACAAACTATCAATCGGCAAAAAGGCATTTTTTAAATATTTACGGCTGACCGCAAAAATCTTTTTTTCCGTTTCATCTAGCACATCATCAATATCCCGCTCTTCATCATAACTTAAAGTCATGATTTCTGCTGAAGCTTGCTGGAGGCGGCGTAACGTCGCCTTGCGTTGAATAATGCCGGCGTAATTAGAAACATTCGCCGAAGTTGCCACCGCATTGGATAAGCGCGCGAGCGTAGAACGCCCCCCAATACCTACTAGCTGTTTTTTTTCTTCAAGACGATTAGAGACGGTAATAATATCAATCGACTCCTGGTTGCCATAGAGCTCTTTAATTGTTTCAAAGATAATCTTATGGGCATCTTTATAAAAATCTTGAGGCAAGATGTTGTCTGCCACTTTAATAATGGCGTCCTTATCGATTAATAAGCAGCCTAATAAAGATTCCTCCGCTTCTAAGCTGTGTGGAGGGACTCTTTCTAATAATTGGTTGTCTTTGGCTGTGCTCATAGTTCCTACATTTTAGGCGAAAAGTGTCAGCAATTCAAGGCTGGCTATTAACAATTTATCCCCTATTTATCAAAAAAACCGCTAAAAGCGGTTTTTGTTCCGGAGCCGACTGTCGGGCTCGAACCGACGACCTGCTGTTTACAAGACAGCTGCTCTACCAGCTGAGCTAAGTCGGCTTGAAAAATAAATTAAAAGGTGCGCCCAACAGGATTCGAACCTGTGACCTTCTCCTTAAAAGGGAGCTGCTCTACCGGCTGAGCTATAGGCGCAGTAAAATTGATACTAGTTGATACTAGCAATAAAACATTCCTTTGACAAGGGTTATTTCCCTTCTTATACTGTAAAAATATGTCACAGCTTTATTTTTTAAGTTTTGCCTTGGGCTGCAAGGTTAATCAATACGATACCGCCTTATTAGCGAAAGAATTGTTAAATCGTGGGTTTAAGTTGTCTAAAACCAATCCCGATTTAGTTATTATTAATACTTGTGCGGTTACTAAGAAAGCCATCACCAAGGACAGGCAAGTGTTTCATAAATTAAAAAATCGCTACCCTCAAGCCCAGTTTTTGATTATGGGTTGTTGGCCGCAAACCGATCAAGATATCGAAGAAGAAGCAGGCGTTATTTTTTGGGGGGTTGGCGACAACCCGGGTCTGATAAAAAAGCTAGTGGAAGTTTTTCCTCAATTAGCGCCCGTACCCGTATCAGAGAGCGGTCTACTGGTGCCGTCTGATAAATCCCGCTATTTTTTAAAGGTAGGTGATGGTTGCAATCAATTTTGTACTTATTGTTTGATTCCTTATGCTCGGGGGCGTATCACCTCGCGCCCGCAAGCCGATTTAGTTGCGGAGGTCAAAGAGGCGATTGTCGCTGGTTATGGCGAGATTGTGCTCTCCGGTATTCATCTAGGTCGCTACGGGGAAGATCTAGGTGGTCATATTTCCTTAGTGTCATTACTACAGTCGTTGCTAGCTTTACCAGGTTTAGGACGTTTGCGTTTGAGCTCTATTGAAATTAATGAAGTTGATGATGCTTTAATTGCACTCATGAAAAATAATTCCCAAATCTGCCAACACTTACACATCTCTCTGCAATCCGGCAGCGATAAGATTTTAAAAGCGATGAATCGCCCCTATAATACTGCATATTTTCGAGAACGGGTGCTTCGCTTGCGTGAGGCTATGCCACTAGTAGCCATCTCCACTGATATTATTGTTGGCTTTCCTGGAGAAACGGCGGCTGATTTTGAAACCACTTATAAGTTTGCTGCGGAGCTGCAATTTAGTAAAATTCATGTTTTTCCGTTTTCCGCTCATGAAAAAACTGCCGCTTATAAATTAACAGGTAGAGTTAATCCCGTAGAAAAAAAAGAACGCGCAGTTCGTTTGCGATCTTTATCATCACAACTAGAGTCTCAGTATCAAGAAAATACTTTAAAGAATTTAGCGGGCCAGCTCATTAAAGTTGTTCCTGAAAAAATACGCACGGTTTGGTATGGAAAAACAGAATATCATTTTGATGTTGTCCTGACAGATTATCAGGATGAAAAAGGAGTATTTTTGTATGATTATCAGGTTCCTAGGGGCGACATAGTTAGCTATAGACAAAATCATTAAATTATGATAGTTTTTCCCCTAGAACATTAACAACAAAAAATGACACTGCAAAAACTTGTCCTCTTCGGAGGGCTCATTTTGCTTGTTTTAGCAAGCAAAGGACAGGCATTATCTACGGATATGCCTTTTAAGGATCTGCCACAAGCTAATATTAGGCAGATGTATGAGAATATACCCCAGGCGGAGGTAGAACAGATGTACACTTTGAGCGACTACCCTGATGGGTCTTTAAAAGGAAGAGAACTGCATCGCCTCGGTCGGGCAGTTAATTCTCCTAAATCAACCACAATTAATTCACAGCAGAATAATTGGTTTAAAAAGAAAAAGAACTCTGGTATGTGTAATTGCAGCTCCGGCGGCGGTTATGGTAATTATGGCGGCGGTTGCGGTGGTGGCAATTCCGGTGGCAATAATTATGGCCATGGTAATGGCGCTGGTTGCGGTCACGGAGGCGGTCATGGTCATGGTCATCATCATCACGGCCACGGCCATGGACACGGCCACGATGGTTGCGGCGATGACGATGCCGTTCCGGTAGGCGATGCCCCTTGGTTATTAACCTTACTGGCTGTTGCTTATGCTGCTTATAAAACAAAAACGAAGAAATAAAATCTTCGTTTTTTTTGTAGTCCCTAGGGGAATTCCGCTCTCGCTTTTTGCCGTAATGCAAAAAGCTCGCTTGTCCGGAGTCGGCGCCGAGTCCTGCGCCAGCTCGGACTCGCCGACGCTCGCTCACTCGTTATTTCTTCCGAAATAACTCGCGTCTCGCTTCCGACTAGTTCGATTCCCCTCGGCTAACGCCGTCTAATTAAAAAATGCCCAGCTAACGCTGAGCACTTTTTAATTAGTAGTCCCTAGGGGAATCGAACCCCTCTTACCAGGATGAGAACCTGGCGTCCTAACCGATAGACGAAGGGACCTTTTATTTTATTTTTTACCTAAAATATCACCGATAATTTGAGGATGGCCGGATAAAAAATCCTGAGCAGTCATCGGTTTTCCTCCTTCAAGCTGTAATTCTAGTATATTTAAACTGTCTTGTCCACAAGTGACACCTAAGCCTTTTTCCCAAGAAAACACTGTCCCTGCTTGCCCCTTTTTGTCTCTTAAGGCCTCCGCCTTCCTGATTTTTAATAATTTATTTTGCCACTTAGTGAATGCCCCTGGCCAAGGGAAGTAGGCTCTTATTTGGCGTTCGATCTTGCTAGCTGGCTGCGACCAATCAATAAGACCATCATCTTTTTTTAAAGTAGAAATATATGATGATTGAGCCGAGTCTTGTTCTTGAGGGGTAATCTTACCTTCATATAAATCAACTAAAGTGTCGCCTAGGATTTCTGCTCCTAAGGCCCCCAACTTATCATGGAGAGTTTGCGTTGTCTCCTGCTCGTCTAGATTAATCAGAGCCTGTCTTAAAATCGGACCCGTATCTAATCCTTGATCCATCAACATAATCGTAACTCCGCTTTGAGTGTCTCCGTTAAGAATAGGGGCGGCAAGACAAGCGGCGCCACGATAGCGCGGCAGTAAAGACCCATGGACATTAACTGAGCCGTGGTGAGCACTGGTTAAAATTGAGAGCGGCAGAATCTGGCCGTAGGCCACCACCACTAAGAAATCAGCTTCCATCTTTTTAATATCCGCTTCTATCTCTTTAATTTTAATCGGTTGCCACAGCGGTAAATTTAAACTGAGCGCTGTCTGAGCAACGGCGCTTTTCAGTAGTTTTTGACCTCGTCCGGCCGGCCGGTCAGGCTGTGTAATTACACCTAAAACCTCAAAACGATGGTCGCGGGTTAAGGCTTCTAGGCTGGGAACGGCAAACTCGGGGGTGCCGGCAAAGATGATTTTTATTTTTGATGGGCTCATGTTATTATTATAACCATTAACGATTATTTAAGCTATTTATATGTTGGAATCTTTAGTGGCTTGGGGGCTGGGCGTAACTCAGGGTTTAGGGTATTGGGGAATTGCCATTTTAATGACAATTGAAAGCTCTTTTATTCCGTTTCCCTCGGAAGTTATTATTCCGCCCGCGGCCTGGCTCGCTCACAGTGGACACTATAATTTATATTTAGTCATAGTGGCCGGTATTGTCGGCAGTCTTTTAGGAGCCTTAATTAATTATTTTTTGGCCCGGTGGTTAGGACGTCCTCTAATTTATCGTTTAGCTGATCATAAAGTTTTGCGGTGGTTAGGAATTACGCCAGAAAAAGTAGCGCGCTCAGAAGAATTTTTCAAAAAGAATGGCGCTAAGTCTACTTTTATTGGGCGCTTGATTCCTGTAGTACGTCAGTTAATTTCCTTGCCAGCCGGTTTTGCTAAAATGCCTCTAGGTAGCTTTATGCTTTATACCACACTTGGTGCCGGTATCTGGGTAGTGATTCTTGCCTATTTAGGATATTTTCTCGGAGCCAATCAAGACTTATTACAAAAGTATTACAGTGAGCTTCAATGGGTAATCCTTGGTTTAGCACTTGTCTGGTTGGCCTATTACCTGATTAAGAAAAAAAGAAAACGCTCTAAAAAACCGACTGTCTAGTCGGTTTTTTCTAGGCGATCAATAAAGAGAATACCATCTAGGTGGTCAGTTTCATGTTGAATGATGCGGGCGATGTGCGGATTCGCTTGGATTTTTTGTTTCTGGCCAAGTTCATCGTAGTAAACAGCGTTTACTTTTTTGTGGCGGGAAACCGGGCCATAGATATTTTGCCCCTCTTCATCTACCACAGATAAGCAGCCCTCCTCATCAATTTCGCGCGCCCATGACTTCTTAGTAATTAAAGGATTAATCATAGTAATAATCCGTTTTGCCTTCTCATCATTAACTACTATCAGACGTAAATTCTGCCCTACTTGAGGAGCCGCTAGTCCGGCTCCGTCTAGTTCCAGCATAGTGCGCTTCATATCATCTATTAGCTGACGCATTTCCGGGTTCTTTAAATCAGCCAAAGAAATCTCTTCGGAGATGTTGCGGAGTATAGGGTTAGGATGTTTAATGACGGGTAAAATTTTTCCCGTAGTTATTTTTTTGGTCATTCGGTTGACTAATAATTTTGAAAAAATAACGCCACTGTTCGCCACTGGGTACTAATTCTTTAGTATCAATGACAGCGCGTTCAATAATGTGAGGCGCTAAATCTCGACAGACTTTAAACACCGCTGCTCTTTTATGATTTGGGATGCTTAATTCTTTAATAACCCACAAGGCTTTTTCTTGCCAATCGTAAGCCGGTGGCTTTTTGTGAGGAGTAGCGGCCTTGCCTTTAAAAATATCTGCCAAAGACTCAGGCTCCTGCTGTTTGATCATAACTTTTTATCTCTAAGTCGGCGCTCAAATAGCCGATGCCTAAATCAGCCTGATAGCTTAGAATATTTGTTTCAAAGTGGCAACCCTGTAGCGTTCCCAGCGCCATCATAATCGGCTTGAGACCACACTCACTGGCTTCGCTTACTAAACGGCCATCAATTGCTAAAAGCCGTTCCGCGACTTCCGTGTCATCATTTAAAATCTCTATCACCTTGCTGTCAAACTTCGCTCCTTTTGGTGAATAACCGGCCGGTGATATTTTTTTTAGGCGATGAGAGAGATTAGCGGAGGCGATTAAAGCAATTTTTTTCGGGGATTGCTTGAGGACTAATCCTAGTTGACGGCCAAATTCTAAATGTTCTGCCAAGCTTAAGTTTTTAGCAGAATATAAACTGAGTATGCGCGCGTTAATATTTTCCTCGGCTAGTAGTTTTAGTGG
The DNA here is from genome assembly GCA_964385475.1 of uncultured Gammaproteobacteria bacterium. Lineage (GTDB taxonomy): Bacteria > Patescibacteriota > Patescibacteriia > Patescibacteriales > UBA12465 > JAEZRQ01. Next base: position 4,644 of record CAYLPC010000009.1, on the reverse strand, counting down.
AATAGCTGTTCCGTAATCAGCTTTATCTTGGCTTAAGGCCTGAATTGGTAAATCTAAGCCCTCTCTAATTTCTTCTAATAATGCCAAATCGCTGATAAATTTTTTTTGCTGACCCAAAAAACCGAAAGAGCTTAAATCACTGACAGGATCGGGAAAAGCGTTCACAGTAAAATAATCATCTTGGACTAAGCCGTGAGGCGAGACAATAATAATAGTATCAGGAGCAAGGTCTTTTAATTTCTCCGCGATTTTTATATAAGCTTCACTAGTTTGATGAAGTAAGGCGTGATTAGCTTTGCCAATTTCTGGAATTAGAATCGGGGAGTGAGGCAAAATTGAAACGCTGACTAAAGGCATATTAATTAGTAGACGCCTCAGTTTGAAGCAGGACCGGTTCACCAACCGGGTAACCAGCTAAGAATTGAGGAGATACTGTGATAACATTGCTGAATTTATATCCCAACGCTTCAAAAGTTTCCCCAGAGAGGAAAGGGCGTTTGCGTCCTTCAGAAATTAAGTAAACTGTATTAACAGCTGAAGACTTTAGTAGTTCGCCATCACCAAAACTAACTGCCGGTCCGGTGGTGTATTTATCTAACTCCGCTACGGTTCCTCGCTTAATGACGCGGCCTTTGAATTTTGTTTCTAAAAATATTTTATCCGGAATGGGATACTTATAACCACTCTCCACAAAGTAGACGCCGCCATTTGTCGGGTTCTGGACGAGCCGGCCAGTTGGGTAAACGGATGCGGCTGTAATTGTCCGGCCAACATTATAAGAGGCTAAGTCGGCTTCACTGGCTTTAATAATTTCTTCCTGGTTAAAGCCGATGGTGCGGAAGGTGGCCAGAGAATCAATCGGTCTTTTCTCGTTATCAACCAATAAATAAATACCGCCAGTACCCACTTGAACTAAAGAATAATTAGCAAAACGAATCGGTTCTCCTTGGGTGTAGGGCGTTAAAGCGGCTGGGCTGACCACGATGATTTTTTTAGGATCAAAGCGGGAAACTAGAGCGGCGTAGTTAGTGAACGGACGTTTCACACCGCTATCAATGAGCCAAACTCCAGGCTGGCCGCTAACTTGCAGCAATGAGCCGTTGGGGTAGTTGCGGATTCCAGGAGGGAAGTAAGCTTTAAAGAGACGGTAAAAATTAAAATTACCATTGTAAACATGAGGCGTGTAATTGTAGAGCGAAGCGGTGGCTTGATTCTCTACGGTGACGACCATTGATTCCTGAGAGATGGTTCCGTAAGGATTGCTGAAGGTGTAAGTTTGTCCGGCGCGGTAGGGGTAGCGATTCGGTTCATTCATATAAGCCAGGAACTGCAGAGCGGCGCTGTTGATTTGTTTCCCTAAACCTTTGTAGTAAGGATTACAAGATCCGCCGTCAGGGCAGCCATAACCAAGAGCCCAGCCGTCCACTCGGGCATTATAAGAAGTTGCTTCTATTAAGCTGGATTCTTTTTGAATGGTAGCCAGAATAACTTTAGGGCTGATAGTCGTAATTAAACGGCACTTGCTACGTCTTTCTTCTTCCGTTGGAGTGTTGCTGAGAGAGGCGTCCTTACAGTCATAGTTATTGTTAGCCGCGTCATAGATAATCTCCGCTGCTGATTTATTGGGCGTGCCGTAAGCATTGGTGGTTTGGAAGGAGGCCAAGAAACTATTCTTGCTTTCTAGGAAGGATTGGATTTCCGCTAAACTCATACTACGAGTGTCTAACATGTCCGCGTCTTCCAGAATGCGAGCCGGGTTAAAAGCGTCATCATTAGCTGAGACAGGCACGGCAGCAAAAAGGAGGGAGAAAAATAAGAAAAAACTAAGGATACGATGGTTCATATTTAAAACTTGATTGATTATTGAGCTTATTTATTATAGCATAAAACCTTCAGGGCGCCATTTTAGATTGACAAAACTTATTTCTCGTGTTAGTTTTTGGCCATCAAATAAACTATTACTTTAACAATTCAATAAAAAGGAGGTATTTATGTTAGCTGTTATTTTTTGGGCAATCGTGGTCTTAGTGGCCATGTTTATTATTAATGTTGTGGTCGATTTATTCCGCATTAAGGCGGCCGTAAAACATGCCATCGCCACGCTCAGCACTGATGCTTATCTTGTAGAAACAGGCGAAATTATGTCAGTCAAGATTAATCAGGAGGCTGGTTGGGGAATTCCAGAACATTTTACCAACATTAATAAATTCCGTTTTCCTGCTTTAGAAAAGATGGATTTTGATCAGGCAGTTGCCTGTCAGGTTGTTATTTTTAAAGTGGGGACCTTTAATGATGTCGCGGCATTTCTAATGTATTCTAATCTCGGTCGCTTATGCGGTCTGCGCCGACTCAGCTTAGAAGAAGCGTTAGCAACGGCTATCAATTTCCCTGAATATTTAGATCGTTCCCGAAACCTCACGTGCATCTTAGGCCACAAATCTCGGCTATTTCACACGTCTTCCGGTGCTCAGGTAGGGCGACTCTATTTCATTTCAAAATTACATCGTCTCGGTTTTACACCCAGCATCAATGAAAACTGGGCCATTGCCTTGGCTGTTCGTTAAGCAAAATAAAAAAAGAGATCTCAGAAGAGACCTCTTTTTTTCTTGGTCATTTTTCTGCTTAAGCCATATTAATGACCAGTTCATCTTGCTTATTAACTCCGACTTTAACTTTATCACCATCTTTAATCTTACCTTCAATAATCTCTAGAGCCAGCTCATCTAAGAGCATTGTTTGAATAGCTCTTTTTAGTGGGCGGGCGCCATAAGTAGGGTCATAACCTTTTTCGGCTAGCAGTTTCTTGGCTGCCACATTAAGACGAAGTTGGATATTCTTATTAGTATTAAGACGCTTAGATACTTTTGCTAGTTCTAAATCCACAATTTTTTCTAAAGCTTCTTTAGAAAGACTGCGGAAAAGAACGGTCTCATCGATGCGGTTGAGAAATTCCAACTTGAAGTGTTCCCGCAGAATCTTGTCCACCTTTTCTCTCATTTCATCTTGGCGCCAGTCATGGTTATTAGCTAGTGATTCTTGGGCGTTAAAACCAATCGTGTACTGCTTGATGACATCATTCCCCAAGTTGGAGGTCATGATGATGATGGTATTTTTAAAGTTAACTACCCGTCCTTTAGAATCAGTTAGACGGCCGTCATCTAAAATCTGGAGCAGCATATTAAAGGTATCTGGGTGAGCCTTTTCAATTTCATCAAAGAGAACGACGGAGTAAGGCTTGCGTCTCACTTTATCCGTTAACTGTCCGCCGTCATCGTGACCGATATATCCGGGAGGAGCACCGATTAGTTTGGCTACAGAGTGTTTTTCCATGTACTCACTCATATCAATCCGCACGAGTGAGTTTTCATCATTAAAGATAAAGCGGGCGATGGCTTTGACTAATTCAGTTTTACCGACACCAGTCGGACCAACAAACAAGAAGGAACCGATTGGTTTTTTTTCTTCATTGATACCCGAACGAGAGCGGCGCAAAGCATTAGAGATTGCTTTAATAGCTTCGTCTTGGCCGACAATTTCTTCACCTAAAACTTTTTCGGCTTCACCAAGCTTTTTCGCTTCATCATCCAACATTCTTTGGGCCGGAATACCGGTCCAGCGAGCCACCACTTTAGCAATATCTTCTTCATCAACTTCTTCTTTGAGAATTCTTTGACCCTTCTTTTGAATTTTAGTCAGTTCTTCCTGAAGAGTCTTCACTTTATTTTCTAATTCTGGAACCGAACCATATTTAATCTTGGCTACTTCTGTTAAATCAGCTCCTTGCCGCTGGATAATCTCCGCTTTTGTTTTCAGTTCTTCCATTTCTTTTTTAGTGCTGCGAATATCAGAGATGATTTGTTTTTCATTGCCCCAATGCAATTCTAATTGCTTTGATTTTTCTTGGAGTTCGGCTAGTTCTTGGTTTAAAGCTTTCAGTTTAGCGCGTTTGCGAGCATGCGCCCCTTCCGTCATGACGGCGGCTCGGTTGATTTCTAATTGTTTAATCTTGCGCTGTAGTTCATCCAATTCCTCCGGCATAGAATCAATTTCCATGCGCAGGGAAGAGGTGGCTTCGTCAATTAAATCCACGGCTTTATCAGGTAAAAAGCGATCGCTGATATAACGGTTGGATAGTTTGGCGGCGGCAATTAAAGCATCATCAGTGATTCTTACCCCATGATGAACCTCGTATTTTTCCTTGAGGCCGCGCAGCATATCAATAGTGTCGGCCACGCTGGGCTCATTTACGATAATTGGTTGGAAGCGTCGCTCTAAAGCAGCGTCACGCTCAATATATCTTTGATACTCTTTAGTTGTAGTCGCGCCCACCGCTCTTAATTCTCCTCGGGCTAAGGCTGGCTTCAACATATTAGATGCGTCCATAGACCCTTCAGAAGCTCCGGCCCCAATCAGGGTGTGCAGTTCATCAATAAATAAAATAATATTATTTTGCGAAGTTACCTCTTTGATAACCGCTTTTAAGCGATCTTCAAACTCGCCGCGGAATTTTGCGCCGGCGACTAAGGCTCCTAAATCTAGAGCGACGACTTCTTTATTTTTAAGATTTTCCGGAACATCCCCAGAAACAATGCGCTGCGCTAAACCTTCTACAATTGCAGTTTTTCCCGTTCCTGGTTCGCCAAT
>CAYLPC010000008.1:3302-17118 GCA_964385475.1 uncultured Gammaproteobacteria bacterium | reverse complement strand
CCTCCGACCTCAACATTATCAGTGTTGCGCTCTAACCAACTGAGCTAATTGCCCGATATCTTAGCCAAAACAAAAGGAGCCCTAAAAGCTCTTTTGAATATATCAAACAACTTTAAAAAACGCAATAGTTAAAATTATTTAATTTTAAACCAATATAAGACTTATCTTGGCGATTTTTGGCAAAAATTTCTTAAACCGATTGGACAAAGAGAGTTAATTCTCCGCTCAAGTGTAATTTGCCGGATTTGCTGCGAAAATCTAAAGCAATTAAGTGGTTTAACTTATCTTGTAGGGCTTCTAGAGAAAAGTGATTCACCTGAGCACTGACTTTTTTAACTACATAGGGGTGGAGCTTTAGCTCCGAACTGAGCGCAGATGGTGTCATTTTATTGTTTAAACCATCTTTGACTTGAAGCATGATTTTAAACTGTCTAATAAACATCGCTAAAATATATTCTTCGCTAAGACCTGCTAAAAATTGCGCTTCCAGCAGGGTTGTCGCCTGACCAGTTTTCTTTTTTGAGAGGGCGTCAGTTAAAGCAAAAATATCCTGTTCGTAACGATCACTAACCTGGTCCTTAATCAAGTCAAGGGTAATATTCTCACCAGGAGCTAAGCCCATGGCTAATTTATGGAGCTCAGAGTTTAGGCGCCATAAATCATCAGGCGTTCTCGTGACTAACTCTTGAGCCGCCTTTAAATCCATTTTTCTGCCTAAACGTTCGGCTTCTTGGCAGGCAAAGTCGGCGGATTTAAGGGCGCTTAAATTTTTGAATTCTTGGGTGAACGGTTGTTTTTTAAGGAGGGCAATCAAAGCCTTTTTCTCTTGGCTTAACTTAACATTTTTTAATTCTCCTTCATCAAAGACAATCACATTTTGTTCTTCGGGGGCGCCCTTATCCCAACTTGGCATTAAGCGCAGTAGCTCGGCAAAAAGCTGCTGGTTCTTATTATTTAATAAATCGCGAATAATAATTAAGCGCCGCTTCACAAACAAGGAGCCGGTGCTCACCTTCTCGTCAATTTCTTTTAAAGATGTTGTTTGGCCGTCAATGACGACTACGCTTTGACCACTGTTATCTACTTCTTGAATAAAGCGCTCCTTTAATTCGTGGAGCTTTTTATATCTTCTAAAAGAATCAGGGCCGTATAAAAAAATAATCATAAACTAACTTGACTAAGAGTATGAATAGCGGAGCCTAAAAATTTTTCCGCTACCGCTTGAAAGGAGTGAGGATTATCAGTGACATAATAAACAGTAGTGGGGTTCGCCTCTTCTTGTAAATTTAATTCCGGATGCCGCTGCAAGTAAGCCGACAGGCTGGCGGCAATTAATTCCCCAGTATTATAGACCATAATCTGACTTCCTAATATTTCTTCAATTAAATCTTGCAGGTAAGGGTAATGAGTACAAGCTAAAATAAGCGCTTCAATCTTTTGTTCTCTCAGAGGCTTAAGATATGATTCTAAAATTAAGCGCGTTTCCAAGTTGGTTAGACGCCCTTCTTCTACTAAAGGGACAAGGAGGGGCGCCTCTTGGCTGTACACGGTTATTTGTGGATTTAAAGCTCCGACCTCTTGAGGGTATGCTTGCGAATTGACGGTCGCTCTGGTGCCTAACAAGCCAACTTTTTTATAATTAGAAGCGGCCACAGCTTCTGCTAAAGGACGAATCACACCTAATACTTTTTTGCCGGGATAATGCTGAGGCAGCCACTCTTGCTGTAAGCGCCGGAGTGCTTGCGCAGACGCGGTGTTACAAGCAATAACTACTAATTCACATCCTTGTTTAAACAAAAATTCCACAGCTTCTTGCGTGTATCGCAAAATGGTCTCAGCCGAGCGATTACCATAAGGCACGCGCGCGGTATCACCTAAATAAATATAGGAATAATTAGGGAGTTCTTTTTTTAGAGCGCGCAGAACTGATAAGCCGCCCAAACCGGAATCAAAAACGCCAATCATTTTTTTATTTAAGTGCGCGGACATATTTTTGGAATAAGTCGCCGCGCTCTTTATAATTTTTAAACAGGCCGAAACTGGCGCAGGCAGTAGATAATAATACGACTCCATCAGCTTTAGCCAAACGACGTGCTTGGGCCACCGCTGCCGCCATACTGTTGACCGGATAAATTTTAGATAAAGGGAAGCCGGCGCTGATTAAAGATCTTCTCAGGCGAGGTGAGGCTTCGCCCGGGAATAAAATCACGGCCTGTGCTTGCTGTTGAACGGTTTTCGCTAATAAAGAGAAATCCGCTCCCTTGTCAGCTCCACCCAGCATAATAATTGCGCCTGGAAAAGATTCTAAATCAGCGATGGTGCTTTCTGGAGTGGTGGAAAAGCTGTTGTCGTAATAGCGCACACCTTTTTTTTGAGCAATTAATTCTAGGCGGTGAGGTAGGCCGTTAAAATGAGCGACGGCTTTTTTAATAACAACTTCTTTCACTTTTAACTGGCGAGCCACCAGCACAGCGGCCGCCACGTTTTCTTTATTAAACTCTCCGGCTAAGAGGCTGGGGTAGCCGCAAGTCTTAAAATAATATTTTGTACCCGGAGTTTTGTATTTGTCTAAGCGGGTTCGCAACTTTTCAGGCGCGAAAAAATATTGGTTTTGGGAATGGACAGCAATCTGCAACTTCGCCTTAACATAACCACTAAAACTTTTATGGTAATTAGGATTAAGCGGATCAGCCGGCTCTAAATGTTCTTTAAATAGGTTAGTTAAAACAGCATAACGAGGACTGCGTTGAAAATCTTCCAGTTGAAAACTTGATAATTCCAAAACCACCCACGATTGTGCTGTCAGGCGATCAAAAAAAGCAAATGGAGCAACCCCGATATTGCCTCCTAAATAAACTTGGCGCTGGTCCGCTTTCAAAATAGCTGTAATTAAACTAGCGGTCGTCCCTTTACCTTTGCTACCGGTTACACCGATGATATTTTTTGTCGGTGCCATCTCCATAAAAAAATTCATCGCGCTACTAATCAAAACTCCTTTTTTTTGAGCTCGCTTAATTTCAGGAAGAAACAAAGGAGCGCCTGGAGAACGGAAAGCTATATCAAACTCAGACAAGTTTTTAAGATAATGAGGACCACTCTGCCAAGCAATATTTTTTGGCCAGCGCTCTGGTTTCTCTTTCGCATCAAAAACAGCGTAGGTCGCTTTGAGCTTTTGTTTTTTTAGCCACCTCAGCAAAGCTTGATTTTCCAAACCGTAGCCAATGAAAGCAATTTTTTTGTTAGTCAAAGATGACAGCTTCATATTACTTTAAATCTCCCCAGGTTTTACCTAAAGATGATTCTACTAGAATCGGTACTTTCAGGGTCATAGCCTTTTCCATCAACTCTTTTAATTTCGGCAACCAATAAGCAACCTTATCCTCTCTGATTTCAAAAATCAATTCATCATGAATTTGTAATAAAAGGCGCAGCTCGTCTTCATGCCCCTCAATCGTTTGATCAATATCAATCATGGCAATTTTAATCAGGTCAGCGGCTGTTCCTTGAATCGGAGTGTTGATGGCCATGCGCTCAGCAGCGCGTCTGGCTACCGGACTAGGAGAGTCTATTTCTGGTAAGTAGCGCTTGCGTCCTAGCATCGTAGTGGTGTAACCCTTGGTGCGAGCATCCTCAATAGATTGGTCCATCATTTTTTTAACTTTTGGATAGACGGAGAAATACTGAGCGATAAATTCGCGCGCCCTTTGATAAGGAATCTTGGCGTTCTGAGCTAAACCGTGAGGACCCTGTCCGTACAGGATGCCGAAGTTAATCGCTTTCGCTTCATAACGCATTTTTTTAGTCACTTCGTCCGAAGAAACTTCGTTAATTTCGGCCGCCGTGGCGCGGTGAATATCTTCTTGATTCTTAAAAGCTTTAATGAGTTTTGGGTCGCCGGACAAATGGGCAGTTAAGCGCAATTCGATTTGCGAATAATCCAAACCTAACAACTGATAGCCGGGAGCGGCCACAAACGCTTCTCTAATTTTTCGTCCTTCCTCTGTGCGAGTGGGAATATTTTGCAGATTCGGTTCGGTGGATGATAGGCGTCCGGTGGCGGCCACAGTTTGATTGTAGCTCGTGTGGATTCTGCCTGTTTTCGGGTTAATTAATTTCGGCAAAGCTTTGACATAAGTGCTTTCCAACTTGCTGAGCTCCCGATATTCCTGAATCAAAGGGACAATCGGGTGTGCGTCTAATATTTTTTGTAATTCCGAATCAGCGGTTGAATAGCCAGTTTTAGTTTTTTTAATTCCTTGCGGATTGATGCCTAACTTTTCAAAAAGAAGCGCTTGCAGTTGTTTGGGTGAATTTAGGTTGAGATTGGCATCAGCTAAAACAGTAATTTCTTCACTGATTTTTTTGAGGCGAGCACTTAAAGACCGAGCCAGTTTTTTAAGAGGCGCCGGCTCTAGCTTAATACCTGTTTCTTCCATTTTTGCCAGCACAACAGACAGCGGTAGTTCAATTTCGTTTAAAAGTTTAGTTAGATGTTCTGCTTGTAGTTTCTTTCTCAATTTTTGTGACAAAGCGTAAGTACAATCAGCATCCTCACCGGCATACTGAGCCGCTTTAAGAGGATCAACCTGAGCAAAAGAAATTTTTGCAGCGCCAGTACCGATTAAATCATTGATTGGGATTTTTTCCCAACCCAACTCCCGAAATGCTAGTGCGTCTAAACCATGTTGTCGGCTGTCCGGTTCTAATAAATAGTCAGCCAGCATCGTATCAAAATCTAAACCCCGTAAAGATATGCCTTGGTTGCGCAAAACGCGCCAATCAAACTTAGCGTTATGAGCTACTTTTTTGATATTCTCATTTTCTAAAATAGGGTGTAGTTGCTCTAGATAGGAATGGTGCGGGCTGTCTGATTTTTGGTAGCTGAATAAGTCCGCGTGTTTCGCTCCTTTTCCTTGAGAAAGATCCACGTAAAAAGCTTCGTGTTTTTTCCAAGCAAAAGATAGCCCCACCAACTCCGCTGTCAGCGGATCTAAGCTTGTGGTTTCACAATCTACAGCAAACTCTTTTACCTCTTTTAATTTTTTTAAAAATGAAGAAAATTCTTTGTCAGTGCTAACTAGCTGGTATTTTTTTTCCGTCTCATTGCGCGCTAGTTTGTCACTTTGTTTGGGAACAGAAATTTGTTTTGCGGGGGTGTCTTTTTCTGTCTCAATAATGCCTGATTTTAATTGCCGCAGTTTTCCAAGGAGAGAGCGAAACTCAAAAGCGGTAAACAACTCTGTGGCTTTATTTAAATCAAAAGTATCAAGGCGCAAACTTTCCCAATTAATTTTTAAAGGCACATCGCGGCGAATTGTGGCCAAATCTTGGCTTAAATACGCCTGCTTTTCTTCTGCTTGATTCGCTCATCATTTTTTTTAGCGGCTTGATAGACGCCATCTAAATTATCAAAAGTTTGTAAAAGCTCGGTCGCGGTTTTTTCACCCACCCCCTTAACTCCGGGAATATTATCACTAGGATCGCCGCGCAAAGCCTTATAATCAATAATCTGGTCGGGGCGCAAGCCATAACGGGTGTACACCGCTTGAGCATCATAAGTCACACTGTCATTAAGTCCGCGACTCATTGCGTATACCAAGGTTTTAGGTGTCACTAGTTGCAAACTATCCATATCGCCCGTAACAATATAACTCTGCCAGTCGGTTTCTGTTTCCGCTCGGGCAGTGATGGTGCCGATTAAATCATCCGCCTCAAAACCGCTTTTTTCAAAAATAGGAATATCTAAGGCTTCCGCCACTTCTTTTACTAAAGGGACTTGCGGATAGAGTTCATCCGGTGCTTCCGGGCGGGTACCTTTATAATCTTCGTATTCTTCATGGCGAAAAGTTGGACCAGCGCTATCTAAAGTGAGGACTAAGTATTCCGGTTGAAACTCTAAACAGGCTTTTAGAAGAAAAGAGGTGAAGCCGTAGACTGCATTAACCACCACCCCATCCTTAGTTGTCAGAGTGGTCGGGAGAGCATGAAAACTTCGGTGGATTAAAGCGTGTCCATCGATAATTAGTAATTTTGAAGAGTTTGTTTTTGACATAGCTCTATTTTAGCACAGGCCAACAAAAAACTCTCTTTTGGAGAGTTTTAAGGTTTTTCCTAGTTTTAAGGCTGGCGGTTATTCGGCCGTCTGATTTTTTTAGAGGGGCGCTTTGTTAATGAGTCATTCTTAGGTGATACTGGTTCATGATTTAGCAAAATTACCGCGCAGGGGGGAAGTTCTGGAGTTTCGCCAGTAATTGCAGGCGCTCCGACATGGTAGTACTTATTTTCTTTCATAATTTTAAGGATTTTTAATGAGCTACCCCCATCCTAACACTCAAATGGAAAATGTAAAGAAAAACAAAAACCCCTCCTGACGGAGGGGAGTGGTGTTATTTTATCAAGGATAAATCGCCATTTATTATAATTGGTTTCATACCCATAATCTCTTGCTTGTAAGACAGTTCAGAAGAGACAGGGTTAAGGATATAAATTTTCTTTTTTTGGTAGAAAGCTACACCAATCTCAATGAGAGTGTTACCACCGATATATCCGCTAATTCCTCTTTTATCGCAATTAACAACCAGAATACTATCGCACCAATCGATTTTTTTATAATGATCATTGATGGCGCTTTCTTTGAGATCCCAGATTTCGTGCTCTGCCGGAAAAGTGTCAATTCCACCATGATCCTCAATATACTGACCAAAATAAACTTTTTTACCGCCACCAAATTCTTCTGGAGCCTCCAGTCCTAGTTCCGGTATTTTTACTTCATGCCCCAATTTTAATAACTCATCTCTAGCCAATTCCATTTCTTTATAGAAGGCAATACTTCCGCATAGCGTAATTTTCATATCCTTGGAGTTATGAGTAGTTTTTGTGGACCTTAAGGGACTCGAACCCTTGACCCCCTGCTTGCAAAGCAGGTGCTCTACCAACTGAGCTAAAGGCCCTAACTTATTTCCACTCTATTCTAATAGCAGTCTGGTCTTCGGTCAAGGGGATTGAAGCTATTTACCGCCTAAATTAATCAGAGGGGATAAAACCCAAGCAAAGAAAGAGTCACCACTACCGGTCATCATAATAATTCCAATAAAGGCCAGGATTAAGCCTAATAACTTCCAGCCTAGGCGGGAGCCTCCATCAGACCCCAACTTTTCTTCAAACCAAGACAGACGGCCAAAGTTTTGTAAAAACCATTCTGTTTTAGCAACCATGAATCCTCCAGCAGCAGCGAGAAGAACACCGACAATAATTTGTGTAATCATAATTAACGAATATAGTTAAGCGGATTTTGCCTGACACCGCTGACTACGACTTCAAAGTGAATATGCGGACCAGTGGATCGGCCAGTGGAGCCCATTGCAGCAATTTGTTCTCCACGATCAACCTTGTCACCAATCTTCACATATAACTTAGAAGCGTGAGCGTATCTAGTTTTTACCCCTCCGCCATGATTAATAACAACATTATAACCATAGCCATTATTCCAGCCAGACACTTCCACGGTTCCGGCTTCCGCAGCGTAAAGCGGCGTACCGGTTTTGTTGGCAATATCTAAGCCCGTATGGCGCCAGGAATAGTATTGGGTAATGCGGTGTCCAACGGTTGGCCACAACATTTTTGTTGAGGACTCTGGCGCTTTAGTCGGATTAACTAATTTTTCAATTACTGAGCCCACACTTACGGCTGGCCGTGACGGTGTCGGCGCTGCGGCCACCGCTTCTGTAATTTTGCGACCACCGGGGATAATTAATTCTTGCCCCACCTGAATACTGCCCGCTAAGGTATTATATTTTAAGATGCTATCCTCTTCCACACCATAACGAGTAGCAATACGCCCAATCGTTTCTCCTTTTTTTACAATATGAACCGTACCAGAAACGGGTAGAATATTAAGTTGGTTACCAGGACGAATGACGCTGTAAGCGGTTAAGTTGTTCGCCCATAAAATAGTGTTTATGCTAACCTGAAAACGATTAGCAATAGAAGAAATGGTATCGCCAGGGCGGACAGTGTAAGCAATAATACCTTCTCTGTCAGCAGGAATGTATTCATCGTCAGTATTATCACCCTCTTCTTTTTGATTAAGCGGATTACGAATGACTAGAGCTAAACCGTCATGTAACTCCTGCCCTAAAGCATTAATTACTTGTCCAATCGGAGTTTGTCCCACTAAACCTTCCCCTAAATTTTCGCTGGCGGGCATATCATAACCAGCGTGGCCAAAACTTTCAGTCAAAACATTATCATCGGTTAACATGCTAAATTCATCCTGGGTCAGGGTTGCAATAATTGTCTCCTTGGTTTTTGGAACCAAATCATTATTATCTTTATGCAGGCTACTTAAATTCCCAATAACCACCATCAGGGTTAAAATCAAAACCGTGATATGAAGCGAGCGCGTTTTGATTAAGGCTTGCCAAACGCTCCCACTACCCAAACTCTTACGAGTTCGGAATAAAATATGGTAAAGATGAATCAGGGGTTTAGTAAAAAGGAATTTAAGTAGACCGAAGAAGGGCTTGAAGATAATCAGCAGCAGCCCGTGAATCAATCTTTTAAGGGCAATCAGGAGTTTAACTAGCACTACCAGAACACTGATTCCTAGACTTTTCAATTTTGCAGAAAACGATTTTATATGGTTTAATAATTACTGGTTAATACTATCATTCTTGCGCTTTTGGCGTCAAATTATATTAAATATTAAGTAAATTTTTTATGAAAGGTCACAGAGAATCGGCTCCTTTAGTGCTTGTGGTTTTAGATGGTTGGGGAGTAGCAAAACCGAGCCCTTATAATGCTATTGCTCAGGCCACCCCTCTTTTCTTTGATGAGCTTATTTCCCAATATCCCAGCTTCCGTTTGAAAGCTTCAGAAGAAGCCGTTGGCCTACCGGCTGGAGTTTTTGGTAATAGTGAAGTTGGTCATTTAAATTTAGGCGCAGGACGAGTGGTCTACCAGGATTTACTCCGTATTGATCAAGCGATTTCTCAAGGTGACTTTTTTAAGAATCCGAAACTGCTAACGGCCGCCAAAAAAGTTAAGGTGAGCGGAGGCGCTTGGCATGTAATGGGTTTGGCTTCCGATGGCCGTGTCCATTCTTCCTTAGACCACTTGTTTGCTTTATTAGAATCGGCCCGGCGCTTAAAGGTAAAGAAAGTGTATCTGCATTTATTTTTAGATGGTCGCGATACTCCTTATAACAGCGGCTTGAAATTTGTTAAAGCAGTTGAGCAAAAGATTGAACAATTAAAAATCGGCCAGATTGCGACTGTTGCTGGACGCTTTTACGCGATGGATCGTGATAATCACTGGGAACGGATTGCCCCTGCCTATGAAGCTATTGTTAGAGGTGATGGTCCGCAGTTTAATTCTGCCGTAGAGGCAGTGAACGCTAGCTATCAAGCGAAGGTTTATGATGAAGAATTAAAACCGGCGGTTATTCGCGGCGGCGCTAAGGTTAAAGATGGTGATGCTGTTATTTTTTTCAATTATCGCGCTGATAGGGCGCGCGAACTCAGCCGAGCCTTCGTTGATAAAACTTTAAAACCGCAAGAATTTAAGCCGCAACGTTTTAAAGACTTGGATTTTATCAGTTTTACTAATTATGATAAAAAGTTGCCACTTAAAGTCGCTTTTCCTTCCGTCGCTCCTAAAAACTGTTTAGGAGAGATTCTGGCCAAGAATAAAAAAAGGCAATTGCGCATTGCGGAAACAGAGAAGTACGCTCATGTTACCTACTTTTTTAATGGAGGCATAGAAACCCCATTCTCCCTGGAAGATCGTCTGCTTGTTCCTTCTCCTCGGGTTACTTCTTACGCTCAAAAGCCCAGCATGTCCGCTTATCAAGTGGCCGACGGGGTAGTGAAAGCTTTAAAAACTAAAAAATACGATTTTATTTTGGTGAACTTTGCTAACGCCGACATGGTTGGGCATACAGGCAGTGTGCCAGCAGCTGTGAAAGCTGTGCAAGCGGCGGATCGCGGTCTGAAACGCATCGTTAAAAATACTCTGGCGCTCGGCGGAACAGTTTTAGTTGTGTCCGATCATGGCAATGCCGACTATATGTATGATGCTAAACATGGAGGTATGGTGAAAGAACATTCTTTAAATCCAGTACCTTTTATTAGAGTAAACACCGCCTCTCAATTAGCACGTCTCAACACCCAGCCTCTAGATAAGCGCCCGATTATTGGTTCTTTAGCTGATGTTGCCCCAACAATTTTAGACATCTTAGGAATTAAACAGCCGCCACAAATGACGGGTAAGGTTTTAAAATAAATAAAAAAAAAGCTCCGCCGACGGCGGAGCTTTTTGTTTTTTAATTACCAGGCACAATAACATCAAAAGGTTTGCTGCTGCCGTAAGCCTTAGGTCCGTCATCTGCACAAAAACGTTCAATATTGGTTCGAAAATAATCAGGTTTGCTATTTTGAATTTGACCTACCAGGTAATAAGTTAAGGCCATCATCAGGCCATAAGCCGCATTTTTCGGCAGATTAATTTCCCAGCGGCTATCTTTTTCTCCAAAAAATTTATTCTCCCCAAAACTAATGACCAACTCTTTCGGATCGCGCACGACGAATTTCGCGTGTCTGGCTTCGCCGAAAGTAAAAGCGCGCAAAGATAATTTTGGACCAAATAATTCATGGCGCTTAATATCCAGCATCGGCGCTAAATCACCAAACTCATCAGGTAAAATAAAAGCGTATGCCTCATAATTAGAAAAGTTAGCTGGCACAGCCAAGGCTTCTATCTGGTTTTTTAAATCCAGTGCTTGTTCGCCGCTACCGCTTAGAATCATTCCTAAATAAGTGGAAAAATTATAAGTGTAGGGTTCTGGGAGTTTTCGGTAAGCAATGACTTCATCGGCTATTTTTGCAGCTGATGATTCTGGTGAACAGGTTAAGAGCGTGGTTTTTAGGCCAGCCGCTCGGGCTACTTCTAGCTCCCACACCGAATCTTTTTCACCAGAGGCGGAAATAACAATAGCATCCTTAATCTCGCCATTTTTAATCAGATTCTGGTAGCGTTCCAGGATTTTTTTGAAGTCGCTTTCATTAGCGTAAATTGCAGCGGCTCCGCCAAATAAAATCTTACCAGTATTATAAGCGTTGCCACTGCCGACCACTATCGGGAAGCTATATTGTTCGCGATTAAACTGTGGGGGCGGGGTAGTGATGAAAAAATCTAAGGCCGTCATTACGACCTCATCTAAAGATTTAAGAGAATGTTCCGACATAGGGGTAAAATTAGTTTTTAGCTTTATTTACTGGCTTTTTAATTATAAAGAATCTTGATTTTTATTTCAATTTAAGCTAAGCTAAAAGCGCTAAAGCGTCGTCTAGACGCCTCTTTTTCTCTAATCTTATTTTTATGTCAGGACATTCCAAGTGGGCGACCACTCATCGCCAAAAAGCCGTTGTTGATTCTAAACGAGGCGCTGTTTTTACTAAGTTAGGCAATAATATTACCATTGCCGCTCGCAAAGGCGGCGACCCGGTCACCAATACTGCTCTGCGCGCCGCCGTTGATAAAGCGCGGATGGCTAATATGCCTAAAGATAATATTGAACGGGCTATTAAAAAAGGTACTGGCGAATTGGCTGGCGCTCAGGTGGAGGAATTATATTATGAAGGTCTAGGTCCTGGCGGTTTGCAAGTGGTTGTTAAAAGTATTACGGACAATAAAAATCGATCAGCTTCTACTATCCGCCACTCCTTTACTAAAGTGGGCGGCTCTTTCGGTTCAGTAATGTGGAATTTTTCACAACAAGGAATTTTTCTGCTTTCTAAAGAAGCTCTCGGCGACCGTGATTTAGATGATTTTACTTTAACTTTGATTGACCAGGGGGCAATCGATGTCCAAAGCGAAGAAGAAGGAATAACAATCTATACAGAATTAAATGATTTTCAAAAAATGTCCGACTATTTAGAGCAAGAAAAGCTCAATCCGGAGTCGGCAGAAATCGGCTATGTCGCTAAAGAAAAAATAACACTGTCACCGACTGATCAAGGCAAGGTTGATAAATTCTTAGCTGAACTGGAGGATAATGAGGATGTCAGTGATTATTATTTAAATGCTGATTGCTAATTATGGCTTCTAAGCAGCGCATTATTTTAGGGATTGATCCCGGCATCGCGGACACCGGCTACGGCGTGGTGGCAGTGAATGGCAGTCGGGTAGCTTGTCTCGCTTATGGTTCTATTAAAACCAGCCCTCGGGATGATTTAATGACGCGTTTAGATCAGCTTCATCAAGAACTTTTAAAAATTATTGACCAGTATCAACCAGAACTTGCTTCGGTTGAGGAGCTGTTTTTTAGTAAAAATGTAAAAACCGCCATTACTGTTGGTCAAGCCCGGGGGGTAATTCTTTTGGCTCTCAAAGAAAGAAACTGTCCTTTGGTAGAATTCAAGCCCAGCCAAGTGAAGCAAGCGGTAGCGTGCTACGGTGCTGCTAAAAAAGATCAAGTGCAGCGGATGGTCAAAACTATTTTAGGACTCAAAACTATTCCTAAGCCTGATGATGCGGCCGATGCTTTAGCTTTAGCGTTATGTGCGCTCAATAAGCGCTTGACTTAGTTAATTGTAAGGGATTTGATATAATCAAAACATATGAGTGCGAAGAAAAAGAAAAAAACGAACGGTCGAGACAATAATTCCGATTATCTCTCTCTTCCTAGCCTGCAATTAGACACCGAAGCTCGGCGCAGTTTGGCGATTGTTTTAGTTTTTGCTTTTGGCTTAGTGAGCCTGCTTGGTCTTTTTAATTTATCGGGCGCCGTCGGACAATTTTTTTCTAAATGGCTCGCGACTATTTTCGGTTTCGGCAAATGGCTAGTCCCTCTTATTTTCTTATTCTGGGGACTACTGCTCGTGCGTAATAAAAAATACGAAATCAAGTTTACTGATTATTTAGGTTTATTTTTACTCTTCATCTCTTATCAAACGCTGCTTCATTTTTTTCTAGATGAAAATTTTTGGCGTACGGCGGCGGTGGAAGGCAAAGGCGGTGGCTATATTGGCTTTTGGCTTAGCCAACTCTTTTCTTATCTTTTTGGTTTTTGGGGCGGCGTGATTATTCTGCTGTGCCTCTTTTTAATTTCTTTGGTGATTGTTTTTAACACCTCTTTATCAAAATTAGTCGGTAGCGATAGTTGGCCCGCCAGATTAATGCGGCCTATTAGCCAGTGGTTCCGTTCCGCTTGGGAAAAAGAGGAAGTACTGGCATCCGAAGATGAGACTGAAGAAGAAGATGAAGAGGAAGAAGAAGATGAGGAGGAAAATGAAGCAGGCTTTATTGAACAAACCCGTAATGAAGTTTTGGGGGCTTGGCTATCTAAAGAATTAAAAGACAAGGCTCATCCCGAACCAACAGCCGCGGTGCGCAAGCAGGATTCTGTGAAGGTCCAAGAAAAAATTTCTTGGCCTAAGAAAAAAATTAAAATTGATTTACCGATTGAGCTTTTAAATCATAAAACCGGACAAGCAATCGGAGGTGATACGGAGGCTAATGCCAGTCGCATCAAAAGGACTTTAGAAAATTTTGGAATTCCTGTAGATATGGCTGAAACCAAAGTTGGTCCCACCGTCACGCAATATACTTTTAAACCAGCTGAAGGGGTGAAGCTTTCAAAAATCACTACTCTAAGTAATGACTTATCCTTAGCTTTAGCCGCTCACCCTTTAAGAATTGAAGCGCCTATTCCTGGAAAATCTTTGGTGGGCGTTGAGGTGCCTAATAAAACTAAAGCCATCGTCGGTTTACGGGAAATTTTAGAAGACGATGTTTTTAAAAAGCGCAAGCACAACAT
>CAYLPC010000008.1:0-3292 GCA_964385475.1 uncultured Gammaproteobacteria bacterium | reverse complement strand
GCACTTCTTGGATTTATGATATTACCCGCATGCCTCACTTATTAGTAGCAGGCGCCACGAACTCTGGTAAATCCGTGTGTTTAAATACTTTGATTGTTAGTTTGCTCTATCAAAATAATCCTGAGGACTTACGCTTCATTATGGTTGATCCTAAGCGAGTTGAGCTGCCAGTTTATAATGGCATCCCTCATTTATTAGTTCCGGTTATCACCGAAGTTTCAAAAACCATCAATGCTTTGAAGTGGTGTTTGAATGAAATGAATAATCGTTATGACTTATTAAATAAAGAAGGGAAGAAAAATATCCAAAGTTATAACGCCGGTGCCAAAGAAAAACTGCCTTACATTATTTTTATTGTGGATGAGTTGGCGGACTTTATGATGACCGCCGGCAAAGAAATGGAAGCAGCGATCATTCGTTTAGCGCAGATGTCGCGTGCGGTTGGTATCCACTTAATTCTCGCCACCCAAAGACCGAGCGTTGATGTTATTACCGGTTTAATTAAAGCTAATATCCCTGCCCGCATCGCTTTTTCCGTTACCTCTGTGGTTGATTCCAAAACAATTTTGGATATGAGCGGCGCGGAAAAATTATTAGGTCAAGGCGATATGTTGCTCTCTACAGCGGAACTATCTAAACCCAAACGAATTCAGGGAGCTTATGTCAGTGATGAAGAGATTAATGACATTGTTAATTATATTAAAGAGCGCAGTGGCGTCGCTGAGTATTTAGAAGGAGTGACGGAAAGACAAAAAGTCGGTGGCGTGGCTGGAGTTGGCTTAGACGGAACTTACGGCGATGAAGACGAGCTACTTGATGAGGCACGCCAAATTATTATCACCGCCGGTAGGGCTTCCACTTCGCTTTTACAACGCCGCCTATCTATTGGTTACGGCCGGGCGGCTAAGATTTTAGATCTCTTAGAAGAACAAGGTTTCGTCGGCCCTTCTAACGGCTCCAAGCCGCGTGAAGTTCTGGTTTCTAAGGAACAATTTGCTAGCGGGGTGTCCGGCGTTTCTTTGCATAGCCGAGGCGAGAGCAGTGCCCCCAATTCTTATTTAGATGAGGATGAGGGTGATGACGGCACTTTAGATTTTAGTGAAGGTGATGAAGAAGGCGAAGAATCAGAGGAGGAATTATCTGCAGAACCAGAACCAGATTTAGAGACCCCGGATTTTCTTTTAGATGATGATGGTCCGGAGGATAAAATTGCTACCGAAGAAGAAATTTTAGAAGATATTAGAGAGGGCGCGACTGATGATGCGGAAGAAGCAGAAGTAACTAAGGAAGATGGCGAAGCGGATGATGAGACAGAACCTGAAAATGACGAATATGGGGAAGACTTAGAAGAGCCAGAAGTAATTGAAAAAAAAGAAAAAGAAACCACCCCTGGTAAAAACCGCCCTATCGATGAAGATGAAGACATGTTTTTCGCTAGATAAAGGGAACAAAAAAAGCCCGCGGAGCGGGCTTTTTACAAACCAAATAGTCCTGCTATAATGGTATCTCACACCTATGAATAGTTTTATCAAAAAATTGATTCCCCGAAAGTTGTTTAAAGCGGTTCAACCGCTCTACCATTATTTAATGGCCGCCTTGGCAGCCGCTTGGTATCGCTATCCGAGCCGTAACTTAATTGTCATTGGCGTCACCGGGACGACCGGTAAAACTTCCTCGGTTTACCTAATTGCTAAAGTTTTGGAATCTGCCGGTTATAATGTCGGCTACACTTCCACTGCTATGTTTGATGACGGTAAAAGGGAATGGCTTAATGATAAGAAAATGACCATGCCCGGCCGTTTTTTTGTCCAAAAAATGCTGCGCCGCATGGTTAAGAACCGTTGCCAATATGCCATTGTTGAGACTACTTCAGAAGGCATCGCCCAGTATCGCCATAAATTTATTAACTACGATGTTTTAATTTTTACTGGCTTATACCCCGAACACTTAGAAAGCCATGGTGGCTTTGAACGCTATAAAGAAGCTAAAGGACGCTTGTTCGCTCATTTAAAAGAGTGTAAGCCAAAATATGTGAATGATCATAAAGTAGTATCTTTCCCGACCTCCTCTTTAAAAAAGCTGGATTACACCCGAGTTAAGAAAACCGTTATTATTAATGGCGATGATGAAAATGCGCCTTACTTCTTAAGTTTCTGGAGTGAAGCGCAGCTAATTTATACTTCCCAAGAGGAGTTAGACAGTGACTTGTTTGCCCAAGTAGGCGGAGCCGAGAAGCTGTTGCGCAATAATCAAGTTTATCGTTTTTCTGAGGTGACGGTTAGACCGGATGGCGTTTCCTTCATAGTCGCTGATGAACAAATTAATTTAAAAATTTTAGGAGCGTTTAATGCAGAAAATGCCATGAACGCTATTTTAGTAGGTTTAAGTCAGGATATGTCCCTAGCGGATATTAAAACAGGTTTAGAGAGTGTTACTTGTTTGTCAGGAAAATTAGAAAGAATTGATTTAGGGCAAGACTTTACGATTATTGTTGATTACTCTTTTGAACCGCGCGCTACACAGAAAATGTATGAGACTTTAAGGGTTATCCCGCGGCAGAAGGTCATTCATGTGCTTGGTTCCTGCGGCGGTGGGCGGGACAAAGATCGCCGACCGGTCCTTGGCCAATTAGCTGGGGATAATGCTGATTATGTAATTATTACCAACGAAGATCCTTATGATGAAGACCCTCAGGTTATTATTGAACAAGTAGCCGCGGGTGCTGAACGCGCCGGTAAGGTTAAAGGGAAGGACTTATTCTTAGTGGACGATAGGCGCCAAGCTATTAAAAAGGCTTTATCATTGGCACAAACTGGAGATTTGGTTCTAATTACAGGCAAAGGCGCCGAGCAATATATCTGCCTGGCTAATGGGAAAAAGGTGCCTTGGGACGACAGGCGCATCGTCCGAGAGGAGTTTGACCAACTCCATTAAAAATGCAAGCCCAAAACTGTGGATAACCTGTTGAATAGCATAATTGACAGAACCTCAAAACAATTCTATAATTCCTTTACAATTTAACTTTAAGCAAAAAATGGACAGATACGGTGATAAGGATAATCAAAGTTTCCAAAACCGTTTTTTTTGCTGTTTTTGATAAATTTTTGTAAAAAATTTAAGTAAGCCACAGTGAGTTGCCTCTTCATCAATTAACTTGTTGCTCCCCTAAACCTAGCCCGAATTTTGGGTTTAGGATTTTTTTGTTGTTAACTAATCTCTCCTAATAATATTATGCCTAAGACACAAAGCGTGGTTGAGCGCATTGCGCCTCGCCGCTTCTTTAAGGACCTTA
>CAYLPC010000007.1:11771-17841 GCA_964385475.1 uncultured Gammaproteobacteria bacterium | reverse complement strand
TATTTATTAGCCCAGATTTTTGAGTCTGATACTATCCGCAGCCTTAATTTTTTAACCCGCTCAGAAACTTTACTTCCTTTAGGCGCTTTAGTCGCTTCGGCCTTGATCGGCTTGCTTGATGACTGGTTAGATGTTCGTGGCAAAGGTGTTCTAGGTGGCGGTGGTTTAAGAATGAAACATCGTCTGTTAGTCTATGCCGCTATCGCCTTAATTGGTGCTTTGTGGTTTTATTTTAAGCTTGATTGGACCGTGTTTCATATCCCCTTTGTTGGTAATATAGAAATATCTTGGTGGTATATTCCCGTCTTTATCCTGGTGGTCGTTAGCACGGCTTTTTCCGTTAATGAAACCGATGGTTTAGATGGTCTGGCCGGCGGCACTCTGCTTATCTCTTTCGCTGCTTATGCTGTGATTGCCTTTGTTCTCGGGCGCTATGAGTTGGCAACTTTTTGCGCTGTAATTATCGGTGCGCTCATGGCTTTCCTGTGGTACAACATTCCTCCGGCTCGCTTCTATATGGGCGACACTGGTTCTATGAGCTTAGGGATTACCTTGGCGATTATCGCTTTACTGACTAACAGCGCCCTGCTTTTACTATTTATCGGCTGTATTTTTGTTGTGGAGTCATTGTCCGTTATTATTCAGTTATTATCTAAGAAGCTGCGCCATGGGAAAAAAGTTTTTTTGTCAGCGCCTATTCATCACCACTTTCAAGCTGTTGGCTGGCCGGAGAGTAAAATTGTCATGCGTTTCTGGTTGGTGGCCGGCGGTATGGCGGTTGTTGGTTTAATTATTTTCTTGTTTGATAAAGGAATCTAAATACCATGAGTGTCTTAAGTAAAATAACAAAAGGGAAGCTGAAGTCCTCAGAACATGAACCTGACAAAGCTTTACTGATAGCCTTAGGGTTGATTATGGTGTTTGGCTTAGCTATGCTCTCATCCGCTTCTGCAATTGTTTCTTATGCTAAATACGGTAATGTTTATACTTATCTTCTCCGGCAAGTGGTGGCAGTGCTCATTGGTTTAGCGGCTTTTTTTATCACCTCTCGGATTGATTACCGCGTTTGGCGCAAATATGCCTTTGGTTTTTTAATTGTTTCCATTGTGCTCTTGTTGTTAGTGTTTATTCCTGGTATCCGAGCTGATTTTGGCACTTCGCGGAGTTGGATTAGTATTTTCGGTTTTTCCTTTCAGCCATCTGAGTTAGTAAAAATTACTTTTCTAATTTATTTAGCTACTTGGCTGGAGGCCAAAAAGGATCAATTAGGATCTTTCTCAACGGGAATTTTCCCATTTTTAGCGACTCTGGGAACCATCTCAATGCTGATGTTACTGCAGCCGGACTTAGGCAGCTTGCTGATTATCATCGCTATTGCCATGATTGTCTTTTTTGTTGCTGGAGGGAAATTCAAACATTTGTTTATTACTATTTTATTAGGGATTGGCTTTCTAGTTCTAGCTCTATCCTTTAAGTCTTCTTACCAGAGTGATCGTTTTGTCTGTTATAATAACCCCTCCTATGATCCTCAGGATACCTGCTACCACATTAATCAATCGCTGATTGCTGTCGGTTCCGGCGGATGGTTCGGTCGTGGCTTAGGTCAAAGTCGGCAAAAGTTTATGTACTTGCCGGAAATCTGGGGCGATTCTATTTTTCCAATTATTGCAGAAGAGATCGGCTTCATTTTTACTACTGGTTTTCTCTTACTACTTCTGTATATGTTTTTGCGGATGTTGGCAGTGGCTCGCCAAGCCCCTGACTCTTACGGTCAATCTTTAGTGGTCGGGGTGATTGCTTGGTTGGCGATCCAATCTTTTTTAAATATCGGGGGGCAGTTAAATCTAATTCCGATGACCGGCGTTCCTTTGCCTTTTGTTTCGGCGGGCGGATCTTCGATTCTGGCTTCCTTGATTGCCATGGGTATTGTGGTCAATGTTAGTAAACACACAGTGGAAACTAGACGGCGTTAATTTTATGTCTCAAAAGCCTATTACTATTATTTTATCAGGCGGAGGCACCGGGGGTAGCGTAACCCCTTTATTGGCGGTGGCTAAACAGCTTTTTTCTGTACGACCAGATGTGCATTTTTCATTTATTGGGACTAAGCATGGACCAGAAGCTCGTTTAGTTTCTGAAGCGGCCAAAGAATTACCTCTGGTTTTTTCCACTATGGTGGCGGGGAAGTGGCGTCGTTATTTTTCTCTTAAAAATTTAATAGACCTTCTCTTAATTATTTTAGCTTTTGGGCAATCTTTCTTTATCCTTGCCAAACAGCGCCCCCAAGCTATTATTTCCGCCGGTTCTTTTGTAAGCGTTCCTTTAGTTTGGGCCGCTTGGTTTTGCCGTGTGCCCGTTCTAATCCATCAGCAGGACCTGCGTCCAGGATTAGCTAATAAATTAATGGCTCCTTTTGCTAAACAGGTTACCGTTACTTTTAACAGTTCTCTAAAAACTTACGGTGCTAAAGCTATTGTTACCGGTAACCCCTATTTTCTACCACTACTTGATAAGCGTGAAGTGGTCTTGGCGCGCTATCACTTGGATGTTAAGCGTCCCTTAACTCTCATTTTTGGCGGAGGGACGGGCGCAGTCGCTTTAAACCAAGCAGTGGCGAAAAATCTAAGCGCTTTGCTGGAACATACACAACTAATTCATTTGAGTGGGCGCGGAAAAATGATTGCCCGCCAAGAGCGCGGTTATGACCAGCAAGAGTTTGTCAGTCATCAAGAGTTACTGTCTTTAATGTCGGCGGCTGATTTAGTGGTCGCTCGTCCTGGCTTAGGCACCTTAACCGAGCTGGCTGCTCTTAAAAAAGCCAGTATTCTTGTGCCTATGCCTAATAGCCACCAAGAGGATAATGCTCAAGTCGCGCAGGACGCGGGAGCGGCCAGCGTTTTAAGTCAGGCCAATCTAAATGATAACCTGGTGGCTGAGATTGAGCGTCTGCTTAATCAAGAGGAATTAAAAGAAAAGTTAGAGCGACAAATGGCTAGCTTCATCAAGCCGGGAGCTAAGGAGGCGCTGGCTAACATTATTTTATCTTGGATCAAATAATCTATGTTTAAGTTACCATCAAAATACAAACGAGTTTATCTAGTCGGAATTAAAGGAGTAGGAATGACAATGCTCGCTCAGTTTTTGAAGGCGGCTGGCGCTCGGGTTTCTGGTTCGGACACCCCAGAAACCTTTTTAACAGATAAAATTTTAAAACACTCCGGTATTAAAGTTGCTTCCGGATTTGCGGTCAAAAATATTCCTGCTGATGCGTCTACAATAATTTATTCTTCTGCCTATTCACCAGATAACAATGTTGAGCTCGCAGCTTTAGTGAAGCAGTCAAAGGTTAAATTAATCTCCTATGCGGTCGCTTTAGGTGATATCTTCAGTCGACAGCGGGGTATTGCCGTTTGTGGGAGTCATGGTAAAACCACGACCTCTGCTTGGTTAGGTTATGTTTTAGATCGCGTAGGCGCTAAACCCAGTGTTTTGGTGGGGTCAGGAGTACCGCAGTTAGGCGGCAGCGCCAAGCTAGGACAAAGTAATCTATTCGTGGCTGAGGTGGATGAGTATCAAAATAAGCTTCAGTATTTTCAACCTTACGGCGTTCTGTTAAATAATATTGACTACGATCATCCCGATTTTTTTCCTACCAAGAAATCTTACTATCAAGTTTTTGCCGACTTTGTGGCGAAGATTCCGCGCACCGGGTTTTTAGTATCTAATAACAGCGATGCTCAGGTTAGAAAAACTTTTGCTCACTTGAAAGGTCGTTTATGGACTTATGATCTTTTTGCCGATGAGGCTGCCGCTCAACGCGCTCACAACCAACAAGTGAGTTTAGCAGCTTATAATTATGAAATTAAAAATGGTCGCCAGTATTTTTCTGTGCTTGGATATGGCCGTTTTAAAATTCAACTCTTGGGAAAACATAATGTTTATAACGCCCTAGCTGTTTTAGGTGCGGCTTTAGATTTAAAAATTCCGCTGCCTCTTATTAAAAAGTATTTAGCCTTGTTCAAAGGGACAGTCCGTCGCGCTCAATCTCTAGGTACTTATCAAGGAATCCCAGTTTTTGATGATTACGCTCATCATCCGACTGAAGTTAAGGCCACGCTGAACGCATTTGCTGAAGCGTATCCCCAGAAACGGCTAGTGGCTGTTTTTCATCCCCATACTTTTACTCGCACTAAAGCCTTATTTAAAGATTTTATTAGCAGTTTTCCGGCTGCGTCTGAGCTTATTGTTATTGATATTTATGGATCAGCTCGCGAAAAACATGGCGGTGTTTCCAGTAGTGAGCTAGTCCAGGCGATTAAAAAATTCAATGCCCAGCATAAGCATCACCAAAAAGTAGTCCATCGCTCTGACTTAGCAGATGTAGAGGCATATTTACGGCGCAGTTTAAAGAAGGGCGACTTACTACTACTATTAGGCGCAGGAGATATTTTTAGAGTTGGCGAAAGGTTGATTAAGAATAATTAAAGGTTTACACACTTAATATCATTTGGTTTAATTCCTATATATGAAACAAAAAATTTCAACCCAAGCGATTTCTGGTTTCCCTGAATATTTACCTGATGACCAGTTAGCGCTCGCTAAGCTTAAAAAGACGATTGAAGATGTCTATCGCTCTTTTGCGTTTATGCCTTTGGATACGCCATTACTGGAAAGACGGGAAGTCCTGTTGTCTAAAGCTGGCGGAGAAACGGAGCATCAGATTTATTTTTTAGATAAAGGTGAGGAACAACTCGCGCTACGGTTTGATTTAACCGTTCCTTTAGCGCGCTATGTGAGCGAATATGCCAAACAGATTACTTTTCCGTTCAAGCGTTATCAAATCGCCAAGGTCTATCGAGGCGAACGCCCGCAGCGCGGCCGCTTTAGAGAATTTTACCAAGCAGATATTGATACGGTTTTTGAAGGGGTTTTACCTCTTAGCGCTGATGCTGAAATCATCAAAGTAATTATTAAAGTATTTGAACGTTTGGAGGTCGGGCCTTTTACGGTGAAGATTAGTAATCGCAAGTTGCTTAATGGTTTGTTGGCTGACTTAAAATTAATCGACAAAGGGCCGGAAATCATGCGAATTTTGGACCGACTCCCTAAAGTTGGAGCGTCGGTTGTCACGGAAGATTTGTTGGCTTTAGGTGTCAGTGAGGAAGCGGGGAAGCGGATCTTGGAACTTACTACCATTAAGGATAATGTTTTAGAGAATCTGGAAAAGCTGGCGATTAATCACCCGGACTTTATTATTGGTTTAGCTGAATTGCGGGAAGTTGCCGATTGTTTAGCTGACTATGGCATTTCGTCTGACTCTTACGCCTTTGATTTAAGTATTGCCCGGGGCCTAGATTATTATACCGGCACGGTTTTTGAAACATTTTTAAATGATCATGCCGAATTAGGTTCTATTTGTTCTGGAGGGCGCTATGAAAATTTAGTCTCCGGTTTTGGAGATGGATCTTTTCCAGGCGTCGGGGCCTCTATCGGTCTGTCTCGCCTTTATTATCAATTAAAAGAATCTCAGTTATTAGCGGACAATAGCGATGCTGTTGCCGATGCTTTAGTTATTAGCAGTAGTCGTTCTCAAGGAGAGGCTTTAGCCGATAAGCTCCGAGCTCGGGGCTTAAGAGTAGCGGGGTCTTATGGTCCGGAGAAATTAAAGAAGAAAATGGCTTTAGCAAATAAGTGGAGAGTTAAAGAAGTTTACTTTTTAGAAGAACAAGAGTTAGCGAAAGAAGAAGTGGCGATAAAAGACATGATCAGCGGAGAACAAAAAAATTATCCGCTCAAAGATTTTGCCCTATGATTAAAATCAGCCGCCGGGTGCCGTTAGCGCCCTATACTACCATTAAAGTGAGTTCTCAAGCATCGTTTTTTACAACCGTTAACAATTTAGCGGAGTTACAAGAGGCGATTGCTTGGGCCAAAAAAAATAATAAGGAAATTCTGGTTCTAGGCGGCGGTTCTAATTTTTTATTAACCAAGCCTTTTAAGGGGTTGGTGATAAAAAACGAAATTACAGGCAGTGAGGTTTTAAAGGAAACGGCGAAGTCGGCTTGGTATT
>CAYLPC010000007.1:0-11761 GCA_964385475.1 uncultured Gammaproteobacteria bacterium | reverse complement strand
TTGGTATTGCGGTTATAGCGGAGAAAATTGGAGTCGTTTTGTCAGTGGTGCAGTGCGTCGTCATTGGTATGGCTTGGAAAATCTATTTTTAATCTATGGCACAGTCGGCGCGGCCCCGGTTCAAAATATTGGCGCCTACGGTGTTGAATTAAAAGATTCCTTTGTTTCTTTAGAGGCCGTTAATCTGCGGACGGGGAAACTTAAAGTGTTTTCTGCGGCGGACTGCCATTTTGGTTACCGCGACAGTGTGTTTAAAAACCGCTTAAAAGGGAAATATTTTATTTACAAGGTTACCGTTAAGCTTTCAAAAACACCGCAGTTGAAAACCGAGTACGGCGATATTAAAGCGACTTTAGAACGGAAAAATATTAAACAGCCAACCTTGCAGCAGATGATTGAAGTGATTCAAGAGATTAGGCTATCTAAATTACCAACTCCAGCGGTCTTAGCTAATGCCGGCTCGTTTTTTAAAAATCCCGAAATTAAATTAGGGGCATTTAAAAAAATACAAACCAAATTTCCTGATATTAAATATTTTCCCGGTTCTCGTCCTGACTTGATTAAGATTCCGGCTGGCTGGTTGATTGAGCAAGCTGGTTTTAAAGGGAAGCGCTTTGGTCGGGTTGGTATGTATGAGAAGCAAGCGCTGATTTTGATTAACTATGGTGGCGCAACTCCTGCCGAGATTTTAGTTCAGGTGAAGCGCGTCATTGATGGAGTAAAAAAACGCTTTGACTTGACCTTAGAGCCGGAAGTTAATATCATTCCTCCATTAAAGAAGTAAATTTATGACATTCAACGAATTACGCCAAAAATATTTAGACTTTTTTCAAGCACGAGAACACGCTCTGATTCCTAGCGCTTCTTTATTGCCGGAAAATGACTCAACTCTTTTATTCACTAATTCCGGCATGTTTCCGTTAGTGCCGTATCTATCAGGAGAACGCCATCCAGCGGGTCGGCGTCTGACTAATAGTCAAAAATGTTTTCGCAGTGAAGATATTGATGAAGTGGGCGATCACCGGCACAATACTTTTTTTGAAATGCTCGGTAACTGGTCTTTAGGAGATTACTTCAAAGAAGAGCAATTGCATTGGTGGTTTGAATTTCTAATCAATGAACTTGGGTTAGATCCAGCGCGCTTGTATCAAAGTGTTTATGTGGGCAGTGCCGATGGTAACATCGCTCGTGATCATGAATCGATTGCCATCTTACAAGAAATATTTGCCGCTCACGGTTTGCCAGCGGAACTAGGACCGGATACCTTAGGCAAAGGAGAATTAGGTCCCGGCGTGGCTTTAGATTTTAAGAAGCAACGCATTTTTGCTTACCGTGATAAAAATTTTTGGCGCCGCGGTGATGCGGTCGGTGAATTAGGCGGCCCGGATAGCGAAACTTTCTATGACACAGGAAAAACTCATGATGTTTCGTTCGGTCCCTATTGTCATCCTAATTGTGATTGCGGCCGCTTTTTAGAAATTGGCAATTCTGTTTTTATGCAGTATCGCCAAACTGAGACGGGGTGGGAAGAACTCAAAAATAAAAATGTTGATTTTGGTGGCGGTTTGGAACGCTTAGCGATGGTCGTTTCCGGACAAGACAGTATTTTTAAGACGGATTTATTTACCAATGTCATCAGAAAAATTGAACAGTTGTCCGGTAAAAAGATGATTGCTAGCGATGAATCTGAAGTCAGAGCTTTTGAGATTATTGCTGACCACCTGAAAGCAGCCACCTTTATTGTCGGGGATGATAAAGGGATTGCTCCCTCTAATACAGATCAGGGGTATATTGTGCGACGCTTATTGCGGCGCGCTATTCGCTATGGTCGGCAGCTGGGCATTACTCAGGCTAACTGGTTAAAGGAGGTCGCCTTGGTGATTATTAAAGATTATGCTGACGCTTATCCTGAGTTAACAAAAAATCGTAGTTTTATTGAACAATCTTTTGATCAGGAAGAAATTAAGTTTAATCGCACTTTAGAAAATGGTTTATTAGAGTTTAACAAAATCAATGCTCAAGAAATTGATGGCGTGACCGCTTTTAGATTGTATCAAAGTTATGGTTTTCCTTTGGAGATAACAGAAGAGTTAGCCAAAGAAAAAGGTTTATTGGTTGACAAGGTAGGTTTTCAAGCAGAATTTCAAAAACATCAAGATCTCTCTCGCACCGCTTCGGCCGGTAAGTTTAAAGGAGGCTTGGCTGATAGCAGTGAAGCAACCACCCGTCTGCACACGGCCGCTCATTTATTATTAGAAGCTCTGCGGCGAGTACTGGGAGACGATGTCTTCCAAAAAGGAAGTAATATTACCTCAGAACGTCTGCGTTTTGACTTCTCTTATAACCAGAAAATGACCCCAGAACAAATTAAAGAAGTAGAGCAAATAGTCAATGAAGTGATTGCCGCTAAAATGCCGGTTAGCTATACCGAGATGTCTTTAAGCGATGCTCATGCTCAGGGGGCCATGGGGGTCTTTGATTCAAAATATGATGAGCGGGTCAAGGTCTATCAAATGGGTGATTTCTCTAAAGAGATTTGCGGTGGACCACATGTAACTAATACTGGAGAATTAGGTCATTTTAAGATTAGCAAGGAAGAATCTTCCAGCGCGGGGGTTCGTAGAATTAAGGCAATCTTAGAATAAAAATATTTAATTATCACTAATTTAAACTAAGTCTAGCCTTCTATTGACAAGAAATAGACTTATCTCTATAATAATTCCATATTAACCTGTCAAAACAATAAGTTAATATGAAGAATTGATGAGGCTGACATCAGTCTAATCAAATTTTTTTTGTCTTAATGTCAAAACGTACCAAAGATAAATCTCAAAGTGAAGCCGAAACCATGAGCGCCAAGGATTTTATTGAAATCCAAGGTGAAGTAGAAGAGCTGATGCCAGCCGCTACTTTCCGAGTTCTCTTGGAAAATGGTCATGAAATTTTGGCCCACCTCTCCGGTAAGATGCGGATGCACCGCATCCGTTTGTTGCCGGGCGACAAAGTTAGAGTACAAATCAGTCCTTATGATTTAACTAAAGGACGGATTGTGTACCGTCTCTAAACACCTAAAATCATTTATAAGAAGTATGAAAGTCAGAGCGAGCGCAAAAAAAATCTGTAAAGATTGCAAGGTTGTCCGTCGGGATGGCCGGGTTCATGTTATCTGCAAGAACCCTAAGCATAAGCAGAGACAAGGCTAAGTAATGCTTGCCTAAAGCACAGCTGACCAAAAACATTTATTATTATGGCTATTAGAATTGCTGGCGTGAACATTCCGATGGAAAAAAAGATAAAAGTATCTTTGACTTATATCTATGGCATCGGTATAACCCGCGCTCAAAAAATTTTAGCAGATGCTAAGGTTGATCCAGAAGCGAGAGCGAAAGATTTACCTGAAGATCAAGTTAATGCCTTGCGTGAGCGCGTAGAAAAGAAGTTTGTAGTAGAAGGTGATTTGCGCCGTGAGGTTCAAGGTAATGTTAAGCGTTTAAAAGAAATTAATTCTTACCGAGGATCTCGCCATGCTAAGCATTTACCACTCCGCGGCCAAAGAACAAAAACCAATAGCCGCACAGTGCGTGGTAATAAGCGAGGAATTGCTACTTCCGGTAAAGTTAAGGCCGGTAATAAGACCTAGGTCACAGCTCTAATGTTTTAAAGAAACAGTTAATTATGTCTGACGAAAAAAAGATTAGCGAAGAAGAAATCGCTGCCGCTGCTCCCATCAAAGAAGCGCCGGCTGAAAACTTATCCCTAGATTTAGAAGATAAAGAGGAATTTGACTCTAGTTTTTCTATGGATACGGCTTCAGATGAGCTTCCAGAAGAAATCAAGCAGAAGCTGGAGAAAAATAAACAAGCGCGCGCTAAGAAAAAATTAGTAAAGAAGCGCAAGAAAAAGGTGGCCGATAAAGTTGTAAAAATCGGTCGGGCTTATGTTAATGCGACTTACAACAACACCATGATTTCTTTAACAGACGCTAATGGTAATGTTATCTCTTGGGCAAGCGCCGGTGTGGCTGGTTTTAAGGGAGCTAAAAAAGCTACCCCTTATGCCGCTTCTATCATCACTAAAATTGCTTGCCAAAAAGCTAAGGAAGAATATGGCTTAGAAGAGGTTAGCGTTTTTGTTTCCGGAGTTGGAACCGGTCGGGAGGCCGCAATTCGTGCTTTAAATGCTAACGGCTTAATCGTTGGTTCAATTAAAGATACCACCCCAGTACCACATAATGGTTGCCGCCCTAAGAAGCCGCGCCGCGTTTAATAATAAATTTGAGATTGTTATATGGGAAATAATATTGCCGCACAATGCAAACAATGCCGTCGGGCTGGAGAAAAGTTGTTTTTAAAAGGAGACCGCTGCCTTTCAGGTAAGTGTGCTTTAGTAAAAAGAAATACTACTCCTGGCTTTCACGGATCTAAACCGCGTCGTCGTTTGTCTGACTACGGCCAACAGTTAGCGGAAAAACAGAAAGTAAAGAAGTATTATAATTTAAGAGAAAAACAATTCCGTTTGACTTTTGAACGCGCTAAGAAGAAGACTGGTGATGCCGGTAAGAATTTTTTAAGAATGTTAGAAATGCGTTTAGACAACACGGCTTATCGCATGGGCTTAGCTATTTCTCGCGCTGAGGCTAGACAGGTTGTCAGTCATGGACATCTTACTGTTAACGGTCAAAAAGTTGATATTCCATCTTACCAAGTTAAAGCCGGTGATGTGGTGGCCATTAGCCAACGCAGCCGCACTAACGGATTCTTTAAGAAAGCTTCACAAAAAGAAAATGTGGAGCGTCCTAGTTGGTTAAATTGGAGTGAAGCAGAGAAGGAAGCTAAGGTTTTACATGAACCATCTGATAGCGATTTGCCAGCTAACTTCAATGTTCAGGTTATTATTGAGTATTATTCTAAATAATTTTTAGCGTCGTCAGGCGGCCCGCTTTTTTTCAGCGGTTCTTCTGCGGCCTCAAGCATCTATGCAAAATATCGCTTTACCTAAAAAGATAGGATTCAAGGCGGGCGAAGACGCCGGTGAGGGGCAGATTATCATTGAGCCGCTCTACTCTGGTTATGGTATGACGCTCGGCAATCCTTTGCGTCGCGTTTTACTGTCTTCTTTGCCAGGCGCTGCCGTGATTGGCGTAAAAATTAAAGGTGTTAGCCATGAATTTATGGCTCTGCCAGGAATTAAGGAAGATGTTTTAGAAATCATCCTTAATCTCAAGCAGCTGCGCATTAAAATGTTAGGAGGAGAAGAAGAATCAACTCTTATTTTAAAAGCTAAAGGAAAAGGAAAAATCTCTGCTTCTCAAATTGAAAAAAATAGCAGCGTTGCGATTGTTAACCCAGAATTAGCTATCGCCGAATTAACCGAAGAAGGCTCTTCTTTAGAAATGGAAATTTTTGTGAAGGAAGGCCGCGGTTACAAGATGTCTGAAGGCGGTAAACGGGATAATGAAATCGGCTATATTGAAGTTGATTCCATCTTTTCTCCAGTTTTATCAGTAAGCACTAGCGTTGAAAGCGCTCGTGTCGGTAAAATGACGAACTGGGATAAATTAATTTTAGATATTAAGACAGATAAGACTATTACCCCCCAAGAAGCTTTTGAGCAATCAGTCCAGATTTTAGTTGATCAATTTTCTGCTTTGCTGCCAGGGGCTATCGCTACTGGTGAGGAATCTGAAGAAGAGGAAGAGGTAGAAGTTGTGGAGGAAGAAGTTGTAGCAGAAACTGAAGAGTCCGAAGAAAAAGCCGCTCCCAAAAAAACTAAGAAAAAGTAGATAAAGACAATCCGTAAAAAGTATGAGACATCGTAATAAAAATAAAATTTTAAGCCGTGAGCGTGGTCCGCGACAATTGATGCTGCGTAATTTAGCTTCTAGCTTAATCATGTACGAAAAGGTGCAAACTACCAAGGCTAAGGCCTTGACAGTGCGTCCTTTGGTTGAGAAATTAATTACCGCTTCAAAAGCGCAAGATTTAACGGCTCGCCGCACTTTATTAGCGACTTTATTGCATGAGAAGGCAGTGTTAAAAGCGATGGAAGTTTTAAGCACTCGCTACCAAGATCGTCAGGGTGGCTACACAAGAATTATTAAATTGGGCAATCGTCAGGGTGATGGCGCCGAGATGGTGCAGCTTGAGCTAGTCCAGTAATAAGCAGTTTTTACTTTTATGAAAAATATTGAAAGAAAAGTTCACCGTTTGGACGCCGAAGGGCAAGCTATTGGTCGCCTAGCGACAGAGATTGCTATTTTATTGCGCGGTAAGAATAAGCCGGAGTATGAAGCTCATTTAGATTTGGGCGATGTCGTTGAGGTGGTGAATGTTGATAAGGCAAAATTTACTGGTCGCAAGTTTGAACAAAAAAATTATTTTGCCGCAACTGGTTACATCGGCGGTTTAAAAACCAGAAAGATGTCAGAGGTCTTCATGAAAGATCCTGGTGAAGTCTTACGCCGGGCAGTAAAACAAATGTTGCCGCCTACGCGCTTGCGCGATGGCATGCTTAGCCGCCTAATAATTAAGTAATTTTCCTTGTAAGATATCAAAATTATGTCAGAGAAAAAAACCGTTGCCACTCCTAAGACTGAGAAGAAGGTCGTCAAGAAAGACTCCGAGAAGAGTGTTGTTAAAAGTGCAGAGGCGGGCAAAGAATTTTCCGGAAAATATATTAAGGCGATTGGTCGCCGCAAGACAGCGGTCGCTCAAGTTCGTTTGTATGTAGAAAAGGCAGAGGGTGTCGCTGTTGTTAATGACAAATCTTTTAAGGAATATTTTGGTACTGATTTAGCCGCTTCCGCTTTACAACCCCTAGAAGTTACCGGTCATGCTCAAGATATTGATGTATCTGTGATTGTTAAGGGCGGTGGACCGATCGGTCAAGTGTCGGCGGTACGCCATGGGATTGCCCGCGCTATCTTAACCATAGAACCAGAATCACGCGCAGTTTTAAAAACAAATGGTTTCTTGACCCGCGATCCTCGGGCCAAGGAAAGAAAGAAACCTGGTTTAAAAGGAGCTCGCAAACGAGCCCAATGGTCAAAACGTTAAAGATATTTACTTTACCAAAAGCCTCAGCCGAGGCTTTTTTGGTATTATGTTATAATGAGTCTATAAGTTTATGGCAATTTTAACGGAACAACTTCAAGAATTAGACAAGCAAGCCCATTCTTTGGCTAAGATTTTACATCTAGCTGCTAAGAGAAAGAAAGTTAAAGAGCTTCAGAGTTTGCAGCAAAGTCCGGATTTTTGGCAAGATCAGTCTCGGGCAGTTCAGGTTAGTCAGGAATTAGAAGAATTACAAAAACAAATTGCTCCTTTTGATGCTTTGCAGCAAGACCTATCAGCCACTCAAGAATTAGCCCAACTGGCGCTTATTGATAATGACGAAGATTTAATTAAAGAATTAACTCAAAGAACGGAACAACTGGCTCAAGAGTTGCAGTCCTTAGAGTTTTATTCCTTGCTTTCTGGGCCTTATGATGAGGCGAATGCGATTCTGTCGATTCACGCTGGTACAGGTGGAGTTGATGCTCAAGATTTCGCACAAATGTTGGAGCGAATGTATTTACGGTTTTGCGAAGCGCAGAACTTTAAAGCTGAGATTGTGGAGCGGACGCTGGGTAATGAAGCGGGTATTAAAAGTGTTATGTTAAAAATTAAAGGTGCCTACGCTTACGGCTATTTTAAAAGCGAACATGGAGCTCACCGCTTAGTGCGCATCTCTCCCTTTGACGGTGAATCTTTGCGTCAAACATCATTTGCCTTAGTAGAAGTCACGCCTGAATTTAATGACGATGTGGCTGTTGAGATTAAAGATGAAGATTTAAAAATTGATTTATTCCGTTCCTCTGGGCCGGGTGGTCAAAATGTTAATAAGACAGAGTCAGCTGTGCGCTTAACCCACCTGCCTACAGGCTTGGTTGTGGCCTGTCAAAGCGAGCGGTCTCAGCATCAGAATAAAGCGAATGCCCTCAGCATTTTAAAAGCTAAACTCTATCAGCGCGCCCTCCAGGAACGGGCAGGGGAGCTTCAAGAAATCAAGGGTGAGGTCACGACGGCTTCCTGGGGCAGGCAAATTAGATCCTATGTCCTACAGCCATACCAAATGGTCAAAGACCATCGGACTGATTACGAAACAACGGATGTTAGTGGCGTGTTAGATGGTGCTTTAAAACCTTTTATGGAAGCTTATTTACGCCAATTAATTGCCCAGGAAAAATAGTTTAGGCTGCCTTGATTTTAGATTTTGTAAAATGAGACCATGTCTGTCTCA
Organism: uncultured Gammaproteobacteria bacterium; assembly: GCA_964385475.1. Classification (GTDB taxonomy): domain Bacteria; phylum Patescibacteriota; class Patescibacteriia; order Patescibacteriales; family UBA12465; genus JAEZRQ01. The sequence goes on along the minus strand of CAYLPC010000007.1, from coordinate 3,481 downwards.
TTTTTTGTTTACTTAAGTGGCGCCTATGTTTTGGGGATTTTTGCGGCGGCTACTGGTAATCTTATAGTGCTCTTGGGCGCCATCATAATTTTATTATTTAAGCGCCACTTTTTCTCTTTTATCATAGCACTCAGCGTGTTAAGCAGTGCTTTTATTTATTATCATCACTGTGATCAGTTGGTGACGGAATCACAGCTATGGCGTAGAGAAGCAGGGGATTTTCAAGGGCAGGGGGTTGTAGTTGAGGATGTTGACCCGGGTGGCAAGAATCAGAAACTTATCATCAAACTCCTTAGCCCTCAGGAATACTTGGGTGAAAAGGTTCTTATCAAGACCTTTCTTTATCCCCGATTTCAGGCGGGAGATGTTTTAGAGTTTAATGGCGCCCTGACAAAACCAGAAAACTGGTCAAATTTTCGCTATGATCGGTATTTAGCCAGGCAGGGAATTTATGTTTTGATGTCTTATCCTCATGTTTCCAAAATAGGGGAGCAGACAAGTTGGTTTTTCTCGTTAATGAAATTTAAAAAACAGCTTTATCAGCAAATTATTGCGGCCTTGCCAGAACCGGAAGCTGGTTTAGCGGCGGCACTAATGTTAGGCTATCGAGATACTATTACTCCAGAGGCAAAAAATATTTTTGCTCAAACTGGACTAAGCCACTTAATTGCTATTTCTGGCTCTCATCTCACACTCTTAGCCAGCCTACTTTTTCTCTTTTTCTCTCGTTTAAAAGTACCTCTAAAAAAGGGCGCGTTTATTGTAATCATCTTTCTCTGGTTTTACGTTATTTTAACCGGCTTATCGGCTTCTGCTTTGAGGTCAGCGCTCATGGCCACCCTGGTTTTAATTAATGAGCGCAAGAAATGGAAGTTTAGCAGCGGCGGAATTCTGCTGCTTAGCGCTGCTCTCATGCTTATCCATAATCCGTTGTTATGGCGTGATGATTTAGGCTTTCAATTATCTTTTCTGGCTATGATTGCTCTGATTTACGGCCAGCCGATTGGAGAACATTATTTAGGAAAAGGCAGCCTCAGAAGCACTTTAATTTTAACTACCAACGCCCAGCTGCTTACTTGGCCTATCTCTGCGTATAACTTTGGCAGCGCTTCCATTATCGCGCCCCTAGCTAATCTGCTAATTGCCTGGACATTTACCTGGTTGCTGCCTCTCTTGATTGCTAATACTTTATTTTCCTTTGTTTTTGCTAGTTCATGGTTATGGCTGGGCACTTATTTTCTCTTGCATTTTATTTTTATAACCAGCCGCATTTTGTCCCAAATTCCGGGAGCGAGCGCTAGTCTTAATATATCCAGCCAAGGATTATGGGTTTATTATTTTATTTTATTTTTTGTGGGGCGTTATTTACATTTTCGAGTAAAAAAAAGAGCCCTCCAGACGAGGACTCTTTCGGACACAAGTTTAAAAATTACTTAAGAGAAGCGGCATCTTTAGCCACGGTTCGCAAACAAGAAGTACAGACTTTAACTTTCATGCCATCAATATTCCTACTCTGTAGGTTAATCTTTTGGCGTTTTAAAGTTTTGATTTTGGAGTGAGATCTAGTCGCGCCTTTAGTAGCGCCTCGTCTGCACAAATCACAGGTTTTTCCCATATTTTTGCTAATAACAATCGAACGGACTTTTTATTAACCGTTCGTGACTGCAGGTCCTTAGATTAATTCAGAGCCTATAATAGCAATGTTTTAAAAAATAATCAAGCTGTGTTAGAATGAAGCTAAACTTTAACCAAGTATGATAGAAATATTTATTCTAATAGTCCTTATCCTCTCTGCCAGTCTGCATGAGTACATGCATGGCTATGCCGCCTATCGTCTCGGGGATAACACGGCTAAAAATGCAGGCCGCCTTACCTTAAACCCAATCAAGCATTTAGACTTGTTTGGCTCTTTTCTCCTACCTCTAGGGCTTTATTTAATGAAATCACCCTTTTTGTTTGGTTGGGCTAAGCCGGTTCCATACAATCCATACAACCTTCGAGATCAGAAATATGGCGATGCTAAAGTGGCGGCCGCCGGCCCCTTGTCCAATTTAGGCCTAGCCCTGCTTTGTTCTTTGATTTTTAGAGCCTTAGACCCAAGTACCTTATTAGCCTATCTAGTGTTCCAAGCCGCCTTAATTAATGTATTATTAGGCATATTTAACCTAGTACCTATCCCTCCTTTGGATGGTTCTAAGATTTTGGCTGTTTTTCTCCCCGCAACCTGGCGTCAAAAGATTATTCACTCCAGCGATAAATGGAGTTTTGCCGTGCTCTTACTTTTTGTATTTTTTGGTTTCAACTACCTAGTGCCGGTCATTTTCAAAATTCTGTACTGGATGACTGGGATTAGCTTTTAAGATAGCGCAATTTTATCTAAAGGAAGTCTTGACTTGCCGTCTTACTTCTGTTAAATTTATCTAGCAATTTAAAAAAACGATGTCCTGTCGCATCAGGACTGTTTTGTTGTTAAACCATAATCACTAGAGGACAAGAAAAAAGCTATGCCTACGATAAATCAATTAGTCAAAAAGGGTCGCCAATCTAAAACTAAGAGACAACACTCCTTAGCTTTGCATGTTAACTTAGACACTTTACATCGCAAACGCAAAGAGATCGCGAAAGGATCTCCTTTCAAGCAGGGTGTTTGTTTAAAGGTGACCACCACCACTCCTAAAAAACCTAACTCGGCGTTACGTAAGATTTGCCGTGTGCGCCTTTCCAATGGAATGGAAGTCACCGCTTATATTCCAGGTATGGGTCACAACCTTCAGGAGCACTCCATTGTGCTTGTTAAAGGTGGTAAGACTAAAGATTTACCAGGTGTCCGCTATAAAGTTGTTCGTGGTGTCTATGATGCGTCCGGTGTTGAAGCCCGTCGCAAAAGCCGCAGCAGTTATGGTGCGAAAAGACCAAAGGCGGCTAAGTAATTATTTTATTAATGAGTTGCGTTAAATAAACGATGCCAAAATAGCTATTGGCAGATCTAAATTTATGAGAGGGAAGCAGGCCCCAAAAAGAGACATCCAAGGTGATGTTAAATATAACGATAAGAATATTGCTAAGTTTATCAATTACGTGATGCTAAACGGGAAGAAATCTCGTGCCGAGCAAATCGTTTATGATTCTTTTGAAATTATTAAAGATAAGACCAAGCAAGATCCGCGCCATGTTTTCAATAAGGCGATTAAAAAAGTTTCTCCTTTGGTGGAAGTTCGCGGTAAGCGCGTCGGTGGTGCTAACTACCAAGTGCCTTTTCAGGTACGAGGCGAACGCCGCTACTACTTAGGTTGCAACTGGATTATTAAGAGTGCTCATGAGCGCCGCGGACGGTCGATGGCGGAAAAATTAGCCGCTGAAGTGATTGACGCTTCTAATGGTGAAGGCGCCGCTGTGAGAAAACGTGAAGCAGTTCATAAGATGGCTGAAGCCAACAAGGCTTTTGCCCATTTTGCCCGCTAGTTTAATTATTAAATTATTT
>CAYLPC010000006.1:16283-18177 GCA_964385475.1 uncultured Gammaproteobacteria bacterium | reverse complement strand
TTAATATCATCGGTCTGCACTAAGTTCATGTTTAAGCCCCAGAATAAAGAATATAATTCATAGGACTTATTAAACATATCTTGCGCTTCTTCTTTTCGGCCTCGTCCTTGCGCTTTGGTTCCTACTTCCATTAAGCGGTAGGAAGCAGCCAATAAATGCTTAGAGATGCACCACACTTCACCCTCATACTCTTTAATAATCTTCTTGAGCAGCTCCTTGCGCATCTCCCGCACTTCGTTTAAGAGATCGTAATATTTAGGATTGCCTGTTTTCGCTCCCGTGAAGAAAAAATGCTCTTCAATGGAAACCAGATTCATAATAGCAATCGATAAATCTTGGTCGCTGGATAAATCAAGTTTGTGGTCTTTTTTAAGATCATCAAACTTTTTTATCATTTCATCTAACTCAAGTTTTTCACTCATATGATTATTTAGTTACCAAGTAAAAGATTAAGCTGAAAAAAGCGAGAGCGCCGAAAGGCATAATCACTTTTTGAAAAGGGAAGTAAGCGCGGTCGTTATTTTCCTTTTTAAGGTAGAGATAGAGAACGCTCATCACCCAGAAGACAATGCCGCCCAAAATAGTTCCCAATATGATTTTGTCTACACCCCAAATTTTATTTAAGGGATGACCAATAAAACCCTGGGAATTAAGAGGCCAAGCAACTAAAACTAATAAGCCTAAAATGGTCGCCCATTTAATCACCGGCCAAGATTTCTTTTTCCCGAATTTCGGTCGCAGCCAATTGAGCGACCACATAATCATCGCCACGGTTAAGCCGCCAATCCATAGACCAGTAATACTGTCATCAATCCCTAAGTAGCGGGAGAAGCCGAGGCCGGCCCCGACCGCCACCACACATACCGGACAAACCGCTTGAGCGGCGGGCGCAATTAGGAAAGATCCTAGGGTCAGCAGGCCGGCGGAAGCGTATTTATTCATATTTATTTTTGTTCGTTAAAGTAATTAATAATATCCACATCGCCGATGTAACATTTTTCACCGTCAAAGAATAAAGGAACTCCCGGCTCGTCAATGTTGCATCTTTGCGCAGTCCCGCGGAAGAGTTGAGCATTCGCTGGATTTTGGGACACCTCTAGTTTTTCAAAATCCATATAATCCATCACCTTGTTTTCCTCTATATATTGCTCCACATTACGGCAATGAGGACAGGTGAGACTGGTGTAGAGGACTTTTTTGTGCTCACTTTGTGAAGCTAAGGCAATTAAACCGCCCACGACCATTATTCCCACGACCACTAAAGTTATTTTAACCGATTTCTTCATATTAAATTAAATTAATTTTTATTCCCCAATTATACTATAAAAGGAGAAAACCAGGAAACCTAGGAATAATGTTCAATTTTCTCTCTCGCCTCGTAAATAAAGTCCTCTTTGGCAATCTCTCTAGCTTCGCGCGCACCGCGATCACGCACCGACAAAACAGGTGCAGCCACTTCTTTGTCGCCAATCACTAACATGTATGGCACCTTTTCATTAGCCGCTTTCCGGATTTTATTGCCGACAGTTTCGTTGGAGTCGTCAATCTCTACTCGCAAGCCGTTAGCTTTTAGCTCCAAGGCTAATTGTTCGCAATAAGGAAGGTGTGCTTCGCTAACAGAGACTAATTTTACTTGGACAGGCGAAAGCCACAAAGGAAAAGCGCCGGCATAGTGCTCAATAATCACTCCTAAAAATCTTTCCAAAGATCCTAGGAGCGCCCGGTGAATCACTACTGGAGTTTTAGCACTGCCGTCCGTATCGGTATATTTTAATTCAAAGCGCTGTGGCAATTGAAAGTCTAATTGAATTGTGGCCAGCTGCCATTGGCGGCCAATTGCATCTTTAACTTTCACATCAATTTTTGGACCGTAGAAAGCGCCATCGCCCTCATT
>CAYLPC010000006.1:6680-16262 GCA_964385475.1 uncultured Gammaproteobacteria bacterium | reverse complement strand
AAGCGCTTGCTTTAAATCATTTTCCGCTTCATCCCAAACTGCTTTTTCCCCGAGAAAACTTTCTGGCCGGGTGGATAAATGAATTTCATCAATCGTTAAATTGAAAATTGTATAAATGCTTTTTATTTTATTTAAGAGCTCGGCAATTTCATCCAAAATTTGTTCAGGGCGGCAAAAAATATGGCAATCATCTTGCGACAGGGAGCGCACACGTGTTAGGCCATGTAAGGTGCCGGATTTTTCGTTGCGGTATAAGGTCGTTGTTTCGGCAATGCGCAGCGGCAGTTCTCGATAAGAGTGTAAATCTCTCTTAAAAATTACCATGTGCGCCGGGCAGTTCATCGGTTTTACTCCAATATCAATATCATCTTCGGCATGATGCAGACAGAACATATCTTCTTGATAATGATCCCAGTGTCCGGAAATCTTCCAGAGATCAGCATTGAGTAACTGCGGCGTGCGGACTTCGCGGTAACCTTCGCCGTAAGAAAAAGTGCGGACAAATTTAGTTAGTTCTTGAAGAAGAATCATACCTTTCGGTAAAAAGAAAGGCATACCGGCGGCCACCTCATGGTTCATAAATAAATCTAACTCTTTACCCAGTTTACGATGATCGCGCCGCTCAGCTTCCGCCATCATAGTTAAATAAGCGTCCAACTCTTCTTTAGTATTGAAGGCTAAACCATAGATGCGAGTCAGCATCTGATTTTTTTCATCACCGCGCCAGTAAGCGCCTGCCAATTTATCTAATTTAAAACTCCCCGGTTTAATTTCTTTAGTGTTGGCAATATGAGGTCCGCGGCAGAGGTCACTGAATTGACCGACGCTATAAAAACTCACCTGTGTTTCACCAGCTTTTTTTAAATCGCTGATTAATTCCTCTTTATAAGGATGTTTTTCCGCTTGCGCCTCTTTTAACGCCTCATCAATATTTTGCTCGCGACGAGTAAATTCTAAATTCTGTTTGGCTAAGTGCGCCATTCTTTTTTCCAAATCTTTTAAATCGGTCTCGCTGATTTTAGTGTCGCCAAAATCAATATCATAATAAAAGCCGTTATCAATCGCCGGGCCAATGGCTAGTTGCGCCTGGGGGTATTTTTCTAAAACCGCTGCGGCCAATAAATGGGCCAGCGAATGTCTTTTAGCGGCAATCTCCGTGACCGCTTCTTTTTTGTCAGACATAAATTTTTGGTTAACCACGCGCCGCTTTCTGGCTACCGAGAATTAAAAAACCCGCCTCGGCAACCGCGCAAGCTAGGCTGACGCAGTGACCGGGACGGGATTTACATCTCGCGGTTCCACCCGATTTCTAAGCGGCCTTAATGAAACCGCTCAACTCTTTTGATTCTTTTGTTTGCCCCCTTAGCAAAAGTGGCAGGGCCAGTCGGTTTGGTAATCCGACCAATCGGAAGCTTTATTAGTATAGCAATTTAAAAGGATTTTTCAAGATGGGGGCAGGGGGCAAAAAGCGCCGCTGCGCGGCGCTTGAGGGGCTCTATTTTTAATTTAGCTTAGGCCGATTCTATTTTAATTTAATCTGATAAATCATCCCCGTCCGGTTATCAGAAAAAGTGAGGAGGCTTTGAGCATCGTTAACCACTATTTCTCCGACATTATATTGTCCATCGGGCACAGCGATTAAAGAGCGCGTGCCGTTTGTTAAATTAATCTTATAAATTTCATCTTGAGTGTTGGCGGCTAAGTCACGGAAAATGCCCGCGCCTTTTTCTAGGTTCGTCGGAACAGCGCAATAAATTTCGGCATTGTTAACAAAGGTGCATTTATCCGCCCAAGTATTTAAACCGAGACTCTGGCGATTTTGGTTGATATTATCTCCTTGGGCATCAACAATCCACAGTAAAGGCTTTAAATCGCTATTAGCATTATATACGCTGTAGAGCAGACGATCGCCGCTTTTAGACCATTCATAAGTGAGGCCACGACCTTCTACCGTGGTGGATTTAAAATTCTCACCATGCAGACCGACAAAGAAAACTTCTTGGCGGTTAAAATCTAAACCGCGTGTGTAAGTCGCCACGATTTGATTATTTGGCGACCAGCCCGGCTGGACACGGTCCGCATTAGTCCCAATTTCTTCAACATTATAAACTTGAGAACCGTCATTTGAGGCGACTGTCAGGAAACGGTTGTCCGGATCTAGGGCAATGCTTTTAGCAATCACTTGGTCACTCTGAGGGGAGAAGGAAAATTCTTCCCAATGAGCAGGGAAGGTGACTTGTTTTTTCTGGTTAAAATCGTAAAGAATCTTACTTTTGTCAGGGTATTCTAGAATAGCTTTATTTTTATCGGGCGCCCAAGTCACTTGTTTGACATCATAAAACACGCGGTCGCTCATTTTTACCGGTTTACCGTCCGCGCCAATTTTGTAGAACAGCCCATCACTAGCATTATAATATTGGACGCCGCCACTATTGCCGGTCATGCCTAAAGAAGGCGAATCAGTAATTCGCTCTACCTTGGTCACGCCGCCGAGTGCTAAATCGTTAGGTGCATTAGGATCGGGTGGAGTTGTGTCCCCTGGTCGAAAGGGGGTAGTAGTGGCCAAATCGTCACTGCCGGGAAAAGTACCAGGCCCGGTACTAGAAGCTGTGCCGGTGTGGTCGCCGGCGTCGGGCAAAGTGCCAGTGGCCACGCCATCAGGAGGAGTAATATCATCGGGAGTCGGTGATAAGGCGCCACTAAAAAATGTGCGGTACAATAAATAGCCCAGAAGAATCGTGATGGTAATAAAACCTAAGACCATGAGAGTCTTCTTTTGTTTGTCCGATATATTCATAATTTTTATTTAATACTCTTGCTTATCGCTTCAATTAACTTTTCTTTTATCTGATAATATTATATAATAGAACCGCATAGGCAGCAAACCAATCGGGGTTTATTTTCACCGTTGGTTTTCCTTATTTTATACGATCTTATGGGTTTGTTTTCTAAAACACCAGTTTCTTTTCTCGGCGTTGATATTGGCGATTCCTCTTTAAAAATGGTGGAAGTCGTTAAGAAAGGAAAGAGAATTTATTTGAAAAATTACGCTTTTAGTGAAAATGTCCGAGATGTGAAGTTCACTAAAGTTGAAGATACTGCTTATTTAGCAAAAGCAATTGAGAAGGTGCGCACTGAAGCGCGCATCACTTCACGGCGTGTAACAGCCTCTTTGCCGACTTTCGCTGTTTTCTCTTCTATTATCACTCTTAGTGGTGTCCCGAGTAAAAACATTACCGACGCTGTCTTAGAAGAAGCGCGCAAAGTTATTCCATTACCACTGGAGGAAATGAAAATTGATTATAAAATCATTCCCGAACCAGATAAGCCTAAGGATGATAACCACATCAGAGTTTTTCTTACTTGTTCACCACGAAAAACCGTTCGTAAGTATATTGATATTTTCCGCCAAGCTGGCTTGGAGTTAGCCTATTTAGAAACTGAAACTTTTTCTTTAGTTCGCTCTTTAATTGGGAACGATAAATCAACAGTCATGGTGGTTGAAATTGGCGCTAACAGTACAGACATCTCGGTGGTGCGCGAAAGTATTCCGGTTTTAAATCGTAGTTTAGAAATCTGCGGCGTGACCATCACTCAAGCCTTAGCTGACACTTTAGGAGTTAGTTTTGCTCAGGCAGAACAATTAAAGATGGACTTATCCTTATCAAATAAAAACCAGGCAGAAGCCGGAGATTTTTCAGCGGTGGTGGCTAAAGCGGTTAATCCGATTGTGAGTGAGGTTAAGTACATGATGGATTTTTATAATGCTTCTAATCCGACCCCAGTAGAAAAAATTGTCCTTTCTGGTGGTGGTTCTTTATTAAGCGGTTTTCCAGAATATTTAAGTGCTCAGTTAAACATGCAGGTTATTGTTGGTGACCCTTTTAGTCGGGTCTTATATCCTGATGAATTGCGTCCTATTATTCGTGAAGTTGGCCCCAGCTTATCAGTGGCTGTAGGCCTGGCTCTGCGAGAAGTAGAAGATTAATAAGCATATAGTTGATCAACATGCCATTATTAACTAACAAAAAATCAAAAAAACAAGGATCGGCCGCTAATTTATCCTTTAATCCGGACATTTTGGATGTCAACTTAGTTAAGGACGAGGTCGCCATAGAGTTTAACTGGAAGCGCCACATCTTTTTTGCCTTCATTGTGATTTTATTGGCCGCCGCCTTGGTAGCGGAGATTTATTATGGTTTAAACTGGTGGCAGAAAAAAGAAGAAGAGCGTGCTGAGGGTTTAAAAGCGGAGTATGCGGCCATTTCGCGCCAGATTAAAAACATCAATGCTAATGCCAAAGATTTTGTTGGTTTTAGAGACAAACTGACTCTCGCCGAACAGTTGATTGATAACCATATTTATTGGACGAATTTCTTTAATTGGTTAGAAAAAAATACTCTAAATTCCGTCAATTATGTTAATTTTGACGGTGATGTTTCTGGTGATTATATTATGTCCGCTCAGGGTAAAAAATTCAGTGATGTGAGTTGGCAGACAAAATCATTTAAAGACAATCCCATGGTTACCAGCGTCCGGGTTGATTCTGGTATTTCTGGTAAGGGGGATGAGCGCTCGGCGGTGCAAAACAATCCCGTGCTTTTTGATATTTTACTTAAAGTGAAGCCGGAAATTTTTTATACAGCAAAACAAGTGTCTGAAACTTCTCCTCAAACTACCAATACTCCTGTATTGATTAGCACCCCTCCGGTAGTTGAAGTTTCTTCTTCTATGATTGATTTTCCGTCTCAGGAAACAAGTACCCCTATCCAAGAATCAGGTGCGCCGACACCAGATGTAAATGTTAATCCGTCGGTAACACCAATAGTCGAAACTCCCACCCAAGAATTAAATACCACTCCGTCAAACCCTGATTTAACTCCTCAAGAGCCCGAAGTTTTACAATAATTTTATGATGGATCAGCGCTTAATTAAACAAAACCGCATTAACACCTTACTAAATCGCTATTTTAATTTAGGCGTGGTTATTTTAGTTGTCTTCTTACTTTTACTGACTTATCTTTTAGTTTTACGCCCTAAGGTTAACGAGACGGCGTTAGCAATTCAAGACACGATTTCCTCACAAGAACGCTTATTGCAAGCTGAAAAAAATCGTTTATTAAAATTACAGCAAGCGGTTGAGTCTTACGACAAAGTTGATGCGGCTGACTTAAAGCGCGTGAATAGCATTCTGCCGAATGATTATGATAAAGAATCCTTATACGGTGAATTAGAGGAGATTATTACTCGCCAGGGATTTGCCGTTACTTCTATAAAAATTAGCAAGGAAGGTGATCCTGGTTTTGTTATCGCTAGTAGCACGCCAGTAGTTTCTGAGAAATTGGGGATTATCCAGGCGGAGGTTGATATTGCCACTATTAATTACGCTGGCTTGAAAAATTTACTTAGTATTTTAGAGACCAACCTAAAATTTCTAGAAGTGCGCGATGTTAAGTTAATGGAATCTAATACGGCAACATTAGAGTTAATTACTTATTATTATAAATAAATGGCTAAGCAGCGATTTTTTATTTCTTATCTCTTTATCTCCCTCCTTATTGTTGTGGGCTTAGTTTTGTTTATCGTCCGTGAACAAGCGGCTGACATTTTGTTGCCAGATAGCTTGCTGACACGCCCTTCCACTGGAGGGACATTGTCCTCTGGCGGCAGCGCCTTATCTTTAGATATTCTGCGTGATGACCGGGTACGGACGCTAAAAAATAGAGTGGAGTGGTTTGATTATAATGATTTAAATAAGAGTCAAGAACTCATATCCAATAACACTTCGCCTATTATTAACCCGGAAAATACAGGGGCAAACAGCACTTCCACGCCCCCTCGCCAAATAACTCCGACTAAGGTTAGGGTGGGGAACAGCAATCCTTTTTTGGCGCCAATCAAGCAATAGCGTTTTGTGACTATGGATAAAAATGAACAGCTGATTAAAATTTTACTCGATAAAGGATTATTAACGGCTGCACAAGTAGAAGAAATTAGGACCCGGGGCGATGACAAGCGCCCCGATTTTTCCGTGGTCCTAGAATCCTTAGTGGATGAGGAGCAATTAGCGCAAGTGTCGGCCGAAATTGCTGGTTTGCCGTACATGATTATCCAAAATGAAGAGATTCCTAAGGAAGTTTTAAATTTTTTACCAGAAGAGGTGGCGCGCACTTATAAAATAGTGTGCTTTGCCATGCAGGAAAAAGAAATTCATGTTGGTTTGGTGAGCACGGATTTAAAAGCTATGGAAGCGGTTAATTTTTTAGCCGCGGGTGCCCACTTGCGTCCGGTCTTTTTCCTGATTTCAGATGGCAGTTTTAAACGCGGTTTCAAGCAATACCAGAAAATGGAGGATGAAATCTCCACCGCTTTGGAAGTGAAGGCGAAAGAAGAGGGGGAAGAATTAGTTCAGATTCAAAGCGATGAAGACATCAGCGGGGAAGAGATTAATAGTGCTCCGGTCGCCCGCATCGTTTCGGTTATTATCAGGCATGCTGTGGAAGCCCGCGCGTCAGATATTCATATTGAACCTTACGAAAAAGAAAGCCGAGTTCGTTATCGTATTGATGGTATTTTGCATACTTCCTTAACCCTGCCGAAAAGCATTCACCCGGCCATTATTGCTCGTATTAAAGTGTTGGCCAAGATGAAATTGGATGAAACGCGTATTCCGCAAGACGGTCGTATTCGTTTATTAGTTAGCGGCCGCGAGGTGGACTTTCGTGTTTCGACATTACCGTTGTCTAATTCTGAAAAAGTGGTGATGCGTATTTTAGATACCAACCGCGGAGCACCGACGCTGGAGTCTTTAGGCTTTAATGTGAACACCACCAAGTGTGTGGAAGAGGGTATGAAAAAGACCAGTGGAATCATGTTGGTTACTGGTCCGACCGGTTCTGGTAAAACCACGACTTTGTATGCGGTGCTCAATATTTTAAATCAAGAAGATGTTAACATCTCCACCTTAGAAGATCCGGTGGAGTATGAAATCAAAGGAATTAACCAGGCACAAGTGAGACCTAAGGTCGGCTTTACTTTTGCTAACGGTTTACGCTCTCTGTTACGCCAAGATCCAAACATCATCATGGTTGGCGAAATCCGCGATGAAGAAACGGCTGGCTTAGCGATTAACGCGGCGTTAACCGGACACTTGGTTCTTTCCACCCTGCACACTAATGATGCCTTAGGAACTATTTTCCGTTTATTGGATATGAACATCGAGTCGTTCTTATTGGCTTCTACTCTGAAAACGGTGGTGGCGCAGCGTCTTGCTCGCCGCATATGTGATAACTGCCGCGAGGCGACTAAATTATCAGATGAGGAAATGACGGAAATCTCTAATGAGTTAAAGCAGGTTCCGGATAATATTTTAAAACAGGAAATTAAAGATTTTGTGTCGGTTGACGACTTTTTAGGCAAAGCGGTTTTCTATCGTGCCAAAGGCTGTCCTCGCTGTGAAGATACTGGTTATCGGGGGCGAATCTCTGTGTCGGAAGCGATTGATGTAAATGACAATTTAAAGGAAATTATTAATAATGGAACTGATGATTTAACTTTAGAAGCGGTTAAGAAAAGTCAGGATTTTATTTCGATTAAGCAAGATGGTTATTTAAAAGCAGCTAACGGCATCACCACAGTAGAAGAAGTGCTGCGTGTCATTGAAGACTAATTTTATGGCAATTTTTCACTACAAAGCGCGTAATCAAAAAGGACGGGTTAAAACCGGTCTGGATGTGGCTGTTTCGGAAACGGAGCTGATCCAGCGTTTACGGCGCCAAGAGTTGGAAGTGTTTGAAGTTAAGTCAGCTGAAGCGTTGTTGCAGACAAAAATTCAAATTTTTCTTAATCGTCCCAAAGGGAAGGACTTAGCCATCTTCGCTCGTCAGTTTGCCGTGATGATTTCTGCTAATGTGCCGGTAGTAGAATCCTTAGTAATTTTAGTCGAGCAGACATCCAACTTTGGACTAAAGCAAATTATTGCCAGTGTGGCTTTTGATGTGAACGCCGGCTCCTTATTATCAGACGCCTTAGCGCGCCACCATCGTATTTTTGATAACTTTTTTGTTAATATGGTGCGTTCCGGTGAAACTTCCGGTAAATTGGATGAGGTTTTAGACTACTTAGCTGATCAAACCGAAAAGAGTTATGACACGGCTTCTAAAGTTCGAGGGGCGATGATTTACCCGATTTTCATTACTGTTGGTATGGTGGCGGTCGGTATTGTTTTGATGGTTTATGTTATTCCTAATCTGACCGGCATGTTAGAGGAGAGCGGGGCGCAGCTGCCGATGGCAACTCGTTTGATTATTGGCGCCTCCAATTTTTTGACTACCTACTTATGGCTGATTATTGTTTTGGTGGTGGCGCTAGTCTTTGCCACTCGTTGGTATTTAAAGACGGCGGATGGCCGCCGGCAGTTTGATAACTTAAAACTTCATATGCCGATTTTCGGCAAACTCTTTAATTACATTGCTTTAACTCGTTTTACCCGTTCCTTATCAACCTTATTAAAAGGCGGTGTGACGATTACCAAAAGTTTAGAAGTCGTATCCGGGGTGGTGAGTAATGTGATTTATGAAGAAATAATTAAGAGAACGCTCCAGTCGATCGAAGATGGTAATCCTTTATCTACCGTCATGAATGCTGAGCCGGTCGTCCCAAAAATGGTGCCACAGATGATGGCCGTCGGCGAAAGAACTGGTAAATTGGATGTGGTTTTAGATAAGGTGACAGATTTTTACGGCAGTGAAATGGACAAAATGTTAGCCAACTTAAGCGCCCTTATGGAGCCGATTATTATGGTGATTATGGGTGTCGGCGTTGGTATTATGGTGGCGGCGGTTATCATGCCGATGTACAACATGGCCAGTCAATTTTAGAAATGGCGCCAGTCGGAAAAAATATTGTGTCTATTTTTGCCTTGTGCTATAATTAGCGATATCAAGATTTATAATTTATAAAATCTAAAAACTTTTTAAACGAGCAAGTATGAAAAAACAAAAAGGTTTCACCCTCATCGAGCTCTTGGTTGTCGTCGCCATCATCGGTTTATTAGCCGCGATGTCGGTGGTCGCCTTGAACTCTGCGCGTGCTAAGGCGCGTGACTCTAAACGGGTTGGCGACATCAAACAGATGCAAACTGCGTTAGAGCTTTATTACAATGACAATGGTCGTTATCCGCCCACTGTGGCAACTGGTGGAGAAATCGCTAGCGGCACTGCTAAGTATATGTCCCAAGTTCCAGGCAATCCTCAACCATCCTCCGATGGTACTTGTACTGGTGGTGTGACTACTTACACTTATGCTACCGATACCAACGGTTCTACTTACACGATTACCTATTGTTTAGGCGGTGCAACTGGAGGCTTAACTGCTGGTGCAGCTACTGCCACTCCGGCTGGTTTGAAATAAAAAATCACAATTTAACCGATCCCGTTTTTTCGGGGTCGGTTTTTTGTTGGTAAAAAAATAGAATTAAGCTATAATTAAAAAGTATTAAAAAATAACTTTTTTTTATGTCTCAAAGGAAAGGTTTCACCCTCATCGAGCTCTTGGTTGTCGTCGCCATCATCGGTTTATTAG
>CAYLPC010000006.1:0-6580 GCA_964385475.1 uncultured Gammaproteobacteria bacterium | reverse complement strand
CGGCAATGTCGGTGATTGCTTTAAACTCGGCTCGCGGTAAAGCTCGCGATGCGAGACGCTTGGGTGATGTTAAGCAAATTCAAACTGCGCTAGAGCTGTATTTTAATGAAAATAGCGCTTACCCAGCAACCGCCAGTGTTGTTCCTGGACAGCCAATTGCTTCTGGTACGGTGTTTATGGCGAAAGTCCCAAACAACCCGAAACCAGTTGATGGTACTTGCCCTAATGTTGACTCCTATGTCTACACGCAGACAGGTACAGCTGGTTCGTCTTATACAATTTCTTATTGCTTAGGCGGTAATACTGGTGGTGCTTCTGGAGGAGCTGCAACCGCAACGCCAGCCGGGCTTAGATAATAACTATTCTTTTAATATGTCTCAGAAAAAAGGTTTTACATTAATTGAGCTCTTAGTAGTTGTTGCTATTATTGCGCTCATTGCTACTTTTGCTGTTGTTTCTTTATTGTCTGCGCGTGCCCGTTCTCGTGACACTAAGCGCGTGGCTGATATTAGACAGATGCAAACCGCTTTAGCTTTATATTTTACAGATAATGGTGCTTATCCGGAAACGACTGACGTTGCTCCTAATAGCCGCATTGCTAGCGCTAATAATGTTTACATGGAGCAGGTGCCGACACCACCTCAGCCTAGTAATGATGGCGATTGTCCCGCTGGTGTTACAGCTTACGCTTATACCCAGCAGAGCTCTGGCGCTTCCTATACAATTGCTTATTGTTTAGGCGATAAAACCGGTGATTTAACTAGCGGCCCAGCCACGGCAACCCCGGGAGCCATCAAAATTAATCCGCTTCCTTAAGCTGTTTATTATTGCTGAATATTCTAATTTTCCGCCCCGGATGTTCGGGGCGGATTTTTTTTAGTATAATGAAATTATGGAATTAATTACTATCAAAGAACAGGAAGAGATATCCGATTTTTTACTATTTGCCGGCACTCAGAACGGGGCAGAGTTTTTGGCGTCTGCGCAGTGGCGAGAACTGCAAATTCGGGAAGGGCAGTCAGTCAGCACTTGGGCTGTTATTGATCAAGGGCACATAGTGGCCCTGTTTAACGCTATTAAAAAGAGCATACCGGGCGGGCATTTTTTTTATCTCCCGCGTGGTCCCGTTTTTGCTTCTACTTTTAATAAACAGCAGGTTAATGAAATCTGGAATATCATAGATAAAAAATTTAGACAGGAGGGTGCTATCTTTTATCGGGTAGAGTCAGAACTTGCTCCTCCTCAAGGTAAAAAAACAATTGATTTGCAGCCCGCCGAAACTTTGCTTTTAGATTTATCTTATAGCGAGGCAGAGCTTCTGCAGGCGATGCATCAAAAAACCCGCTATAACATTCGCTTGGCAGGGAAAAAGGGGGTGTCGGCGCGGCTCGGTTCCGAGGCTGATTTTGATTCCTTTTGGCGCTTAATGCAGGCGACTGGCGACCGTGACCAGTTTGGAATTCATAGCGAAAAACACTACCGAGCCCTGCTTGGCAATCAAGATTTTATTAAGTTATTTGTGGCGGAACATGAGCAGCAAGTTGTAGCCGCTGGTTTATTTGCTTTTTACCTTAATAAAGTCACATATTTGCACGGCGCTTCTGATTATCGACAAAGAGATTTAATGGCACCCTATGCTTTACAGTGGGCCGTGATTCAAGCCGCTCAAGCCGAGAATTACCAGTATTACGATTTTTATGGCATTAACGAAGAGAAGTGGCCAGGAGTAACTCGTTTTAAGTTAGGTTTTGGCGGTCACCGTGTGGTCTATCCTGGAACTTATGATGTGGTTTTAAAAAAGGTTTCTTATTATATTTATCTTTTTATGAGGCGTTTGCGCCGCTTCTTTTAAAGTATGGTTTATCTAAGCAACAAAACGAAGCAATCAGTGCCGATAAAACACCTCATTGCTTTAACTGAGGATTTTTTGAAACAAGCTCGCAAACAGAATCAGGAAGTCTCTTTGGCTTTTATTGGCGCGGCGCGGATGCGGACTTTAAATCGCCAATATCGCGGCTTTGACAAGACGACGGACGTTTTATCGTTTAGTGGGGAAGCGGCCTGCGGATCTTTAGGCGAGGTGATTGTTAATTTAAGCGCTTTAGAAAAACTGAGGGATTACCAAGAGATTCTCGAGTTTTTAGGTTTTAAATATCCGCCCCGCACTAAAAAAATGGCAGCGGTCCTCTTAGATTTTATTGTAGTTCACGGTTTGTTGCATTTACTGGGCTATGATGATGTCACGGAACCGGAGCGACAAAAGATGCTGCGTTTAGGGCGAAACTTTCTTCAAAAATATGGTATAATAAACCCATGAAATTAGGAGCACAGAGGTGGCTAAAGTTGAGTGTTTTTTTTAGTGCGTTGATTTTAACGCTGGTTTTTTTTAAGCCAGAAACAGCCTTAGCCTCTGAAGAGCACAATATGCGGGGCTGGGCGTATAATGTCACTTACGGATATATTAGCTTTAATTGTTTAGATGATAACTTTGCCGGTCGTTTTCCTTTTACCTTTCCATTCCCGTTTTATATCGGGCCTTGCGAGTATAGTCAGCACGGTGTCCATTTGGATCAGAATGATAACTTTTCCGGTGAGGCTTGGAATTCTATTTTAGGTTTTATTACTTTTAATGCCCCCTCGACTCCCAGTGATGATTTTCGAGCGCTATGCAATAACAGTAATACTTGTACCGCAGCATCCAATTGCACCGCTTGCTACAACGAAGCTGATCAAAAAGTTTACGGTTATATGAAGGTTGTTAATACTGGTGAATGGATTCGTTTAGACCAGCCGGCCATCAGTCCTAATACGCAGATTACTAATTATCTCGCGCCACAGCCCGGCATCTGGTCGGGTTATACCAGCGCTTCTTTTGGGACTATTAGTTTTAATTGCAGTGATGATGCAGTGTGCGGCACTAACAGTTATTATGTACGTATTGGCCCCTTGGAAGTGCGCCAGATGACGGCGCCTAATTGGGGAGAACCAGAAGCGTGTAGCATCGGTTCGCGTGGGGCAATTTTAAGGTGGAATCGCCGTAGTGGTGTACAAACCGGTTTTCAAATTATTGTCAGCACGCAAGACAGCATGACTAGCGGGGTTGTTTTAGATACCGGTCGCATAAATAATGCCGCCACCCAACACCAGCTGAGTAATTTGTCGTATGACACGCCGTATTATTGGTTTTTAAGGTTATGGGATAGCGGTGGTTTTCCTACGCCTTGGCGTCAATTTAATACTCAAGGAACGAAAGACTGGATTACCGATAACTATCCGCGCAACACTCAGATTGGTAATTCCAAAACTTTTACTACCTATCGCCATGAATACCCCCGGCCGTATTTTACTTGGTCTCCAGAAGAGATGATTGTGGCCACCACTTCTAACAGTTTTGTTTCGCAGTCCTTATACTATCCCTCCGGGAATGTTAGCGCTCCATGCGCGGGCAGCGCTTGTACTTACCTCTGGTCCACTAGCGATTTAAATGCTCAAATCACTTTCCCCACGGACGCTTCTACCAGTATTATGTTTACGAAGGCGACTAATACCACGGTTACTCTGCGCACTACCGATCTTGACTCTTACGCTTGTTCTACTTCCACGACGCTTAATGTAAACTATGAACTGCCCTTGTGGAGGGAAATTAAAGCCGCTGATTAATTTTTATGAAACGCTCTGGATTTACCTTAATTGAACTTATCGTCTCTATCTCCGTTATCGTGATGATTACGGCGATTTTTTTGGCAAATTACCGCACCGCTACTAAGAATTCTGATTTAAGAATGACGGCGCAGCGGGTGGTGTCAGATATTCGCTTGGCGCAGAATTATGCCTTAGGTCTGGCTAGTTATGGTCCGGCCGGCATGCGTACCCCACCTACGGGTGGTTGGGGGATTGTTTTTGATCTCGCTAGTTTAGGCAATCAGCAGTACATCATTTTTGCTGATGATAATGGCAATCAAGTTTTTAACGGCGGGGAAGGCGAGGTCGCTTACGGGGCGGTAGTTACCAAATTACCGAACAACACCATTATTGATTCTATTTCCATTGGACATCGGGTTGATATAAATTATTTACCGCCAGATCCGATTGTTACTTTATCCGGTTCCGCTGGCACTCATCAATCAGTTGATGTTGTGTTGCGCGACACTCAAACCAATCAGACCAAAACTATTAGAATTAATTTTTTAGGCTTAGCTGAAGTGATAGACGATTAACTATGAAACGACGCTTTCTTGCCACTACCAAACCCGGATTCTCTTTAGTGGAAGTACTAACGGTCTTTTTTATTATCTCCTTAACCATGGTGGGCGTGGTCTCTCTTATCATTCAAAACATCCAAGTTCAAAGCATTAATAAAAATCAGTTAATTGCTGCCAGTTTAGCGCAGGAGGGAATTGAACTGGTGCGGCAAGTGCGAGATAATAATTGGTTGAGCAGTCAACCCTACAATACAGGTTTGGGAAACGGCGCTTATAAAGCCGATTATCGGCAGAATACGCTGACGTCGGTAACAGCTTCCTCTAATGTACAGATTTATTTAAATGGCCAAGGATATTATGTAACCGATGTTGGGGGTGCTGTCGGTTTAGAGCCTACTATTTTTAAGAGGCAAATTTTTATTGAACAATTATCTACACTGACTGGCCAACCACTAAGAGTGCGCTCTTTAGTCAGTTGGGATATCAGGCAAAAATCATATCGTTACGAATTACAAGCTCTCCTTTATGACTGGCGTTAATCCGAAGCACAATTCATTTAAGCCCGGCTTTTCCCTGATGGAAGTTTTAGTCTCTGTCCTGCTTTTTAGTTTGATTATTACCGGTGCTCTTAATATTTTTAAATTAGTGATTGAAAGCCAGCGCACCGCTTTAGCAACTCAGAATGTAGAAGAGAATTTAAAATATTTTCTAGAGGTAACCAGCAAGGAAATTCGCATGGCGAAGCGTAGCGCGGGGGAGTGTGGTGTGCCAGTGGGGCAGATTTATATCAATGAAGTCACCAATGTCACTAATACTTTAAAGTTTAAAAATTATCATGATGAGTGCGTAGTTTATCGTTTAACCTCTGATGGCCGTTTTCAAATTACTCGGGGCGCTTATACTGGTTTTTTAACGCCGCAAAGAATCAAAATCAGCGATGCTAAATTTTATATTAAAAGTAATGGCGTGGGGTCGCAGGGGGCGGTCGTTATGAGCGTGACTGCTGAAGCCTTAGGGAAGGAGATTAATCAAGCGACCATGAAAATTCAAACCACTCTGAGTTCTCGTTATTATAAAAAGAATTAATTTATGAAATTAAAGCGCGGCAGTGCTTTGCTGCTTACTCTATTTATTGTTTCCGGAATTATCGTCGTGGCTTTTGGCGGGTCATATTTAATCATGGCCGGTTTGCGGTCGGGGAACTTACAATACGACTCCTCGCGCGCCTATTACATTGCCGAAACTGGGGCGGAATATTCTCTCATGGAGGTGCGAAAGCTTAGTTACGATCTCTGGGGGGCAACTTGGGGAGATATTTTTAGTGATAATATGCCTGGGTACCCCGGTTCTTATGTAGTTAGCTACAAAACATGGGCGCCAATTAAGCTAATTTCGGTCGGAACTTACGGGAAAACAAGGCGGAGCGTAGAGCTGGAATTTTAAAGAAAAAACCCTTTGCTTTGTTATAAAAAATTGCTATAATTTAAGAGAAACTAAGATTCTGTTCTTGTGCTTATGGTCAGTCGTTTGTTCAACAAAAAGAAGGTCCGACATTACTTAGGAGTTGGGCTGGTAACTTGGCTTATTGCTGGGTCTTTTTTGTTTAGTCAAAAGGCAGAAGCGCTGACTGACCCCATGATTTATCAGAAAGCGGTGAACGGCACTTTATCGGCGACAGAGTGGAATAATTTGCTTAATGACTTTGTAGCATATCGCGATGGCGGGAAGGTAGGAATTGGGACGGCAACACCAAGCACATTTTTAGAAATATACAGTGGCAGTGGATATGATGGCACCGGTTATCGGTCGCTAAGAATGTCAACTGGCGTGGCTAACGGATATAGCATGAACTTGGGACCAGTTACTTCAGTGTCCGCTTTTCTTGGTTTTAATAATTATTACTATAGCGGTTATCAATATAGATCAGAAAACTCTACATACGCTGGAGGTTTAAAATATGAAAATGGGAGATTGGATTTATATAATAATGCTGGCCTAACCCCCGGAACAAACTACCTCCCCACAAATAGGCTTAGTATCAATGGTTCCGGTAATGTCGGTATCGGTACTAGCAACCCTAATGATATCTTTTCTATTGGCAGTGGGGGGTCTGCTGCTCCTGCTGGATCCTCAGGTACTGGTCATAACTTTACTCAGACATACATAAATAGTGATAAATATGCTTTAGCTAACTATGGCTTAGTGGAGACTCTTGTCGCTAATGCCACGAGCTCTTTAGCGCAAGCAATCGGTTTTTGGAATGCTAATGGCGCCAATATTTATAATATTAATACTGGTAATGTGGGGGTGGGGACGAATAATCCTCAAACTAAATTAAATGTTAGGCCTGCTGCGGATACCCCACAAGGAGCTTTAGG
>CAYLPC010000005.1:12350-19516 GCA_964385475.1 uncultured Gammaproteobacteria bacterium | reverse complement strand
GATCAATTATTTTGTGGTCCAAGCCTAAGCCACCGCCCGCGACATCTTTATTAAGAGCAAAGCGAGCATCAATGCGGCTACGCACGCCTTTTAAGTAAGTCGTTAAAATTGCTTCCAGGCGATTATTCAACTCACTCCCCGCAAAATTAACACCTGATTCTCTGATAATTTTTTTAACTGTTATTTGATAATTAGAAGCGGGTGTGGTTTGTGGAATAACAGCGGCATAAGACGGATTGTAGCCTAAATAATTGGCTACCGAAAAAAACAAGCGCTCTTTTAGGTCCGCGACTAAACGACGAGCATCATCCGAACTTAAATGATTCTCTGACACTAAATAAGTTGGCAGATCAGCCAGTGGAATATCTTTAACCATCACCTTCATGACCAAGGCGGCTAAATCTATTTTATACTTCCCTTCCAAATCAGTAATCACCGCCATGGCTGACGGCGAAGATACATTGTCTTGCAGAGTCTGAGGAAGCTGATCAAATTTTTGTAAATAATCAAACATGAAAGCTAGAATTAAACTTCACGATTTAGGCGATTAATTTCCTGCTCAATCGCTTTATACTCCAAACTGGTCGGAGAATATTTGGTTAAGCTTTTCTGGAGTTCTAAAACCATGCGGCGCCTTTCTTCTTGAGCAGTATCTACTGGCCACGTTGCTGGCTCAGGTGTAGCTGGTTCAGCAAATTGAGTAGAGCTTGAGATTGGTTCTGGTTCTGAGGTTGGGACCGGTTCTGGAGTTGAGACCGGGACTGGTTCAATAATCGGTGCTGGTTTCGGTTTAGAAACTGGTTTCGGCGACATCGACATTTCATCAGACTTCAACTGATCAACCGGAAAGACCTCCCAATTTTCAACCAAAATTCCATCCATGCTTTCTGGAAAAAAAGAAAGGTTGCGATAAAGCTTAAGGAGTTTGCGCACCAATTCTTTTTCATCAGCGCCCAAAAATTTAATGTTTGGCGCCTTAGTAAGATACTCCGCTAAAGAAACTTCGCTAAATAATCCGCTGCCATAAATCTTAATAAAATCTTTTAGCCAGTTAGCTGCTGAGGGTGAACTCGGACGACCATCTAAAGAAATCTGATGAGTGCTGATTTTTTCCTGATTATTATAGAGTAGGGATTCTACTTTATCATCCAGGCCGGGGTCATCATTGAAGGTCTTAAAAATCATGATGTTGAGTTCCCGCAAATAAGTATTGTCAGCTTTTAAAGTCTCTACCAAACGATTTTCAAACACATCAAGAGTTAACGCTCGTCTCTCATTTAAAGATTTAATAACTAGCGGGGCCTCTAAAGGCGAATCCTCTCCTAAAACATCATTAATAACATCCTCTTCTGTGTTTTCTGCCATCGCAATAACAGGAGCAAAAACTTGAACAATTAGTTCATCGCCAATCGCTTTACCGCGCTCTTTGTCCAATTGATGTTTTTGAAATAAATACTCCGGCACCTCTTCAAAGGATAATTCACCAATCGCCAAGAGGATGGTTAGAAAGCTTAGAGGAGTGCGATACTTATCCTCCATTTTTTTGACCGCTAAGGCTGCTTCAAAACCTCCGACTATTTGACGGACTTCATCGGGCAAATCATTGAATTGATCAAGACATTGCTTGAAGTAATCATTATCCATAAAAAGATTATTAGAGTTTCATGTTTTCACGGCTAGCCATCACAGTCATTGGAGAGGCCTCTTCGCCAATAGCCTCCACAACATCGCTTTTCAAATCACGGAACATTTTTCTAAAGAAACCGGCATCAGCCGCTGACATGGTGGTGGTTTGTACATAGTCGGAGCGATCTGGAGAATTTAAGGTAGAAGTTATGTTAGAAGTCATTTCATCCAGTCTGTTTGTTAGTTCGCCAATTACTTTTTCCACATCAACTGTAGGAGTTTCCACTTTAATAGTTGTGGGACTATTAGTGCTCGTTGCAGCTGCTTCTTTAACAACGGTAGAACTGCTAGTGCTTGTAGTCGCTTCTTTAACAATAGTGGGGCCGGTAGTCGTAGTAATCGTTTCTTTTATGACGGTAGGGCCGGTAGCACTTGTGGTTACCCCTTTGATAGTGGTAGGGCCGGTAGCACTTGTGGCTGCTACCTCTTTGGCTATATTGGATCGGGTTCCCTGCTCACTCTCTAGCACCCGCTGTACATTAGGCACCTTCCATTTACTAATCTGCTCTATCATGGCGCGTTCAATTTGTTCGGTACCCATCTCTGCATCAATCATATTAGACATCATTTTAGCAAGCTCGGTATCGTAGCGCTTTGTCGTTCCTGGAATACGACCAATTAACTTAGCATCGCCTAAAGCATCGGCCGCTTTAATAGTCAGCGCCTCATCTTTAACAAAACTATGAATCTGTTCATGCTGAATCGTATTGTATTTAGCTGTCCTTTGGGCAGTAGCAGTTTCGCCAAGATACTGCACATCGGAGTTAGTGATGCGGAGGTTGTCTAAGTCAGACCCCTCTTTTAATCTCCCTTTAATTGCTTGAAGTTGATTAATTTTCGCCATCTGACTAGAGCTTGGATTACTACCAGCCGATTTTGTAACAGAAGCAATTTCATCATCAATTAAACTAGACAGAACAGGTAAAGACTGTTTCAAGCTGTCACCAGACAAAGTTGCTCCTGGGTTTTTACCCAAAGCAACAGGAGCTCCTAATTTAGTGGCTGCTTTATCAAACTGTGCAAAAGACAGACCCATAATATCTTTACCAGTATCACGCTGTCCTTCACTCAGAGTGGAGTTCTTGCCTAAAGTATTATACTCCATCGCCCCTTTGCCTTGGCGCCAACGCATGGTCTTGCTATCAAATTCTTTAAAATTAACTTTAGCCAAAGCTCTTACATTATCAGGATTTGTGAGTGGAGTAGTGTGTCTCACAGCATAATCTTGAAGGGCTTGCTTAACTTCCGCTAAATATTTTAAAGGCTCTCCGCTTTTCTGAAAGGCCGCTACTGATAAAGACATGTTTTCTAGATCTGCAGCAGCAATCGGCGTGGTTCCAGTCCTTTCATTAATCCTATCAACAATACCGCGACGCATCTTATAAGCTGCGGAGCCGAGTTCACCAGTATTTAAAGAGTCTAAATCCATCTTATTGCTTTCTGACAAACCGTCAGCATCATAGAAAGGAACTTCGCTGACCGGATCGTCCATTTTAAGCATGGCAGCCATGCGATCATTAGCGGTCTTCTCTCTTTTAGCTTTTTCTTCAGAAGTTTTCTTGCCTGCAATCCCTTTCATAGCCGCGTTAGAAATACCAAAAGCTTTTCTCTTGTCAAAATTACTGACCGTATCTTGATTATCTAGATAGGAGCGGTAACGATCAACCGCCGCCTGCTCGGTAGCATTAAAAGTATAATTAGGATTAGCTTTAATCTTACCCCGTAAATCACGAATGGTAGTCTCATCGCTTTTTAGACCATCAGTCCCTTGATTATATTCATAAGCTTTAACATTATCTTGAGCCGTCTTATAATCATCTGGTGATGGGGCTAATTTAACTGCCGCTAATTTACTAGGTACCACTTTTTGACTAACAGTATCCAGCCACTTTTTACCCTTTAAAGCTGCATCCTCGCCGATACCCATTTTCTTAAAGAATTTTTCACGAGCAGCCACTTTTTTCTCTTGGCGACCTGCTTTTAAATCATCGCGCCACTGAAGGGCAAATTGTTGAAGTTGGCCCTGAGGGCGACCAGTAATGGGGTCTTTTTTACCAGTAGCAGCAATGCCAGTCAGGGCTAAATTGCGAGTGCCACGACCAGCGGCTTTGAGGCCTCTTGAACCAAGAGCGACTGCTCCAGCGCCAAGAGCCGCGCCTGCGCCAAAAACTTTAGCCTTACCCTTATTAAGAGCTTTCATGCCTCCAGCCAAAGCCCCTCCGGCTTCACCGCCTACGGATTGAGCGATTTGCATGCCGCCAATCAACATTCCAATCGCTACCACAAAGCTAATCATGCTAGTTACCGACCCCGCTTCAGTAGCAATGGCTCCGCCACCATCCAAGTCTGAGGTATTAGCAATAAATTCAGCATCATCAGAAGCATCTGACTTGATGGGATTAGTATCAACTTGTAAGGCGGCAAATGAGAGCCACAAAAAGAAAGCGATGACTGGGCCCACAATTAAATTGCTGGTCCAACGTCCCCACCACTGACTAGCATAACTAGCGCCTTTACCAGGAACGCTTTGCAAGAAAAAGGCGAGCGGGGATAAAACAGTGAGAATCCAAATCATGACCATGCGAATCACCAACATGGCCAACATGGAAGCGACGACTACGGTAGCAATCAAAACATAAATTAAACCAAAAATATAAGAAGTAACAATGGTCGCAAAAGTAATGTCTCCGCTTTCAGCTAATTTTGTAATTTTTTCAATACCTAAAATACTGATAATATTACCAGCGCCAATAGCGCTAAAAGCATTAACAAAGGTCAGCATGACCACATTAGCCACATCAATCATGAGACCGCAAATCATTTTGGAAAAATTGATGAGAACGGCAGCCATTACCAGCTTGGGCAACATTTTTTTAACTCCATATTCTTCTTTGCCCAAAATCGTAGCAAAAGCGATAACTAGAAGAATAACAACAAAAAACATGTTACAAACATCACGCACTACAACCCAGCCATGTTTTACCGCTGGTGCATTAATAAAATCACTGTAAGCTGCTACTTTCATCAAAACGCTGACCAAGAGAATTAGAATTGCTGATACCCCGCGAATTAAAATCTCAACAATGGAACCGACAACATTGGCAGCCCAGTTGGCTTCAGCGGGTTTTCCTAAGAAAAAAACTGCTACCAAAACTAGCAAGCTGAAAATCAGCAAGCGATTGGTTAACAGTTTTTTAAAATTGAGCTTCTTCATGTGAGTAAAATGAAGTTTTTACCAGAGATTTTTTATAAGAGAAACGAGATCAGCCAATTCACTGGAGATTAAGTTAAATAAGGATTTAAAAGGTTCTTCAACAATTGAGACAATCAAGGATATTAAGGAGGCAGCGGCAATAATCAAAAAAATAACTAATAGATTTAATAAGGCGCAGCCTGCTTTTTCAGCAATCCGCAATAAGCCTGAAGCCTCTTTAACTGCCATGCCACCCGCTTTTTTGGCTTGGGGTGGGACCCATTCCTCACCTAAATCGCTGAAAAATTTAGGGCCAAAGACTCGGCGCAACAGGACATGGGCGTTAATATAAAGCAGGGTTAAGCCAAAACTGGTAATTAAATTTAACCAAGCAGATTTTAAAAGATTATCGGTGGCTAGGCGGGCGGGATTAGCGGCCGCAGCGACATCTTTTTGATCTTTTTCCGCTTCTTGGGCAGCCTCCTCACGACGACTCTGAACAACTTGCTCCCGTAAACTCAAAGTGCTGGCTTCATCGCCAGCTGAAACGGGCTGTCTTTTGGCGGCCTGAAGTTCCCCTGATTTTTCCTCAGCCTGATTGTTAAGAGCAAGCAACTGTTCATCAATCCCCATAAGCTTAAATTTACTCAAATTATACCACAATTAAGGATTAAATTTTAACAGTGTTTACCTCATAATTTTACTACAAAATGCGCACCTTGGCAAAAGTAAAACAAAAGATAAAACTCATAACCAACTTATGTTTTTTAGACCCCTAATCTTTTTTATATTTTATCATAAAGCTTGACAAAAATCCTCAAAAATAAGAGAATTTAGGCATAATTATTAAAATAGTAACATTAACAATTAAATACTAAGAAAGATGAAACAGTTGAAATTCAGTTGGCTGAGAGTGATATTCCTTTTAGCAACCATTTTTTTGTTAGCCTCATGTGGAGGCGAAGACCCGATTGGACCCGATCCTAACGATCCTGGTGATGGCGGTACCAAACCGCCGGAAGTAACGGCTAAGATTCCCGAAGTGGGTTTAGATGTCATTATTTCTAGTGCAGAAACTACAGCGGAATTAAGAGGTTGGTCTATTTTAGGCGCCTCAGACACCGAAGTTAATTTTGAATACAAGCTAGATGGCGCTGCTACCTGGACTAAGGTAAAAGCGGTCATGGCCAATGACTCAAGTGGCGGGAAAAATCCCTCTCCCACTAAAGTAATGGAGCTCCGGACTCGGGTCAATAATTTAGCCCCTAAATCACGGTATATTTATCGCGTAGTCGCCAAAAACAAGGCTGGTGAAGCAACTAGTTTGGAAAAAATACTTTCTACCGATGTTGTGCGGGACTATAACGGAAACGTTTACCCCGTTATTAAAATTGGTAATCAGTATTGGTTACAAAGAAATTTAACGGCAACTCATTACGCCGATGGAACACCACTCATTAGAATTAGTGTCACCCCCCAATTCTCCTAGTATGAATGAGTGGGGCAAGAGAAACCCGTGTGTTGTGTATTATGAAGGAGAGGAGAAGTATTATAATACTTATGGAGCACTGTATAATTCCCCGAGCGTAAAAGGTGAATTCATTAAAGGTTTTAGATCTCCTAGTGTAGAAGATTTTTCAGAGCTAATATCATATCTAGGGGGAGGTGAAAAGGCGGGAATAGCTTTGGCTGACGCTTCAAGAATGTATTGGGATAATAATATGAAAAATTTTTATTCCAACTCTTCAGGATTCACCGCTTTGCCATCTGGTCAAAAAAATGCGGAAGGATTTGTGTTTCGGACTCTTGGGCAAGATTGTACGCTTTGGACTTCAGACATGACCTCTCCAGAAAACCCCTTGCCTTATGAGGCGATGATTTTTGAAATTATTGACGATGGTGCCCGTATCGGAGAAATCCAATATTATTTATACTGGGGATTTGCAATCCGATTAATAAAGAATGATTAATCAAAAAAGAGCTTGTAAAAAGCTCTTTTTTTAACAATATTTATCAAGTTTTATTAACACCCAGACCACCCTGTTCCGGAGGTAATCAGACAATTAAAGGCTCCCCAGTTATCTTTGACATTTAACCGCATCTTATATTGCCCAGGCAAGTAATAATGATAAACAACATGAGGTGAGCTGGCTTCCGGCTTATTGTCTAAATTGCTCAGGCTTTGGGTGGTATCGCCCCAATTAATACTAATCTCTTTCAGTGGCTGCTGCTCTGAATCAACAGAAGTGTTAAGAGATAGTTTATAGAGACCCGGCTCATTGATTAT
>CAYLPC010000005.1:405-12340 GCA_964385475.1 uncultured Gammaproteobacteria bacterium | reverse complement strand
ACTCGCCATTACTAATACCAATTGTCACATTTTTAACCCCCTCACTAACGCCCTCTAACTTTTGGTTATAGACTTTAGGCTTCACCTTTATGAAACCATTTGGATTAGAATAAACATGAGAAGTCCCAGTACTTTTTATATCGCTAGCTGGCCTGAAAGCCGCTGGAGAAGTATAAACCTGATAACCTTTATCCTCAATCGAATATCTAAGATCCGTGTATTTACTCAAAAAAATCTGATTAAGGTTGGCCACCGCTTCTCTCTCGTTTGGAGCAGCTCTCCATCCATACAATATATCCCAGAAAGTTAGAGACTTTAAGTTCCAAATTGACTGGCAAGAACCAGCGCCAGACCCTGAACAACTAATACGATTAAACTCATCGTCACCCTCATAATAGAAGCAGAAAATATTAGGATCTAAACTGCACTGTCCAATATTAGCGCATCCTCTGCCAACACAGCCATAGGGTCGACCAGCAAAAACTGTTTCCCGATTCTTCTTAGCGTATTGATTGCGGAGAGGAATAGCATCATTAGAATTCAGGTTATAATCACCAGGAATAACCGCTGCCCCAAAAGGAATATCTTCGCGATTACGGCCATATGATTGATAGCGGTGATAGCGGGCGTCAAAGAAATAGGGGGTGGTTGTAGCATATTCCGTATTACGGCTAATGCGGTTAGACCAAACAATACCTTCTCCGTTACTATTAACAAACTGAGAGAATTTGTTACAAGTCACCTGGTAAATATCTTGCTGACCATAAGGATATTTTAAATCACTCTCGAGAGCCGGTTTTCGGACCTCATCATAAACAGCGATAGGGGGTTCATGGCTCTTTTTTTGATCAATGGTGAAAGTCCACTGATCACACCAAGGCTTGAAGGAGCCGAAAGTCAAACTACAGAAATCTTTCTGAGTGCGACTATCAATCGTATAGTCTTTTCTTTCTAAATGACCATCATAAGCAGCCCAGCCTTCTACTATCGGCTTTCCTTTATAAGTCCAACCGTTACAGGCGTTCATATCTGTAACAGTTACTGTACCTGTAACCAATTTTACATTCTCCTGATTAGGAATACACATCATTTTAGTAAAGATGCGATCGTGTGTCAGCCACCCTTTCTTATAAGAGCCTTGAGCTATCAAAGTCCAATAATTAGCATCTCCCTGCCCCCCCGAAGAACCTGGAATTAAACAGCCATTCGTATAAACATCACAAACTCCACATTCTTCATCCTCATCTCTATTACAAGCACCACTGCCGAAGAAATTAAAAGCCCCTAATTCGCCACTTAAACCACTTCTTTTAGCTTCCACTTTTTCTACTAAAGAAAACTCACCATTTGCCTCCGTACAATAGTACAAAGGGAACTTACCTGTATAACCTAAATCTGATTGGCCAGACCTAGTTACAGGAGAAATCATGTCCGTGGGGTACCACATCAAACAAACCTTAGGATTTAAAGGATCGTGCTGTAAACAATATCCATATAAACCATCTTTAATTACGTTGTTATTAGCGGATAAACATAGATGACTATCTTCAGTGGGATAGAGACGGCACTCCTTAGAAACATATTTATTATTATCTCCAGGCTTATTTGGGTCTCCAACTTGCAGAACCGGTTCAATATTGATGTCATCAAAATAAACGTAACCGGTATTGAGATTATTAGTGTCTGAGGTTAAATAAATTGTTACATTACTTGGTGCAGAAACATTGAATTTCCTGACTTTTCGTTCCCAACCATTAGGAGCTTGATCAATAAAGCTGGCAACAATACCACCCTTATCTGTCACCAATAAAATTTTAGCGCGCGCACTAGACCCCTTAGTGTTCACGAGGTAGTTAAGGTAATAATCTTGTCCGGGCTCAACCGAAACTCCTGAGTTAGGAGATTGAGGAGAAATTTGATAATAATTGAGAACCTTGAGATATCCTTGGCCATTAGCCGGATAATCTGTAGTCGCGTTATCAGGGCTGAGGACTAAACTATCGTCATTAATATTTTTTTCGAAGACGCAAGCTCGCCCACTAACCGCCGCAAGGGCGCCGTTAGCAGCGACATCAATATCACGACGGCAACTGAGATTTACAGAATTATCCTCAAAATTAAAGTGAACATCGGTATTAGCCCCAACTTCTCTCATTTCACCAATATAGTAGTTATCCAGTAATGAATATCCGGTAGCATTTTTATTGGCCCCGTCTTTAATGTTGCGTTCCCCTGTTGTTTTAATGAAATTAGAGCATTGACCATTATCATCTAATTGGTCACACTCACCTATCTTGTAGCAAGTTTTTTCTTTAGTAACCGGATCTTCAACATAAGTTTGACAGGAAAGCCAGTTAGAACAGATACGATCTGGAGAAACTTTAATCACTTGGTTAGAGGTGCAATTATTACCCTCGCAAGCAACCGGAGAACCGTTGCTTTCCGGCGTAGCTACCGCGTCATAAATATTTTGGCGCAGGCCAGAGGCCCCAGATTGACTGCGAACATTAAACAGAACGCAACCATTATCCATGTTCACAACCCCATTACAAGATTTTAAGTCAACTTGAGTGTTGAGCTGATAATTAACGATCACTTCCCTTAAACTGATGTTATTTTGACCGATTTTGGTATCAGAGCGATAAATCCTAATCTTTTCGGCGACAGAGTTGGTGTAGAAGAGCGCCTTATTTTCTGGTAAATCAAGTTGAGCTACATCAGCCCCCAATTTATTATCGGAATGCAAGGTGCGTAAGCGACCATCACCCAACACCACGATTCTCGCCTTACTGGCGCTATTGTTTACTGTTAAAGTATATAGTTTGTTCGGCTTGACTGTGATCTCTTGATAATATTCAGCTCCGGCGGCCGTCCAGCGATCAATAACACCATTATTCGATGCTAAAGCGGCGGGATTAAAGACTAAATTACCTGCGTGGCGGCTAACCGGGTCAATGTACTCTGTGCAACCAGAAGCTTCAGCGGAACATAAACCTACAGCTCCAACTGGTGACGGAATTCTACTGGCAGCTCCGCCTGTACCTAAAGTACGACCATAATCCACCTCACAAGGATATTGATTGTTATCGACAATACACTTAGATTGCTTACAATCCTGATCAGTAATACATACCGCGCCGGCTTTCTCACTGTCGCCACCGATAATACTGTTATTGTCTAAATCGCAGCGCTTTACTGGCGTTTTATACCAACTGCCATCGCGATAAACACAGGTATTGCTACCAGGATTTTTGAAATAGCTCGCCGAACCGTTACCATAAGCCCAAGCATCACAACCTAATTCATTATCTCGGCACAAAGGAGAGTTATTTTCATTGCGATAAGTATCCGGCACTAAACGACGGAAGACATCAGTCATAGCCGAGGTGCTCCCTTTGGTTTGAATTGTTCCTAAGCGAGTACAACCCGTCGCCGCTTTATTACATTGTTTGGTTGGGTCAAAGACGGCATAAATTGCCTGATGGTCCGATACACTAACACAAGCAGCGCTGCCGGCATCACAGCTCTTATCTTGACTGTCACCTTTTTGGTTAACGGTAAAGCCGTAATAATTAGAATGATTATTGGTTTTTATCATCTGTTGGCACAGCTCACTGAACTGGTGCAGATAATGAACAGCGCCAGCGCGATCAGTATGCTTGGTGCAGCCCAAATTATAACTTGGTCCGCGATAGACATCATTCATGTCATAGAAACAAACATCCGGAACATCGCTGGTGTCCTTAATCAGATAATGTCTGTCGGCCACTTCACTAATAATCAGGTTATCAAATAAGGCGCGGCCGGTGGTCTCTATTTTGAGTTTTTCTTGGTTAGGCTTATGACTTAAGGTACCTAAGCTAACCTCATAAACCTGCCAACCGTTAGCGAGATTGGTATTACCATTGGTATTAGTCGGAGTGGCTCCAAAGAAAGATTCTTCGTTATTTTGATTGATAAAGGAAAGGCGAACCGAGGCTTGCCCGCTGATGGGTTTGGCTAAGAATTTAGCTACGTAAGCCGACCCTTCAGTGGCATAAGCCGTGGCATCAGTAGTTGCCACCGTGCCGTCGTAACCGACATATAGAGATTTACCATCTTTAAAGATAGAGTCATTACTAATAGTACTCTTGGTGAATGGGTTGTCGGCATCAAAATCATATACAGATACTAAACGGAAGGCGTTGCCATCTTTACCATTATATTCCCGACAACCAACACTCTCGGCCCCGCAAACTTTTCCTTCCTGCGGAATAGCTTTATAAGTGCAGGACTTCTGCTGATTATCCCAGACGCCACCATTTAAACAGACCTGACAAGCACCCTGAGTGCTGTCCCAATTCTTGTTATTACCAGTACAAGCTCCTTGAGAAATTGCTTTATCATAATTCTTATTATTCAAGCGATAAGAATTACAATTATCAGAGCAAGCGACTGTTTCAGAAATTAAATGATAAGTGATGCGCCCATCTTTACTATAAAATTCTCGGCAGTCGGGATTATAGCGAGGGTCGTTGGCCGGTAAGCCATAAATTTCCTTCGTACATTGATCAGCAGTGGCCGGATTAATTAAGTAAGGAGAGCCATTAGCAGCAGTTCGTAAAGACATTACTACTAATTGGGAATTATCCCATGAATAAAAATCTCCGCAGGAGGCTTCTTGCGGCTTAACGCATTGGCGGAGCTGTGAATAATACTCCACGCTTTCACCGCCCTGACTGACTCTGTCTAAATTAGTGAAGCTGGCGCACCCGACACCCTCGGCCCCGCAAACTTGAGCTTTATTAGGAATAATATTATCAGCAGAAGCTGAGAAGAAATGAGTATCTTTAGCTACATAAGTGTCATACCCATCACACTGAGCATCACAATAATCCGCGGCGTTAGCTTTGGCAGCAATTTTAAAGCGATCCTTAGTTGACGAGAAGAGGTCGCAGCCAACTTCGCTGCTGCTGCACTTGCGGGCATACTGATAACAAGTGGCTGGGGCATTATCCTTAATAGTAAAATCGCCCGTCTGTGGAGAGTTGTAACAAGTTGTTTCTAAATAATCAGGTAAGATTTTTTCATAAACCGGATAAGAAGCATAAGAACTATAAGGAGTGGTGTAACCATTAGGACTGAGCTTGAGATTCCGTACGGAGAAATCAACACTGCCGCCGCTGCCGGTTAAAGCGAAATCTAAACTTGCGGTTCGATCAGCAACAATTGATAAACGTGTCCAATCACGACCCGTAGTTTCTACTTGTCTCGTTGGTGAACCAAAACTCATTGTCACCTTAGAACCAGAATTAATTCTCACTTCAGCTGAAAGGGTATATGCCCAACCAGTTACCGGCTGCATATTTTGTGGCAGCAGATTATTCTGACTATTAGAATATAAAGCTGCTCCCTCGCCGCCAGTGATTTTCAAAGACTTACCTAAATCATTAATAATTTCACCGGAACCATTTCTAATCGGCCAATGCCACTCAGAAGAAGAGGCGTTAGTATCCCCAATATTATTTAAAGCAAAGCCGGAATCCATGACATAATTTACTTCGGTCCAACCTGGCTTGCCTCTGAGCAGTTGGGTGCAGGATTCGTCATTGGCATCGCAAGCAGTTAGTTTATTATTGAGATAAAGAGGATATTTTTGATCCCAGGCTACAATATTACTCGCCGCGTTATAAATACCGCGGGTATAGTATTCACGGCACCCGACATTATTAGCATCGCAGGTGCTGTAATCTAGAGTATTTTCTAAGAAAGATAAGGTTTGGTTGTCGGTAGCATTAGTAAAGGTCTGGCAGGTGTTATAAACCGCTTCACAAGAATCGGAATTAAACCGCCAAGTTCGCTTTTCTTCGTTACAATAACCGTAAAGCTCACAAGAACCATCACTTTTTTCTTTAATACAGGTTTGGTCATCAGCACAGTAATCGGAAGCCCGAGAAATAATTAATGAAGAAATCTCATTATTAATCGTGGGCGAAATATAACTGCTCATAATCTGACCGCCAATCCCCTCTTTCGCACAATAGTTGAGCGGCGCTTTTAAAACCCAGTTAGGATCAACCAAACCAGCGCACCAAAGAACGTCATTTTTATTAAAATCGGAAGAGAATTGGCTGTGTTTATCATCAGGATCAAAACAAGAAACTAAATCTTGTAGAGTAGCTCGGCGACCACTGCTGACAGCTTCATTGAAAGCCTTCTCCCAACCTAAAGGAACAATGCGATATTTACGCAGAACGCTAGCGCTGCGAGTGCTATAAACACTGTCTGCCTTATTATCACCGGTAATCTGCCAGTCGCCATGTAAATATCCTTTTTCCAAAGCTTCACCCACAGTAATCTTTTCGGCCACAGCTTGAGAGAAGTTATCATCAATGACACAGTTATTAGGGCCCGGATTATTTTTGTCGGGACAGATTGAAAGTTCAGCGAGAATGCTGTAATCGCCACGAACATCAAACCGAGGCTTAACAATACTAGATAGTTTTTCACCAATTACCGCTTCCCCATACTGAATCAGAGATTCAAAACCGCTGCTTGATAATTTGGTTAAATCAAGCGCTTGACTGGTGCTTTTGCCTTTGTTGATTTCCCGCATGATACGTTGAAAACTTTCATAAGCCAATTGGTTTAAGAAAGTATTAGCGGCATCAACTAAAGCATCGCCCGTACTGACAAAAATATTATCAACTTGAGCCTTTTTAACATTGCTTAAATCTTCTTGAGCAGAACCAGGAGTTCCTTTTAACTTACCGGCGATATTGCGAACATCAAGCCAGCCTTCAGAAATTAAATTTTTAGTTTTCTCTTCATCTTCAGCCTTGTCGCCAACCGCTACAGTCCGACCGAATAAGGTAAAAGCGCCAGACAATTCGCTGCCGCCCGGATCAAAGGTGGTTTTAATTCCTTTCAGATAATCGCCAGTCTCCATGGCCTTAAATCTTTCGTAAGCGGAACTATAGTTATTAACTAAATTACTTAGAGTACAATTAGGCTTGTCCGGGGCAATCGTTTGCACTAGACCTAAACCAATTTTAGCCTGAATGCTAGGTGAAGGTGGTTGACATAAATCTACTTCCCAGGCTTTGCCTAAACCATCAATAAAATCGCCCGCGGCCGCATCACCAATATTTTTCCAATAATCACTAAAGTCCTCAACTACGTAAGTGGGCTTCTGCCCTTCACCAGCGCTAGCCACATATTTAGCGGCATCTAAAGCAACCCGGTTGAGGGTGTTGCGCACGGTCGTATTGACCAATTTGGCTCCAAAAGTTTTTAAGATTTTTTGCACCTTTTCCCGAATTGTCAGTTTAGTGTCAGACAAAATCTGCGGAATGGAGGTGATTTCGGCGGTGGCCATACCTGCTTTTACCGGCTGGACATTAAAGACAAAAAAAGCCGACACAAACATCAGCAAAATGGCACCGACCTTAATCTTTGAGGACAATGATTTTTTCATATTAAAAACTTTACCTAATTGTTTTTAAGGATTAGTTGGATTATCGGTCAACACTTCCGGATGTTGGGCCACTAAAATATCCTGATACATCTTCATTAAATCTTCATCCGTTAAGAGTGCGACTTGATCGGCCGCCGCTCCGCCCTGAATTAAGATTTGTCTCATGGTATCAGCATCGCCTTGACCGGATAATGCTAAAACTAATAATTCTTCATCAACTTTACTGGCCGGGGTACTCGTTGCATTAGGAGTGACTGATTCCGGATTGGTGGCAATTAAGCCACAACTGGAGCCTTCGGCGCATAAAGGATCTTTGCCCTGACGAACTTCATTAAAATCAGAAATGCCGTCACCGTCTGTGTCTTCTAAATAAGGAGAGGTGCCATACATGTTAACCTCATCATAGTCCGTTAAACCATCTTTATCGGTATCTTTATTTCGTTCGGCTAAAGCAGCGGCTTCTCTTTCTTGTTCTGCTTTTTTAGCAATCTCAACTTCTTCTTTGCTGGGCTGAAAGGGTGTGGTGAGCCTGGTATTAAATTGCCAAATCCAAACGCCAATAATAACCAAAGCGCTTAAAGATAAAGCAAAAACCGCATTTTTTTGACGACGCGGCATAGAAGAAAAAGACTGACGAGAAGACTTTTCAGCCATAATTTATTATTAGTGATTTACGCCTTGATTATAACATAAAAGAGCGGGCCCCAGCAAACAATTTTTCCCAATCATCAAGGCTTAAATCTTCAGCACGTAGCTGTGGAGACAAGTTAGCGCCGGCTATCAGTTCTCGGGATTGCTCTAAACTGATTTTGAGACCGGCGGCTAGATTATTTTTCAACATTTTCCGCTTGGCACTGAAACCAACTCGCGCTAAACGAAAAAATGCTTTAATTTCTTCAGGTGAGTAAGCTTGTGAGCGCTTACTATCTAAAATCAGACGGACCAGCGCGCTATCCACTTGGGGCTCCGGCCAAAAATTACCGGCTTTCACAATTTTTATAATTTCAGGGCGCGAATAGAACTGCACCGACAAAGCGAGCATATTCATATCGCCCGGTTTGGCCAATAAACGTTCAGCTACTTCCTTTTGCAACATTAAGACAAGACGCTCTGGTTTGTTTTTTTGCTCTAAGAAAGTGCGTAAGAAAATAGAGCTAATGTTGTAAGGCAGATTTGCAACAATTTTATAATTAGGCGATAAGACGCTCGGATCAAAACGCAAAACATCCTGATTAATAATACTCACATTGCTTACATTCTGCGAGGCGAGCGCGGTTTGTAAAACAGCGGCTAACTTATCGTCTAATTCCACCGCCACTACCTGACCGGCCACTTGTGCTAAGCGCGCCGTTAGGAAACCTAAGCCTGGGCCCACTTCCATGACTGTGTCTTGGGTTGATAGCTCGGCAGCGGCAACAACCTCATCATAAACTTTCTCTGTTACCAAAAAATTCTGCCCCTTGCTGCGGCTGGGGGTGATATCATAAACGCGACACAGTTCTTTCATGCGTTGAGCGAGAGTCATGTTAGTTAATCACTAGATTAAGTAATTTTCCAGGAACATAAACAGAACGGACAATCTCTTTTTCTACTAGCCATTTGGAGACATTTTCATCAGCCGTCGCTAAGGCAATAATCTCTGATTCACTGGCCGTACTGGAAACTTCTAAAGAGGTGCGGAGTTTGCCATTAATTTGGACTGCTAAAGTAAAAGTGTCACTAGCGAGCAAGTTTGGGTCGTAAACAGGCCAATTGGTCCGCGCCAAAAATTCTGACTGCCCCAAAGATTCCCATAATTCTTCAGCTAAATGAGGAGCAAAAGGCTCTAATAATCGCAGGAAGTAGCCGAGATTATTCTTACTTAAAGGCCAAACTCCTGTTTTATTTTTTACTTCATATATTTCATTAAGCAAAATCATGAGAGCGGAAATCGCCGTATTGAACTTAAAGCCTTCAATATCATCAGTTACTTTTTTAATAGTTTGATGCAATAAAGAAACCACCTTAGCTTCATCAGCTCGGGGAGCATCATCCACTAACCGTGACACTCTATCTAGAAAGCGTTCCACGCCACTAATCCCCTGACTGTTCCAGGGCTTCATTTCCTCTAAAGGCCCCATAAACATTTCATACAAACGCAGCGCATCGGCACCGCTTTCCTTCACTAAAACATCAGGATTAACAACATTCCCTTTAGATTTACTCATCTTATTACCATCTTCTCCTAAAATAATTCCTTGATGGCGCAACTTAAGAAAAGGCTCATCAAAATTAATATAACCGTATTTCTTTAAAACTTTGGTAAAGAAACGCGCGTAAAGCAAATGAAGGACCGTGTGCTCGGCCCCGCCTAAGTATAAATCAACCGGCAACCAGCCATTAATATTAGCTGGGGTGGCAAAAGTTTCTGCGTTCTTAGGATCTGCATAGCGTAAGTAATACCAAGAGGAACAAACAAAGGTGTCCATGGTGTCACTCTCCCGTCGGGCCGGAGCCCCACACTTAGGGCATTTAACCTGATTAAATTCCTGCGAATACTTTAACGGCGACTCACCAGTCGGACGAAAATCAATATCTTGAGGCAAAAGTACAGGTAGCTCTGTTTCTGGAACCGGTACAGGACCGCATTGGTCACAATAGATAATCGGAATTGGCGCGCCCCAATATCGCTGACGAGAAACCAGCCAATCGCGTAAACGATAATTAATTTGTTGGCCGCCTTGACGTGTTCGTTCCAGAAAATCGGTCATGCGTTCGCGAGCCTCCACTGATGTGAGACCGGTATATTCTCCGGAATTGATTAATAAACCATCGTCGGTAAAAGCAGTATCATTATCTACTGTTCCAGATTCGGCCTGAATTACTGGAGTAATGGGCAGTTGATACTTTTTAGCAAATTCCCAATCCCTTTCATCATGAGCTGGAACCGCCATAACCGCACCTGTACCATAATTTGCCAAAACATAATCGGCAATTAAAACGGGAATCTCTTCGTGAGTAAAAGGATTAAGCGCCCTCACACCCGCCAAAGGCACACCAGTTTTATCTTTATTTAAATCTGTACGCTCTAATTCTGTTTTCGCCGCTACTTTTTCTAAATAAGCCACTACTTCAGCCTGGTTGCTCAAGTCTGGCAATAATTCTTTGACGATAGGGTGTTCTGGCGCCAGGACTAAATAAGTGCAGCCAAAAATAGTATCTACCCGAGTGGTAAAAACTGAAGATTTTAACTCTGTTTGATTGGGGGCGAGCAAAACGAAGTCAACTAAAGCCCCTTCGGAGCGGCCAATCCAATGGCGTTGACCTAATTTAGTGGATTCAGGCCAGTCTAAATGATCAAGACCGGATAAAAGTCCGGTAATCTTTCGTCCTTGACACTCTTGATCTTCAATAAAATCTGTAATCTTAAAAAACCATTGTTCTAAATCTTTTTGAATAACCGCCGACCCGCAGCGTTCGCAGCGGCCGCCCTCGGCTTGTTCTCTAGCTAAAACAGTCTGACAACTTTCACACCAATTAACTTTTGCTTTTTTCTTGTAAGCTAAACCATTGTTGTACATCAACAAAAAGAACCACTGGGTAAAGCGATAATATTCGGGGTCACAAGTAATCACTCGGCGCGCCCAATCATAAGAAAAACCGAGACTGTCTATCTGTCTTGTAAAATTGGCGACAGTTGTCTTGGTTGTTTCTGCCGGATGGATTCCGGTTTTAATAGCATAATTTTCTGCCGGTAAGCCAAAGGCATCAAAACCCTGAGGATGGAGCACTCTGTAACCCAGACCCCGGGAAAACCGGGCGTAAATATCGGTCGCCGTATAAGACTCGACATGACCAACATGAAGACCGTCGCCTGATGGGTAAGGAAACATGTCTAAAATATAGCGTTTGGGGCGATTATCTATTTCCGGAGTGTTAAAAACGCCAGCTTCGCGCCACTTGCGCTGCCATTTCGCTTCAATTTGCTGAAAATTATACATAAAAATCTATGTTTTAGGCTGATTTATTTCTTGATTTTAGCTTAAATTACTGCCTCTGACAAGCACAATATTGACAATAATTAATTTTTATGATAGATTAGACTAATGTCTGCTTAGTATCTATTAACAACTAAATATTTTAATCATGAAAGTAAAAGAGTTCTGCAAGTCCCTAACCGGCACAAAAAAGGAAAAACGAGGTTTAGAGTCAATCTTAAATCGCCTGGAAGCAGGCCTTATCGAATGCGATAAAAGAGAGAATTATATCTACTCAGTAATCGCTCTCTTCAACCTCACTTCCCCTATCTACGACTCCAAAGAGGTCGGCAAAATTTACCACTCACTTCGGTATAAAAGCTGGCGCAAAAAAGACAACCTCTTAAACTTAACAAAGGATTTAAGGGAAGTTATCAGGCAAACGGGTCGTGATTTCTACGGAATGAACCGTAGCGGCAAAGGGCAAATGGTTACCGCTCAGAACGTTTATCTCGGTGGTCGC
>CAYLPC010000005.1:0-395 GCA_964385475.1 uncultured Gammaproteobacteria bacterium | reverse complement strand
GGAGTTTTCACTAAAAACGCCAGCTACTGGTTAAGAGAAGAAAAATCTCTGAAAAGCACCATCCGCGGCGATTTGCGGATTAGTGGAGTTATCCCAAGCGAGTGGTATATCATTAACGATGTGCACGCCGGAATCTTCTACCAATCCAACGTGAAAGAAATTCGCCGTTTAATTGAATGGTACCGCACTGGCGTCAGACCGGGCGACAACTACCGGGTTCCGCAAGATTTTGCCAGGCTAGATTAAAACCAAAACAAGAAACAAAAAGACTTCCGCAAGTGAAGTCTTTTTTTTTATTTACTGAATCTCTAAGACAATGGGG
The DNA here is from genome assembly GCA_964385475.1 of uncultured Gammaproteobacteria bacterium. Classification (GTDB taxonomy): domain Bacteria; phylum Patescibacteriota; class Patescibacteriia; order Patescibacteriales; family UBA12465; genus JAEZRQ01. The sequence continues at coordinate 73 of CAYLPC010000005.1, read as the reverse complement.
CAGTGATCTGATCCTTCAACTTCATCTAAAATAACTGCTCCTGCCACACGATTTTTTAACTTTTGAGATACAC
>CAYLPC010000004.1:1808-19781 GCA_964385475.1 uncultured Gammaproteobacteria bacterium | reverse complement strand
TTTTATATTTTTGTCAATACTAAAAAACCGCCCCGGAGAGGGCGGTTTTATTAATTTGGCTAATTATAGCCATTTACTTCGACGAAATACTAGTAAAAGTGTCAGTAAACCGGCAAGCATTATGCCCATAATTATCCAAAAACCGTACGGATTACGAACAATGGGCATGTTAATGGTGTTCATTCCAAAGATGCCACTAATCAAAGTTAAGGGTAGAAAGAGTACGGAAAAGACTGTCAACATCTTCATAACTCTGTTGGTGCGGTCGTTTAACAAGGATTCGTTGGTGTTGTTAAGAACCTCCACTAATTCTCGCTGCAAGTCCAAAATATCCCAAATTTGTCGGGAATGTTCCTCAAGATCCTCATAATATTTTCGTAAAGATTCGCGGGGCACTAGATTGCTAGTCATTCTTTGCAGAGACTTCATGATGTTGGTGTGGTTCTTGGTAATTTTGCGGATGTTAATAATATTCCGGCGCAATTCTAAAATACGGCTAGCCGCTTCCTTTTGTTTACCGTCAAAAATAATTTCCTCAGTTTCGTTAATGTTAACGCTATTATGATCTAAGGTATTGTAGGTGTCCTTCATTAAACGGGTAAGCAATTCGTAAAGCAAGGTACTAGAACTTTCTGTTTGGTAAGCGATGAGCTCTTGAGGGTGCTCTTTGCAGTAATTAAAAAAACTATTTAGGGGCTTAAGATTATTATTATGAAGCGTAATCATGTACCCATGACCGATAAAAAACTCAATTTCGCCAGGCACCACCTTTTCTCCTTTAAAAGTAGGGAAGTGTAAAATAATAAAGACGTAGCCGTCTTTGATGTCGACTACTGGACGTTGGGCAAAGACAGTGGAAACAGAAGCTTTTAAATGATCATCATTGAACCCAAATTTTCTTTTAAAATAATTAACCTCCGAGCGGCCAGCATTTACAATATTAATCCATTTCAGCGCATTTCCGGGGCTGCGGGGATTATCAATAATAATCTCTTGCAACCGATTAGGGGTTTTATCAATTTTTGGCATATTTTCTTTACGAAAAGCACTTTTTATAATAGAATTAAGCTACTAGAAATTGTATCATATGAACCGCGTTTTGGGAATAAAAATTGCTAACTTAAGCAAGAAGGAGATAGCTGAGCGCTGGGATTTTTTTTTAAATGACTCGCATGGGCATTTTGTAACGACTCCTAATCCAGAAATTATCTTAGCAGCCCGCAAGGATGAAGAGTATTTTTATATTTTAAATGAAGCTGATTTAGCGATTGCTGATGGTTTTGGGATTATTTTGGCGGGGTTGCTCCAAAAAACTAAATTTACTCGTTTAGCCGGATCTGATTTGACTCCAGAACTTTTAGGCAAGGCTGAAAGGGAACAGCGGCGGGTATTGGTGTTAAATTGGAAAAAAGGATTGTCTGATCAAGCGGACATTACTCAAACTTTAAAAAAGCGCTGGCCAAAATTAGAAGCGCAGGTCTTAGATATTGAACGGGAGGCACAACTCACAACTCAGGAATTAGCGGCCGTGCAGCAATTTGCGCCGCAGTTAATTTTTTCCACTCTAGGAGCTCCATGGCAAGAAAAACTACTCTGGCGCACTCTCCCTCAGATTCCTAGCGCTCGCTTAGCTCTTGGCGTCGGTGGATCTTTTGATTTTTTAACTGGCAAAGCTATTAGAGCCGCGAAGTTTTGGCGTTCTCTGGGACTGGAATGGCTCTGGCGTTTAATTAAACAGCCACGCCGTCTGAAAAGGATTTGGCAGGCCGTAGTGGTTTTTAGTTGGAAAGTAATCAAAGAAAATTTGATTAACCCTTGGTGTTATCGTCGCAATGTCGTAATTTTAATTTATCGTTTAATAAACCAAGAACCATACGTCTTGATTGTAGAACGTCAGGATGATCATGGACATTGGCAGTTACCGCAAGGCGGTACAGATGGTGAATCTTTGCTGCAGGCAGGTTTGCGTGAAACTCGTGAAGAATTAGGGGTTACTAGTTTGAAAGTTGTGGGAGTTTATCCTAAAATACATACCTATCGCTTTGTTAATGGCCGTAATCAGAAGACTAATTATAAAGGACAAAAGCAAGGTTTATTAATCGCAGAATTTTTAGGTGATGATGAAGAGGTAAAAATTAATTATTGGGATCATTGTGCTTGGCGTTGGGTTAAGGCTAGGGAGTTATTAACGGCCGTTCACCCTGTGCGCCGTCCCGGTGTTGAAAAATTTTTAAAAAAATTTTGGGAAACAATTAAATATGAATAATAAAAAATTACGGCTGCGCTTTGCGCCATCACCTACGGGGTTTCTCCATATTGGCAATTTTCGAGTGGCCCTATTTGATTATCTGATGGCCAAGAACTTGGGAGCAGAACTGATTTTGCGTATTGAAGATACTGATCAAAAAAGGGAAGTCGCTGGAGCGACTGAAAAACTAATTGAGGTTTTGGATAAATTTAACATCACCTTTGATGAAGGTCCGCATGTGGGTGGTGATTTTGGCCCTTACACTCAGAGTGAACGCAAAGATTTATATAGAGAGCAGGCGGACAAGTTATTGGCCGAAAATAAAGTTTACCGCTGTTTTTGTACCGAAGAGCGTTTAACAGAAATGCGTGCCGCCCAAGAAGCTAATAAAGAAGCTCCCCATTATGACCGACGCTGTCGTGATTTAAGCCAAGAAGAAAGTGATCGTCGGGCGGCTCAAGAACCTTTTGTAATCCGACAAAAAATGCCACTAGAAGGCACAACAACTGTTTATGATGAGTTGCGCGGTGACATTACTTTTAATAACGCCGATTTAGATGATCAGGTGCTAGTGAAGTCTAATGGAATTCCTACTTATCAATTTGCCAATGTGGTTGATGACCATTTAATGGCAATTACTCATGTGACTCGCGGCGATGAATGGATTTCATCTTTTCCTAAAAATATTTTACTCTACCAAGATTTTGGTTGGGAACCACCTAAGTTTATCCACTTTCCTTTAATTTTAAATAAGGAGGGCGGGGGAAAGTTGTCTAAGCGCAAAGGCGATGTCTTTGTAGAGGATTTTTTAGCAAAGGGTTACCTGCAAGAAGCAATCATCAACTTCTGCGCTCTTTTGGGTTGGCACCCTAAAGACGATCAAGAGCTTTTGAGTCTGGAGGATCTGGCGCAGCGCTTTGATTATCATGATATTGGGGTTTCTCCGGCGGTGTTTGATCTTGATAAATTAAATTATTATAACGGCTATTATATTAGACAGCGGGATTTAACAGAACTTAGCGCCTTGTGCCGCCCTTATTTAGAAAGTGCGGGGCATGACTTAAAGACCGTTAATTTAACAGCGATCGTAGAGATTAGTCGTGACCGTCTCAAAACTTTAAGCGACATCGTGCCTTTAACCAGTTATTTTTTCAAAGAGCCGCAATATGAAGTAGACCTACTCGTTTGGAAAAACAACACTCTAGACCAGATTAAAGCTAATTTAGAGGAATTAACTCCGGTTTTATATAGTATTAGTGATGAGGATTGGGGTAAGGAGATTTTAGAAGAGGTAATTTTGTCCTATTTAAAAGAACAAGGGCACAAAAATGGGGATTATCTCTGGCCCTGGCGCGTGGCTTTAACAGGCGAAAAAGCTAGTCCTAGCCCTTTTGAAGTGGCTAATGCCTTGGGTAAGGAAGCAAGCATGAACCGCTTAGCAGCGGCGCTTTCTCGCATACAATAGTTGTACAGAACCATATTTTACATAATATCGTAAAAATGTTAAAATTTAGGGGTATGAAAAAGAGAATTCCCCTTATTATTTTTAGCCTTCTCCTCGTAGTGGGGTTTTTTTGGGCAATGCCTAATGTTTTCGGGCAGCCAGCCACTATTGATGATGAAATTCAGGAATTAAATAACCAGATTCAGCTCCAAAAGAAGCAAATGGAGCTTATTTCGGAACGGCAGAAAGCTTACCAAAAAGCGATTTCAGAAAAGAAGCGCGATCAGGCAAGTTTAAAAAACCAGTTAGCCATTTTAGAAGACAGGGAAGCTCGGACTCAGTTAGATATTGAAAGCACTAGTTTAAATATTGACAAGACTGCTTTGGAAGTTAAAAAGATAGAGCTGGATATGTTGGGCGTCGATAAAGATATTGAACGCGAAAAACAACATATCGGCAGTTTACTGCGCCTAGTTTATAAACAAGACCAGATTTCTTCTTTAGAAGCTTTGTTGATTAATAGTTCGTTAGCGGAATTTTTAAGCCAAGCTAAATATTTAGAAAATACTAATGAACAGATTAGAGAGAGCTTAAAAAATCTTCAGACTAAGAAAAGTGATTTAGAGCAAAGCCAGCTGGCTTTAAACGAGAAGAATAAAGAATTATTAAGCCTTAAAAAAGAATTAGAAAAGAAGAAAGAAGGCTTAGCATATGAACAAGAAAGTAAGGAAATTATTTTAGAAGAAACCAAGTCTTCCGAGGAAGAGTATCAGCGCTTATTGGCTCAAGCGAAGAAAGAACAATTACAAGCGCAAAACGAAGTAGCTGGTTTAGAGCGGACTGTTCGTCTTAAGATGTCAGAAAAAGATAAGCAGCGCTTAGAAGGTGGTTCCTCTGATATTGCTTGGCCGGTTTCTGGTCGTTATGTCACTACTGGCTTTTATGATTCCGATTATCCTTATCGAAAAATTATTGGCGAACATCCGGCTATTGATATTAGATCCCCGCAAGGTTCTACTTTAAGAGCGGCTGGTGATGGATATGTCGCTCGAGTTAAATTTGATGGCACTAACGGCTACGCTTATATTATGATTATTCATAGCAACGGCTTGTCTACTGTTTATGGCCACGTTTCTGCGGTTTATGTCAGTCCTAATCAATACGTTTTGCAAGGCGATAGCATTGGCTTAACTGGTGGTGCTCCGCGCAGTGTTGGCGCTGGTGCCTTTACCACGGGACCGCACTTACACTTTGAGGTTAGAAAAGATGGTATTCCAGTTAATCCTTTAAACTACTTACCATAAATATATTCCCCAAAAAAAACACTTCCGAGCAGGGAAGTGTTTTTTGATTAATCTTTAAGGGGATGGAATTTTTGTTGAGCCCGACGGGCATAATTATCAGAGGCATGGACATAGCGAGTGGTCGTGTCTAAAGATTCATGTCCCAGCAGCACCTGAATGGCAGCTGGATTAGCGCCGGCTTCAGCTAGATAAGTAGCAAAGCCGTGGCGCAAAGAGTGAGGCGAGATAGGGAAGTTAATGTTTAATAGCTCGCGATATTTTTTAATTGTCTCCTGAATATAAACCGGTGATAATTTTTTATTAGTGTCTGAGGCATTTTGTCCTCGGTAGGGAACAAAGGCATAAGGAGAGGCGTCCGTTCTAGTATTTAAATAAGCCTCTAAATGCTCTTCCGCGCGCGGGGTCAGATAAACAAAGCGCTCTTTTTTCCCTTTCCCCAAAACAAAAATACGTCCTTCTTTGTCTATTTGATTTATTTTTAAATTAATTAATTCGGAGATGCGCAGGCCGGTAGAGAAGAGGACTTCTAAAATAGCACGGTTCCGTTTAGCAATCTCAGGTGTTTTTTCATAACTCGATGGGAATTCCAATAATTTAATGAATTCGTCAAGAGCGGCGACTTGGGCATTCTTTTTGATAGTTTTAACCATTTTAACCATATCAGGGGCGATAGTCACCGGATAATCCATTTCTATGAGATAGCGCAGGTAAGAGCGCAGTACGGACAGCATCCGGTTGATAGAATAGGCATTCAGTCTTTTTTTACCCTCTTGAGCCAGCGGAGTCTTTCGGTCATACGAGGTTAAGAAGGCTTTATAATTTAGAATATCTTTTTTGCCAATTTTTTTAAAATTAACATCGTTATCAAATAAAAAATCTTCAAAGACTTTAAGATCTCTTTCGTAATTATAAGTAGTCTCCGGAGAGTAGTTGTTGACTTTGAGATTTAGGAGAAAATCATCAAAAAGAGGGAGCTTGGCGGACATAGTTAATCATTAATTAAAACTGAGTATAATATCTCTTACACTTAATTATACCTCTAGTATAAGGCAAACCGCCAGTAATAACAAGTTTGCCTAATCAGCCCATTATTTAACCCTTTTACTATCGTTGTGACCTTTTATTGGATAGTTAATCCCATAAAAGCAATTGGAGAGTTAAACATTAAAATAATTTTTAAAATTAAAAGAAAGATCCCAATATATATTAGACCATAGATCACCGCCGCTAAGCCGAATAAGAATTTAAATAACTGTTCCATATTATTTGTAACCAATAAATATTTTATCGCCGTAACGTAAATCTACATGACTAACCTTATCTAGATTATCCTTGATTTTTTGATTTTTGACAACCTCTAAATCAGATAAGCGCTGCTCTATTGAGCTGGATACGTCAAAGTAAGCCAAAAGACCATTATTAAATAAGACTCTAATAGACTTTAAGTTCTTGTCTTCCTGAGGAACAATAAATTGCTTAATTGTCAAGTCTGGGTATTTTTCGGCACTGGCTAAAAAATTAAAAATAAAACTTAAATAATTGGAAGATAGCTCTAAGCGCCCAGCTCTAATTAAAGGTTCAAGGGTTTGATTTTCGATTACAGGGAGGCGTTCTAGGTCTTCTGGGCTGACTTCTTCGTTATTGATAATAAAGCCTTGGGAGTCGCTATAATACGACTTCCCTGCTTCTTGCCAAATAAAGGCATAGGGTCGTTCTTCTATCTGGACGATTAAGCGTCCGGGAAAATATTTTTTAGTAATTTTAATTTTGGAAAAATTAAATTCACTCATTAAACCTGTTTCCGAGTCAGCCAACTTAAAAAGGAAAATATTTTTTTGCTTAAAAATACCCAAGCTTGATTCTTCGCTCTGGTGCCAAATATTTGCTTGGATGGCGCTTTCCGGCAAGCGTCCTAAACCGCTTACGGTAATATCTTTAATATCAAACCAGGGGGATAATAAAAAAAGATAAACTAAGCCTAGTAGTGGAACTAATACTAAAAACCATAGCCACCAAGGCAATTTTTTGCGCACGCTTCCCTTTTTCTCAAAGAAAGGATTTTGTAAATCTTTCTTCTGATAATCTGGACGAATATAGGGTCGTTTCTTTTTTTTATTTTTTTTATTTTTATTCTTAAATAGCAGCATACTAGACGATTAAATGGCGGATATTTGCCTTTAAGCCAGTTAAAAATTCGTAATCAATTAAACCTGCCGAGGAAGCGAGATAGTGCAAGCTGTTACGGGCTTTAGTATCGTTACTAATCAGTTGCACTTCCTCCCCCAATTTTAAAATTTTATTTTTAGTATCTAAACAAGTTAGATTCATACACACACTACCGGCAATACCAACAGGTTGCCCAGCTGCCAAAAAAGAAGTTTGAGCCGATAAAGAGCGCGGCAAGCCTTCATAGTAACCAAAAGGAATCACGGCAATATTTGTGGCTTCAGTAGCTTGATAGCGAGCATTATAAGAGACAATTTCCCCTGGTTTTAAATATTGAGTAGCAACCACCTTAGAATACAGCTCTAAGGCTGGTTTTAAGGCGCTCTGAGCCTCAAGGTAGGCCGGATGACTAGTATTTAAAGGATTGTAACCATAAAGAGCGAGACCGCTCCTAAAGGCTGTCAGGCGCGGATTATCCAAAGTAAAAACACCGGCGGAATTACCAAGATGTACCCATTGCGGTTGGTAGCCAGCCTGGTGCAAGATGTCTAAATCGGCCAAAAATTCTTTTAATTGTCGATCATTTAATGGAGATACAGTATCGGCGCTCGCTAAATGAGAACAGAGGCCGACTACTTGATGCTGAGCTAACAATTTTTTATTAGTATTTAAAAAGTTGGCCAAGTCTTTAATCCCCTCACGATTCATACCGGTATTAACAAACAGGTGGATTTTAGATTGTGGCGGCAACGCTTCTAAAATTTCTTGGTCGGCTACGCAAAATTCATAACGCTTGCCCTTGGCGTAGCGGTAAGCCGTCGGAGTCATACGGCTTAAAATCAGAATTTGGCGTTTAAAATATTTTTTAACTATCTGCGCTTCCGGAAAAGAATCAACGGCAACTAAAGGAGCGGCGGAATCATTTAAAATAGAGCTCATCTCTTTTAAACCATGCCCATAAGCATTAGATTTGAGAACAGGAAAAATAGCAGCGTTTGGTTGCCGGCGGCTTAAGGTTTGGTAATTATCCAAAATTCTTTGGCTTTTAATTTCCAAACGATTTAAAGTCTCGTATTGAGGTTTAATTAATTGTCGCAATTTATCAATCATGTTTATGGCGCCACAACTCCCTGCCCCTCATTAAGACTATCCTCAGGCAAGCTGGTATCAATATCAGGTAAGCGACCGGATAGGCGCGTGCCGGTAAAGCTATCGGTGGCGAGATAAGAAATATTAGACACTAATATCGGCGTTTTGCCTACTTGTTCAGCGCTAGGAATTAATTGGATCTCAAAGCCAGCGCGATAATTGTTATCTTCTTCACTTAAATCTTTAATTGTCCAAGTTAAACGTCTCAGTCCCTCGTCGTAATCTAAAAAACCGGAGCTAAGAGTGCGGCCATTACCTAGCGTGACGCCGTCCGCTAAACGGGCGGTAAAAGTTAGACCTTCCAGCTTATTGCCTTCATTATTCGCTTCTAAAAAGATCCAGTAGTTAGTTGGCAGGCCAGCGAGTGGCGGAATCGGACCACTGCCAAGTTGATCACCATACTGGCTATTATAATAAGCGGCGGCCGAGGCTTTAAGATTACTAACTAAATTAAGATTCTTTAATTCATGAGTCACGCTTTTTTCTTGTTCGCCCTGACGGTACCTCCCTTCTAACTCCCAGGATAAAGTACGTTTTACAACTAATGGTTCCGCAGAAACTTTTACTTTAATTTTTAATTTTTGACCGGAGCTGAGATTATCAATCACAATATGATTAGCCCTTAGAGTAGGCGTTACCTCAGAACTTTCTGTTGTTACTTGGCTTAGGCGTAAACGCGCTTCCGAACTTTTAAAAGATAGCTCTAAGTCGTACATTTCTTCTCGATCCGGATTTTCCACTTCCACTTCAAAATCAAAATATTTTTGGGCGGCAATACTGCTAATAAAAATAGGATTATCAAAACTCAAGGCTTCCTGGCTGGTAGCTGGAATTTTTTCTACATGATTGACGGGATTAGTATCTACAGGAGGGGTAATTTGTTTTTTAATAATTATAAAAGCAATAATCAGACCGATGATTAAAATGAGCATGACTAAATCAATCAAGCGATGCCAACCGTGCTCTTTGAGATAATATTGCGTGTGGCGCTTTCGCCACCAGCGGGTAATAAAGTTATTCATATATTTAGTAACTATAAAGACTGGCTAAAATATCTAAAGCACCATCCTGGTTAATATCATCTAAAGCAACTGTTAAACCGCTATTTAAACTCTTATCATAAGCCATAAATTGCGCTTTTAAATTGCCTTGACCGTCAAAAATACGGACATGAGGACTGCCTCCCGGACCAGCGCCGGTAATAATTTCTGCCTTGCCATCATTATCAACATCTCCGGCCACAATATTGACGCCACCGCGGAAGTTTTTATCATAAGCCATGAATTGATATCTTAAGCGTCCGTTGGCATCAAAAATTCGGACATGCGGTCCGCCGCCATTGCCAGCACCAGTTACGATTTCTGCTTTGCCGTCACCATCTAAGTCACCTACAGAAATATTGACGCCACCGCGGAAGTTTTTATCATAAGCCATGAATTGTCCCTTCACTTGACCCGCGGTGTTAAAAATTCGCACATGCGGTCCGCCGCCATTGCCAGCACCAGTTACGATTTCTATTTGGCCATCACCGTTTAAATCACCAGCCGCCATAGCAAAATCACCAGTAAAGGCGCCGTAGGGACGGAAGTTTAAAACTCGCCGACCGTTACGAACAATCTCTAATTGGCCATTAGCCGCAGTGGCAATTTGTTCGTCAGAACTATTAAAGAAATTATATTTTAATAATTTTTGACTACCGGGATAACGATCAAGGTAAGAGAAAAAACCCGTAAAGACTTGATTGCCCTGCAGATTAAAGACACGATAAAAATTCCCGTTAGTAAACCAAGAACCACTGATGGAGTTAGGTCGTTTCAGTAAAATAATTCCGTCTTTAGGGGCTAAGCGAATCCAGTTAATTTTTTGTCCGTTATTGGTAAAAGGATCTTGACGACCGCGCAATTTTTCAAATTCTTCTTTGTAAAAAACATAGCGCTGCTCTTTATCAGTGGAATTTACTAAGGCGATAGCATTAGTAAAGTCTCGGCGCCACAGACCCGGTTTAATCGTTGTGTTCTGCTTATCTAAAAGATTATAGGCGGTGGTCTGGCGTCCTCCTAAGTTCACATCATATTCATCATACCACCAAAAACGGGCGTGATCAGCTGGTCCGTAGTCAAAACTATAATAAGCATTGCCCATTAGAGCACTCGTTAATCCATAACGAAATTTGGCAAAATTATTCGGATCGGTGGCCGCAGCATTGATAATATTGTATTCCTGATTGCTGTTAGAAAAATATTGGTAGCTCTGCATCACTTTAGACCAGTCACCGCCGCCAACCCATGGTGTCGGAAAATCTTCCAGCATCCAGCCATTAAGCAGGTTTTGATAATTACTGTGCCAACTACCATTACCAATAATAATCGCTTCCGGCCAATACTGTCTGGTTTTGGTAAAAATCTTGCGTATGCCAGCCACCCAAGCCGTATTCAGTTCGGTAGCGGAGCTACGGTAACCATTATTTCTTAAAGAGACGTTACCACCATTAAACCAAGCAGCGCCATCCCAGACATTATCAAAAAAAATACCATCCCACAGACCAGAATTTTTAATGTTGTCTCTGATAAATAAAGGCAGGTAGTCGTTATACCTTTGATTATTTACAGTGGGTGTATAATCGGTTACGTTGATGACATTAGCACTCGGCCAATCAGATAAGCGCTTCCCTGAGGCATCGCGCAACCACCAGGAATCAGGTACACCAGCGGCTAATTTTTTGCGTAAGACGGATTCGTTCGCATTGAACCAAGGCTCAAACAAATTCTGCGAAGTAACGTAAGCTAATATTTTAATATCGGGATTGAGTTGGCGAATCAAGCGCAGTTCCCGAGGGCTATTCTCTTGGACTTCCATGTCTAAGACAAGCAAGTCCCAGCGCGCTAGTTCATAAGCTTTAGATTCATTTAAAGACCAATGCAAAAAATAATTCACCAGCTTGGGATTTTTTTCAGCCGCCTCAGCTCGACCCACAAAACAGAGGGAGACACCAAAGAAAAATATTAAAGTGATGAAAATTATTTTTTTCATGCCTATTTTTGAGGTCTAATAACACCTTCTTGAAATGGTAGATAAGGTCTTAAGACTTCAGGAATAATCACAGAACCGTCAGCTTGTTGATTCTGCTCTAAAATAGCTGGCAGTAAGCGGCTGGTGGCTAAACCGGAAGCGTTTAAGGTGTGCACGAAGCTCGGGCTGTCGCTCCCGGCATCTTTAAAGCGAATACTGCCGCGTCGCGCCTGATAATCCAAGGCGTTACTGATAGAAGACACTTCTTTATAAATACCCATGCTAGGCAGCCAGACTTCAGCGTCATAGGTTTTCGCCATAGCAGCACTGCAATCCTCGGCTGCTAATTTTGATAATTGATAATGCAAGCCTAAACCGGCCACTAATTTTTTAGCATTTTCCACTAACTCATCAAAGAAGGTCCAAGAATCTTCTGGTCGGCAGAAAATAAACATTTCTACTTTATTGAATTGATGGCCGCGCACCATACCCCGCTCTTCTTGTCGGTATGATCCTGCTTCCCGACGGAAGCAAGCGGAGTAAGCAAAATATTTTTTGGGTAAATCAGATCCGTTTAAAACTTCTTCACGGTGGTAATTACCCAACATCATCTCAGAAGTAGCATTTAAGCATAAGTTATCCTGATTCCAATACAAATCATCGCGGAACTTAGGCAGGTGGCCAGAGATATAAGCCGATTTTTCTGTCAGCAAGAATGGCGGAATCATAAAGGAGTAGCCATTCTTAGTATGAAAATCAATAAAATAAGATAAGAGCGCCCACTCTAACAAGGCTCCCAATCCGGTGTAGCACCAAAAACCAGCGCCAGACATTTTAGCGGCCCGTTCATAATCTATTAAACCTAAAGAAGTAGCTAATTCCACATGATCTTTAGGAATAAAATCAAATTCCGGCTTGGAGCCGAAAGTATAAATAACTTCATTATTTTCTTTGCCACCAGCGACAACATCATCAGCCGGAATATTAGGCAAAGCGGCTAAAAGATTTTGTAAATTATCTTCTATTTCCTTAAGGGCTAGTTTCTTAGCATCAATCTGCTCACCAAAAGCACGCAGCTCGGAAATCACCTCGTCCGTCGGCTTGCTTTTAGATAAACGATTGCGATGCGCTTGCATCTCTTCTGACTCTCCAGTAAGACGCTTGCGTTCATCATCCAAGGTGATAATTTTTTCTAAATCTAAATCTTCCGGCTTCATTCTTTTTAATAAGGCCTGCTTCACTACGGGTAATTCTTCCCTAATTTTTTTGATATCTAACATATAGTATTAACTGATAACTTCTCCGCCAAAAGTTTGCAGTAGGTTATCTAACAAATTATCATTCGTATTATCAACAATCTTTTCTTTAGCTGGTTTTGTCTCCACAACTGGAGTAGTTTCGGTTTTAGTCTTATGGCTGGAAAGAGCGAGATTCTCATCGACCGCTAAAACAATATTCACGCAACCGCCATAAACATCCGCCAGTATTTTTTCGACACTCGGCTTGATTTGAGGATCAGCAATCCGGTCGCGGTGAAATTTATATTTAAAGGTCAAAGCTAGTTCCCCATCTTTTAAAGGCCCAGTAGCGCAATTCTGCAAAACAAACGATAAAGAATGATTACTGCTCTTTACACGAGCTAGAAACTCCGGCCAACGCCCCTTAATTGCCTCAGCGTCTAAGTCGGCCGCCAGTGGCCCATTCCTTGTTTCTGTGGGTGCTTGGTTACTTAATTTAGCGGACGCAATCTTGGCTGTGGGGCTTGGTGGAAGATTAGTGGCTTTGGTTGGCAGCACTAAATCATCACTCAGCTCAATAATTTTAATTTCTAAAGGTAGTTGCGATACGCTATAAACCGTTTTGTCATTATATAAATCTAAAAAAGCCTGCAGATAACGAACTACTTGGGCTGGTTTTAAAGAGCTAGCTAACTCACTGACCTGGATTTCCGCTTCCCCAACTAAGGAGATGCTGTAATTGTCGGCTAAGGTCGGATTAACTTGGTAGAGTAAAATTTTTCTTAAAACATCTATCGTTTCGGTAACCAGATTTTTTAGATTCAAACCGGAGTCAGTGGCGCTGTTAACTAACTTAATAGCCCCGGCCACATCTTTCTTAGCAATCAAGTTTAATAAGCTTAAAACCTCATCATGATGGTGGCGCGGCACAATTAATTCTGCTTGTTCCCAACTAATTTCCGCTCCGTCGCTCAAAGATAAAACTTGTCCCAGTAGACTTTCCGCATCTCTTAAGTGTCCAGTGGATTGACGGGCGATTGCTTCAAGAATCTCATTATCAACAATTGCCTTTTCTTGACTGACGATGCGTTGTAATTTACCGACGATATCCGTTAAAGCAATCCGTTTAAAAGTATAACGTTCGCAGCGGGAGATAATTGTTTCGGGAACTTTATGAATCTCTGTAGTGCACAGTACAAAAATAACTCTTTGCGGTGGTTCCTCTAAAGTCTTAAGTAGCGCATTCCAAGCAGAAATAGACAACATGTGCACCTCATCAATAATAAAGACACGATACTTATCTTTAGTGGGCGCAATGCGGGCAAAGGCAATAATATTTTCTCGAACATTATCCACACCTGTATTAGAAGCCGCGTCAATCTCAACTACATCCAAACTGCTGCCGTTAGCGATGCTCTGGCAACTGGCGCACTCGCCACAAGGTTCACTTTCATCCGGTTTCCGCCGTTCACAATTTAAAGCTTTGGCCAAGATTCTCGCTAAGGTAGTTTTGCCCACGGCGCGCGGACCACAAAATAAATAAGCATTAGCCGGTTGCTGGGCAATAATTTCATTTTTGAGGGCGATTTTTACATGATTTTGACCTAAAACTTCAGAAAAATTCTTAGGTCGGTAATCGCGGTATAAAGTTGACATAAAGCAGCAATTTTCTTATTAATCTAATGGATTTAGCTCTTTTTGTAAAGACTTGGCTTTTGTGACCCGTTGTTCAATCGTGGCTTCAATCAGCTGCCTATCTTGGCCGAATTTTAGGCGAGATAAGGTCTTTATTTTAGAAGCTAACTCAGGATCAGGTGTTCCTAAAAGTGGCCAGATAGTTTTCAGAGAGAAAGGCCGTAAAGCGCTGTTATCAACCAACAACTTTAAACAAGCCACTCCTTTATCAATATTCACTAAATCAAACTCATTAAAGACTGGGGCGAATTCTTTGACTAAGAACTCAGAATCCTCAGGACCAATTTTAAAGCTCAGCATGGTGCCGACATTACCAAAGACAGCTTCTTTAATCGCATTATTGCCACCTTTAGATAATTGCCCAATATACTGGTGAGCGACAATCAGGTTCAAGCCATATTTTCTGGCTTCGGATAAAATCTGAGAAATAGAGTCCGTGGTAAAGTTTTGAAACTCATCAATGTATAAATAAAAATCACGGCGAGCATCAGCATCCATATCAGAGCGAGAGAGGGCGGCCATTAAAATTTTACCCACAATAATCATGCCTAATAAGTAAGCATTCATCTCTCCTACGACGCCCTTGGATAAATCTACCAGTAAGATTTTTTGTCGATCCATTAAATCACGAAAATTGAAAGCACTATTTTGTTGCGCAATAATCAGGCGCATCATGTCGTTGGAGATAAAGGAAGTGAGTTTAGAAGTTATGTAAGGCACGATATTGGCTAAGGCTGCTTCCCCGCCCGCCTTCTCGGCCTCGTCTCTCCAGAAATCAACCACTGTTTTATTTTGACAGCGAGAGAGCTTTAAGCGGCGGAAATCTTCATCTGCTAAAACTTTAGGAATCTCCATTAGGGTGGAGCCACTTTCTGGATCATCCATAATCAACAGCATGGCATTTCTAATATACTGCTCAAACATGGGACCACCCGTCGCTTTTAAGTCATAGAGTTTGTCAAAGATGCCAATCATTTCGTTAATAACAAAACTCTTCTGTTCAGGATAACGAGGATCAAATTCTAGTAAGTTTAAACCTAAGGGGCGTTCGGTATCGGCAGGTGAAAAAATAATCACATCCTCGGCGCGCTGAGCAGGGACACGCTGCAAAATATCTTTAATTAAATCTCCGTGCGGATCCATCACGCACACTCCTTCTCCATTCTGGATATCTTGGACGGCCATGTTAGCTAAAAGTACCGACTTACCAACACCAGACTTACCAATGATATACATGTGCCGCCGTCTATCAGCTCGTTTGATACGCACATCTTTGCTCACACCGCGATAAACATTTCGTCCTAAAAGCAGGCCCTCTTCAGGTAACTCGGCCGGCGCTGGCGCTGCCTTAGCCGCCAACCACAAAATATTTGGCGTTTCTGTAGATCGTAAAGGAAAATGAAAAACGCTTGCTAACTCTTCCGTATTTAAAAGAAAACCGATGTCTTCCCGAAAACGACGATAAATAAAGTCTGTTACTAATTTATTGCCGGCCCCATAAATCCGCGAAAAATTATTACCATAGGAATAATTATTGTATTCACTGAAAGCGCTGGAGATGTTATCTAGATAAACTCGAGCTTGTGCTTCAGTTTTGGCGCAGGCGATGACCCGTAAATTAACATCCAAACCGGACTTGCCATTTTTTTCCTCAATCGCCTTTAACATATCCCGCTCTACATCGGTTAAAGTCTTGGCTGGTTCGTTCGGATTAGGAGCTGGTTTTGATTTTTTTAAACTAGTCACTTCTAAAAAATCCGACCAAGCATTGTTGCCGCCTTTCAAACCTTCACTGACAGAATTGGTTTTTACAATCCGCCCCACAACATTGCGAGAATGAGCGTGCCACTCAGCTTTAGCACTCCGCACCACATATTGAATCACGATACTCTCATCTTTAGACAGTTTAGACATGACATTAATCAGAGAGTTCATGGGATCCACTTCCATTTTTTGATAAGTCTTGATGGGGAAAATATAACTTTTTTTGGTTTTCAAATAACCAGCCACCACCTGTGTCTGCGGTGTAAACGAATTATAATCCTCCACTTCTTCAATAGAAGCCTCGGGATAATGAGCATGAATCTGTTGTTCTAGATAACGAGCATTCGCCGCGGGAGCGGCTACATAAAAAGCAATTTTGTTTTGACTGGCCACAATTTCAAAAGAAAAATGATCACGCCGACCATACAACCAGGCACGGAAACCGCGTTCCGCTCTTAAACCGCCGATACTAGCAAAGACCGTTTCTCCTTTAGCAATTTCTTCTTTTAATTGAGACACGCTATATCCGCTTTCGCTATCTTTCGGTTTTTCCTTAGGCAGTTTCACTAAAAAAATACGATGATCAAAATAACTGCTAGAGATGGCGGTGCGTTTTATTAATAATCTAATTACTAAAACCATCGCCAAAAGCAAAAGCACAACGACTCCGAATACCAAAAATCCTTGATATTCCGTAATTAGTTGGAAAAAGAAACTGCCGCTGTCCATACTAGAGTTTATTTTTTAAATTAATAATTTTGTCGGCTTTAATTTTAGCCTCTTGGTCTAAGTAAAAGCGGTTAACGCCCACAATTAAACTCAGCCATTTTTTAATCAGGCTGACAATCTTGCTGACATTAACTTTCGCTGCGTCCAGCAAAGTATTGATTTTGGAGACTGTTTCTTCGCCAGCACGTTTGAAGTTTTGTTGCTCAGCTGGCGACATGGATAAAAAGGTATCCTCTAAACCTTCTGCCAGGTACGCGTCAATCAAACTGGCACGTTTTTCATAATAAGTTGGTTCGGGAGCAACTGTTTGGGTGGGGCTAGTTGCCGGAATTACGGGCTCTAAGTTAGACTCCGCTTTTTGGACGACACGCTCGGCTCCGCGCTCAGGCGAATTTTCCGGGGCTGATTCCGGCCGGGGCATATTCTCCGGAGTAGGAGCTGGTTTTGGTTGTTCAAATTTTTTTCCAAGCAAAGGCATAAAATAATCTTAACTATTCTTCTACGGTAATAGCATTGACTGGGCAAGCAGCGGCCGCCTCACGCGCCGCTTCGTGGTCGCCTGCAGGATTAGTCACCTCAGACTTCCCTTCGGCGTTCATAACAAAGATGTCAGGACACATGCTGGCACACAAACCGCAGCCGATGCAGATATTTTGGTCGACTTTAATCATAAATTTAGTTTTTATTTTTTAGATGAGCTAATTATAGCATTTTTAAGGGAATTAATCTAGAAAAAAAGAGGGTGAAATCTGGCTTAAATAGGCAAATTTTAAGCGACTCATCCCTAATTGACAATACTTGGCTGTTTTGTTATTATGGAACAGTAAATTTTAGAAAATATAGAGCTGCAAGAGGTATTAAGCCTTTTTTTATTCGCACTCATTTAGGAAAAACATATGGCACACAAGAAAGCCGCCGGTTCTACTTCACTCGGCCGTGACTCAGAAAGCAAGCGTTTAGGCGTTAAATTATCTGATGGTCAGGTCGCTAAGGCGGGCAACATCATTATTCGTCAACGCGGCACAAAATATCGCCCCGGAATCAATGTTAAACGAGGCAACGATGACACTTTGTACGCTATTGCTAGCGGTAAGGTTAAATTTAGCTCCCGTCAATTTAAAAAATTTAACGGTAAATTAGAGGCCGCCAAAGTGGTTAATGTCGTAACTGAATAGTTTTTTGTTCTTTTGATGAGTTATTCACCAACTCTTTTATAAATTCACTAGC
>CAYLPC010000004.1:0-1798 GCA_964385475.1 uncultured Gammaproteobacteria bacterium | reverse complement strand
TTTGTTCTTTTGATGATAATAAAAGAAAAAGCTCGACCATTCGGTCGAGCTTTTTTTATTTATCTTGTAGGTATACTGCTCTTAGATTGTCTTGATAGCTGTAGTGGCCTCCCAATAAATAGCTTTTCTTGAGATTAAAGACTAACTCCTGATTATTTTGATCTTTAAGGCAGGACTGCTCTAGGGTTTGTTGGAAGAGACCCGCTCTATTAGTGGAACGGCCATGAGTTTTATCGACTAACACTCCAGTAAAATTATTATCCTTAGCAAACTGCGAAATTTGCTTGGTGAGCAGTTGATACAGTTTCTTAGAAGAGACTTCAGAAACTAATCCGACTGCAGGGTTAGGGCCGTAGAGTAAATATTTTTCACCCTTCCCTTCATCCATAGACATCAGCATGGTCGTACCGACGCATTTATTTTTATCCTCATCAAACAGTACGAATTCAAAGTAATCTTCATTTTTCAGCATATCAGCGTCCGTGGCTAAACAGACATCACCGACCATGCGTGCTAAAGCGTTCTCTTTATTCTTAGAAAAATAGCCCTTAATTGTTCTGTCTTTCTTTAATTTAGCTTCGCCCCGTTCTTCATCGTATTCTTTGACTTCTTCATATTTATTGAGCTCTCCCTGGATAATATTAAAGACATTGCTTTGCAGCGATTCAACTTTGGATAAATCAATGCCACTCACTTGATCAGAGTCAAATAATTCTTGCATCTTCGGTAGCCAGGCGTTTTCAAGTTCATCTAGATTATCTAGCGGCAAGAGACTGCTTAATTTTTCGGCACGCTGGGCCACTTCAGGAATGTTTTGGAAAATATTTTTGATAGTTTTAACTACCTTCTTCTTAATAATCTCACCATTTAACTTATCTTCAGGGATTTTTTTAAGATCTGATGAGATAATTTCTAAAGCCTCCTGATACTTTTTTTCGTGAGCCGTAAATAAGTTAATAGCAAATAAATCTTTGTCTTCACTGGCAAATACTTTTTGCTGTACTAATCTAATAGTTTCTTTTAAGTTGTCACCATATTGATTAGCCAGCTCATCAAGTAGAATGTAATCTTTAGAAACCTGGTTAGTCTCGGCTTCTAGGCGATCGACGCTATTAGCAGCAAAATCAACGTAAGTCTCTTTTAATTGGTAAGCGAGCAGCACATCAATGGTGTCCGCATTATAACCATGTTGCCTAAAGTATTCTAAAATTTTACCTTCTAAGGTCTGAGCTTCACCCCCATCAAGACTCTCCTCTAAAAAAGTATCCAGCCTTTCCGCCTGCGTCAGACTTTTGACATTAGCCATTCTCTTTTGATATTCGGCAAGCAAAGCATCATCTGTTTTCTCCCCTTCTTTGATGCGGTATCCTAAAATACCAGATAGTTTTAAGGTATAGCCGGCACGATTAAATTTATATTTATCCAGGTGGCTGCTTAAATCTTGATACTCTTCAAGATTGGCATAAGCATTATAATTGCGTTGCGGATAAACCGTCTTGACGATAGCGGTATAGTAATTAGGGTCGGACTCGACCAGACTTTGATTGTGAGCTAAGGAGACAGTATCAGCTTTAACCTGCTCTACAAACTTCTGTTTATCGGCCGGATTATCATTACTAAAAAAGTTATCTAAATAAAATAGCGCTAAATTTTGGTCAAGAACTAAGCCTTGATTGCCAAAATCACGAAACTCCGCTAAAAGCTCTTGGTACCTGGCAAGAGCTTCATCAGGATTTGAAACGGCGACTATTTTCTTAAAGATGTCTAATCTCACATCAAAATCTTCACTAGCAAGATT
>CAYLPC010000003.1:0-22402 GCA_964385475.1 uncultured Gammaproteobacteria bacterium | reverse complement strand
GTGGTCCCGTATTCTCTTTTAATCCGCTCTGCTAAATTAATCGGGCAGCGCAAACCAATCGCGATGTCGGCAGTAATATGCTCTGAACCAATCGGCAGAATGGCAGCGTGCAATAAGTTGCGTTCCTCATAAACAGCCACTGAAGTGGTTGAGGAACCAATATTAATTAAAGAAACACCTAATTCTTTTTGTTTCAAAGTTAAAACAGACTCAGCGGCGGCAAGAGGTGATAGCACCAAGGCTTCAATGTCTAAACCGGTCCGATAAATCGCTTTAGTTAAATTTTTGATTTGCGTAGAGAGCCCTTGGATAATCAAAGTTTCTACCTCTAAGCGAATACCAGACATGCCAATCGGGTCCTTAATATCAGTTTGATTATCTACGGTAAAACTTACGGGGATAACATGTAAAATCTCATAATTGACTGGCACCGCTAAAGCCCGCGCTGCCTCAATAGCCCGATTAACATCAACCTCGTTAATCTCTCCATCACTCTTAGAAACAGCAACCACGCCTTTGCTGCGCTCGCACTTAACATGAGGGTCGTTAATGCTAACCCACACGCTAGTAATCGGCACGCCAATTAAACGCTCCGCTTTTTCTAGACAAGCAGAAATAGAAGAGGTAGTCTCTTCAATACTGCTAACTACACCCTTGTTGACGCCGGCTGTAGGAGATGAGACGGCACCAATAATCTGTAGCTCTTCTCCTGTTGGGGTATCCACCTTCTGGCCAATAACTAAGCGAATGGCGGTCGAGCCAACATCAAGCCCAGCAATAATTTCCTCTTTCATAGGTTGGGGAAATGAAAATATAAAACACTGATAAGCACGGCAAACTCAGCAATTATCCGCAAAAATCGGAATTTTCAGTGTTAAACCCATTATACAAGATTTTGATTTTTTTAACAACCGATTTTCTGACTAAAAAAGACCTAAATACCAGGTTACCAAGCGTTCTGCTAGAAACCAGGCGCTAATCCCGCCTAGTGCCAAAAAAACGCCTAAAGGCAGACGACTGCCCCACTTTTTTTGTTTAGCTAGCATTAAAATTAGACTAACCAAAGCCCCCAAAAAATAAGATAGCATCAAGGCTGCTGCTAAGTTCGGAAGATTAGCAAAAGACAAACCTAAAAACGCTCCCAGCCAGATGTCTCCCTCTCCTAAGCCCCGTCCTTGAGTCAGTAGATACTGAATTAAAAAGAATAAAGCACCAGAGGCGGTAACGACCAAGAGAGCGACTAAGTATTCCCCTAAAGTGCCGGCATAAGCAAAATACCCTAAAAAAGCGACAACTAAAGCACCCCAAGCTAAAACTGAAGTGGGAATCAGGTACCAGCGCCAATCAAAAATTAAAACTAAGAGAAGCAAACTAATCACTACTAAGCTTTTAGCAACAAACCAAGGGTTAGCACTAAAGGCCGCCCAAGAGGCGGCGAATAAACCAGCCGTCAGCAGTTCAACTAACGGATACTGCCATGATATTTTTTGATGACAATCACGGCAGCGCCCCTTAAGAAGCAGAAAGGATATGACAGGAATATTGTCATACCATCTAATAAGGTGACGGCAGCGCGGACAATAAGAACGGCCACTAACTTTCTCTCCCTGGTATAAACGCCAACTCCAGCAGTTTAAAAAACTACCGATAAGAAGACCAAAAATAAAAAAGAGAATTAAGCCAAAGATAAAATCCATATTATTCTGTTAATAAGGTTTGCGTATAGACAAGACGATTATTGATGAGTTGGCGATAGTCAGCTAATCTCTGCTTTTGATCTGGATTAGATTCTAGGGATAAGTCAGGAATTAGTCTGGCAGCCTGCTTAAATTCTAACAAAGCAGCCTCAAAATTATTATTAGCTAAGTAAATGTCACCAGAAGCTAAAAAAAGTTTTGGCATTAATGGCGTTTGAGCTTTTAAATAATTTAAGTCTTGTTGGGCTTTTTCCGGATCGCCGCTTAAGCCCAGAATAAGAGCATGAGTGAAGCGATCTTCAAAAGCCGAAGAGTGCTCCGTTGTCGCCAGATAATTCATCCAATTTAAAAGTCCAATACGGCTGAGGCGATCATTATTTAATAATACATGTTCACTAGCAACCAAAGAGAATTTTCTTTGATAAAAACGACGAACACTTTCATCCAGCCTTGTTTCCGCCACATAAGAGTCTAAAATGACTGCTGTAAAATAAGTCTGGCGGTTAAGCGC
Organism: uncultured Gammaproteobacteria bacterium; assembly: GCA_964385475.1. GTDB lineage: Bacteria > Patescibacteriota > Patescibacteriia > Patescibacteriales > UBA12465 > JAEZRQ01. Next base: position 20,194 of record CAYLPC010000003.1, on the reverse strand, counting down.
ATTTAACGCCTGATAATGATAATAATCCGCCTTTAAGCGTCCTAAAGAATATTTAATAATTCCAAAAGATAAAGGGATGAGTAAGATAACTGCCAGCCATGCAAAACGGGAGTGGTGCGATTTAGTTTTGGGCGCCGGCAAACCTAAAGATAGGAAAATTGCTAATAAAAACCAAGCATAAACCGATGTAACAATCACTGAAAAATTTAAAGTTAAAAAGAGTATGTAGCTTAAGCCGGTGATAGCTAAACACTGAGTGAGATGGCTCTCCGTCTCTTTAGAGCGTGGATACAAATTAAGCACCGACCACCCAAATAAAATAGAAAGGATTAAGCCGACTAAGCCTCCGACTAGAAGAATATCTAAAAGCAGGTTGTGAGCCCGATCACTATAAATATCCGGCCGTAAGTATTGCATCAACTCAGAGCGATACTGATACAGATAAGCCTCGGCTTGATTATCTAAACCATAACCTAACCAGGGACGCTCTTTAAAAGCTGCCACGCCTTCAATCCACAACTCTCCTCTTAAACCTAAACTGCCGACATGAAACTCCTTAAATTCTGATAAGCGTGCCTGATCCTTAACGCCTAACCAACCAATAAACAACCCTAAAATCAAAATTAAGGCGACTACTCCCGCTCCTAAAACTTTTCGCTTATCGCCTTGCTTAGTAGCCACAAAAACTAAGTATCCAGCCCCCACTAAGATTAAAATTAGGAGGGCTGATCGTGTGCCGGTGACAATTAGACCCGCAATTTGGGCAATAGCCGTTAACAGCCAAAACCAGCGCTGCCCCCCTTGGACTTTTTTAACAAGGTAAAAACTTAAAGGAATTGTTAGCAACAAAAAGCCTGCTAAGTAAGTCGGTTGGCCTAAAGAGGAGAGCGCACGGCCAGTGACAGCCGGGGATTCTGCCCAAGCAACCAGGTCCCAGCCTAAAACTTGTGCCACAGCGTAAAGAGCAACGACAAAGGAGACAGTCGCTGCTCCTTTGAGATAAATCATAATACGCTTAAGACGAAGCTCTGGTTCGCTCAGGGCAAGACTAAGTAGTAAGCTTAAGGCCCAGCTTAAATAAAAAAGATTTCCCCATAGACCATTCTGACGTGTATACGTTCCCCATTGGGAAGTGGCTGGATCTAAAGAAAAAATAGTAGCGACCACAATAAAGATTAAATAAATCGCTAACGGGATTAGACTCAAACCTAGATTGGGACGCCGCCGACTAACAAAAAATTGCAACACAAGAAAGAGCCAGAGAATGACAACTCCCATCTGAAAAAAAATTGTCTTAGTGAGATCCAGACTGGTAACATCCCAGAAGTTAAGCGCTAGCGGAATTAGCCACAACAAAAATATCACCCATCCATCAAATAGGCTCTCTAAACAAAAAGACTGGCACCTCTTAAAAATTTTCATGCCTCAATTATAACACAAAAGACCCCTTACGGGGTCTAGTGAGCAGTAAAAAATCTTTATTTACGACGTCTTTGCCACTCCTCCGCATAAACCAGGAGAGGAGCTGCCAAGAATAAGGAGCTGTAAGCGCCGCAGAAAATACCGATTGTTAGAGCTAACACAAAATCGCGAATAGAAGCGCCGCCAAAAATCAAAACAGCTGTTAAAGCCAAAAGTACTGTGACGGTGGTATTGATAGAGCGCACAAAAGTTTGATTCAAACTGTCATTAACAGTTTCAAAGAAGCTGGAACGGCTCTTAGGCAAGTTTTCGCGGACCCGATCAAACACAATAATAGTATCGTTAACACTATAACCAAGCACGGTTAGTAGGGCGACAATAAAGGTGGTGTTCACTTCTACCCCCATAAAATGGCCTAAAACGGCAAAAACACCGCAAGTAATCAGGACATCGTGGGCCAACGCGGCAATCGCAATAAAACCATATTTCCAAGAAGCAACCGGCTTGGAAACCTTACCGAAGGCAAAAGAGATATACAAAATAATAATTAACAAGGAAAAGAAAACCAACCAGAAAGCCTTGCTCCGCAACTCTGCACCGACAGAAGAGCCAATTGATTCAAAGCGAATTTCATCAAAACCAGACTCCGCTTGAGGTAGAGTTTTTAAAGCGCCAAGAACTTTTTGGTGAGCCTCTTGAGAGGTTTCCTGAAAGCGTAAAACGACTGTTTCGCTGCCAGTTGGTTGTACAACGATACTGCCTAATCCTAGATTATCTAAGGATTGGTTAACTTCTTGCACTGTAGGCTGGCCGCCGCCAAACTTAACTTCCAATAAACTGCCTCCTGTAAAGTCCAATCCAGGTTTTAAGCCCCAAACTAGAAGAGCTGCAATAGACAAGCCGACCAGCAACGCTGAGATGGCAATCCAAATGCGGCGATTATCAATGATTTTATAATTTCTCATAGGATTAAGATTTAGCAATTTCGTTTTCTGGCTGAACTTTCACACCCAATAACCAAGGATGGCGCATAAGCCATTTACCAGATAACCACTTTATTAAAGCACTAGTAATAATAATATTACTCAACATGGAAATAGAAACTCCTAAGAATAAAGTTGCTCCGAAACCTTTCACTAATCCTGTGCCGAAACTCATTAAGACGAAACAAATCAAGATTGTCGTTAAGTTACTATCCCGCACTGACGGCCAAGCTCGACGGAAACCATCTTCAATTGCCACTTCTAAAGGCTTGCCATTGCGTAGCTCTTCCCTCATGCGTTCAAAAATCAAGACGTTGGCATCCACGGCCATACCGATAGACAAGATGAAACCAGTAATACCTGCTAGAGTCAGGGTTACCGGAGTATGTGCATAATAAATCAAGAAAACTCCAATCACACCAAACATCGCCACCGATAAGAAACCGTCAAAAATATGCAAGTCTTTAAAGGTTTGAATAAACAACGAGAATAAAGCCAGCAAGAAAATAATAGTCACCCACCACGGCATCAGCTTAAAGATGGCTAAAACCGCCATGACATAAATTGCTAAGCTGAGAACTGACATCAAACCAGGAAAACGGTAATAAAGGATCATAAACAGGGCTACCAATAAGAATCCCCATAAACCGGCCTGTAAACTATTATTAATTGATTGTTGCCCTAAACTAGCCTCCACAGTCTGTTGGCTAACTAAGCTAACAGGCACCGGTAAAGCTCCCGTATTAAGGCGCTGGACCAATAATTTGGCTTCTTGAACGTTAAAGCGTCCAGAGATAACCGCTTCCCCATTAGGAATTTTTTCATTAACAACTGGAGCGCTAATAATGTAACCATCTAAGACAATAGCAACCTCCTTGCCAATATTGCGAGCGGTAATATCCTCAAACATTTTTCCGCCCTCAGGATCGAATTGCAAAGCGACAATAGGAGTACCGTCATTTTGATCAAAACGTAAAGCAGCATTCTTTAAGTTGCGTCCGGTCAGCTCTGTGTTCACCCATTCTGGTTCTTGAATAGAAGAACCATCAATCACTGCTTCGCCTTTATCATTAATAGTAGCGGTGGCTGTGCCCGAGTCGCTCTTAAGTTCTTTAAATTCTAAAAGAGGAGTGGCTCCAATCATTTCAATCGCCTTATTAGCATCTTTAACTCCTGCTAACTCGACAATAATCCGATAATCGCCGGTCATGGTGCGATTTACCTGAATAACTGGTTCCGCAACGCCCGTAGAATTAACGCGACGTTCAATAATATCGCGCACTCCCTCTAAAGAAGCGGCTCTGTCTGCTTCAGGAATGCGAGAGACATCAGCTTCATAGGTCAGCTGTGTTCCCCCTTGTAAGTCTAAGCCTAAAACGAATGGAATTTCCGGGGCTTTAGGTAAAACAACTACTTGGTTGGTTTTCTGGGCCAAGAAATCTGTAAAACGATTATAATAATCGCTACCACTCACTAAAAAGGAGATGATAGTGAAAATTAAGATCAAAACCAGGGTTAATCGTAATTTAGCTTTCTTGGAAGAAAACAGGTTTTTCGTCTGAGTCTTCATAGTAAATTTATAGATTAAAAAAGAGAAACGGCACTTAAGCTTCGTTTTCTCTCTTAGCTTAGACTAAAGTAATTAAAAAATCAATGCCCTAAGAGCTTCAAGGCTCAGCTTTACAGAAAAGCAAAAATAGCCTATAATAGCGGTAAATTAACTTAATTTTTCACAAAAATATGCCTTTAATTCCTACCGTAATTGAAAAAGAGGGGCAAATGGAAAGAGCGTACGACATCTATTCTCGCCTCTTAAAAGATCGGATTATTTTCCTCGGCGAACCCATTAATGACCATGTGGCAAACATTATTATTGCCCAACTCCTCTTCTTGGACGCTGAAGACAAAAACAAGGACATCAAGTTCTATATTAACTCCCCCGGAGGCTCTGTTTCGGCTGGCTTAGCGATTTACGACACCATGCAGTACATTAAAGCTGATGTCTCTACGATTTGCGTAGGTATGGCGGCCTCCATGGCTTCTTTACTTTTAGCGGCTGGTAAAAAGGGGAAACGCTTAGCCTTACCTAATAGCGAAGTGATGATTCACCAAGTTATGGGTGGCACTGAGGGGCAAGCATCCGATATTAAAATTCAAGCCGAGCATATTCTTAAAACTAAGGATAAGCTTAACCAGATTTTGGCCAAGCATTCCGGCAAGAAAAAAGACGAAGTAGAAAAGGATAGTGATCGCGATTATTGGATGAGTGCTGATGATGCCCAAAAGTACGGCTTAATCGATACTATTTTAAAATAAAACATTCCTTATAACAAAAAAGAAGCCCTAAATTAGGGCTTCTTTTTTTAGGAAAAACTAATTAACAATTAGAGTAGTTAACATTAAGCGGAAAACGGCCACGCTGTCTGTCGCCGATGATAATGGCGAACAAGTGAAACTATAAACGCGGGTTGAATCATTACTGAACACATAAGCCGTTAAACCATCTTCTAACAAGAACCCGGTCCATCCCTGTCCCAAAAGAGATTTATGAGTAATCACTCCTGGCAGCTCTCTTGCCAACCAAGCAGCGGGCGTTAAGCCGCCTTCATTATTTTGATAAATTGCCTGAATAAAAGCCTTGTCACTATCGGAAAAAATAACGGTAGCGTTAGCTGGACTTTCTGTAAGCTCCCAGCTCGCTGGATAAAGAGCCCTTACTTTGCCATCCAGATTATTACTTAAAAGCTTAGAGGTTTCCACTAGCTTTTTTTGAGGGACTAAGGGGTCATAACCGGACATCAATTCTTGAAAATCACTATAACCATCACCGTCCGTGTCAGCTCTTAAAGGATCAGTTCCCGCCAAACGCTCTTCTTCGTCGCTTAAGCCATCACCGTCAGAATCAGGTGACTCAACTAAAGAAGCGCTAACAACCGGTTTATCTTCTGCCATGTCCTCAGTTGAAGTTGCTGTCGAAGTAGCCGTAGAAGTAGCTGCTATTTCTTCTAAGGTGGAAGTAGGAGTAGAAGTTTCTACTACTGGTGGCGCGACTTCAACTACAGGCTCAGAGGGCGTTATTACGGGAGCTGAAGGTGGCGGCGTAGGTTGTTTATCAAGAGCTGATTTAATAAAAATAAAGTAACCTAGAACCAACAGGGCAATCACTAAAATAGCCCCACCAATCATAATGAATAATCCTGTTTTTTTAGAATCTTGAGGCGGAGTCATAATAGCCTGCGCTTGACTAGGAGCAGCAGTCGGCGTTGAATAAGTTTGCCCCGAGAACCGATTAGGAGCCGGCATATTATGAGTAATAAAATCCTCATTCACCTTTTTGGTCAAATCAACTGGTTTTTCATTACCCCCTAACAGGGAGGGGTCTACGGTAATTTTGGAATCCTGTTTAAACATAAATCATTAAGAAAATAATAAGACTGATAGTAATTAGCAAACCAGCGGTTAACCAGCTAAAAACGCGGACATCCTTCTCTTCCTTTTGTGGCGGCATGATGTGCACTTTCAAAGAAAGTTTGTGGGCCTTTTTTTAGGTAGCTAGATTTTGATTCTTGGCCGAAGGAAGCGCCATAAAAATAATTAGTTAGGGGACAGCTTGCCAGAACCGTTGGGGTCATAACCGCCGTCAATTTCTGTTTTATCATTATAGCCATCACCATCAGTATCAGCTTTATTGGGATTGGTGCGGTAAATTTTAACCTCCTCATAATCAGACAAACCATCGCCATCGCTATCTACTTGTGAAGGATTGGTGTTATAAATATTAACCTCTTCATAGTCAGTTAAACCGTCGCCATCAGTATCTTTAGAATTAATATCAGTTCCTAGAACTCTTTCCTGCTCATCAGTTAAACCATCACCATCGGTATCAATTAAATTACTATTTGGTGCCGTGGTCGTACCCAAAGGAATAGATGGAGTGGCGATAATTTCTTCGCTAACTGGAACACTCGGTGTCTCCGGGGTCACCACTGGAGTCACTACTGGAGTCGGCTCAGTGGCATCATCTTCTATTTTTGTTTCTACTGTAGGAATCGGTTCAGAAACAGTCTCGGCTTGAGCTGCAATAAACTTGTCATAAATTAAATAGAGTAGGCCTAAAAGTAAAATCGCCAAAACAACCACTAAAACTATTTTTAAAGTCTTACCTTTTTTTTCTGCCGGAGCCTCCTCAAAACTACTACTCAAGCCAGCCAGCTGCGCTTCAATATTCTCCCCCATGGCATTTACCGGCGGAGTTACGGTTTGATTAGCATAGTAGCCAGAAAATTGCTGATTAGCCGCTCCTGGAGCACTTGTCTGAGTTGGGACTGGAACAGCCTCAACTTTATCAGTATCGGCAAAAATATCATCTACAGGCGGATTTTTGCCCATTGGCTGATTTGCTTGATTTAAATCATTAAACATATAAATAAATTAATTCTTTATTTTATAGATAAACATGCCAGCTTGATCGTTAACAACCTCCACCTCAGCCACTGGATCAATTTGCCGCTCAACTTTCTCTTGTTCTGTCATCGGTCGAGAAGTGTTGGGAAGATTATATTCATTATTACTATTTCGTCTCTCATTTTCTGGCTGATTATTAGTTTTCCGACTTAAAGACCAAAAAATAAGCAGACTGACGACCACTAAAGCGGCAATCAAAATAAAAGTAACTTTCTTGTAGTTGGATTGTACCATAAACCTTACTTATTTTAAATTTCTTTAGTAAGAATTAAAAGAATAAATACAATAAATATCTTTAGTGTCCATAATTCCTCGATTCTCATCAGCGGCCCAGATTTGATTATATTCTAGAGCATTGCCATCATTATTTGGCCCTTGATTGCCCAGATTAGCGGCCGCCGGCCAGGAGCTATAATTATACCCCTTCGCACTCCAACCCGTGCGCAGATAACGGGTACATTTCCAATCGCCAACATTGTTAGTGTTCATACTAAACTTTGGCGTTGTTCCTGTTTTAGAGCGACAACCGTTAAAATTTAAGGTAGCGGACACACCCCACTTAATTCCATAGTCTACTGCTTTAATGGAGAAATAATTAACTCCTTTATCTAAAGTGACATTAAACTCTTCAATATTTTTCCAGTTATCCCCCTGACCAACTTGTTGTCCATTAAAATAGGTCACGTGACTATTGTCAGCGCACACCTGTACTTTGGCCTGTTGGGGACAACATAAACCTTCAATGCAAATTTCTCCCACACTGCAGGTGCCGCAAACGCCGCCGCAGCCATCATCACCACAAACATTAACGGAGCATTTAGGAGTACATTTACAAACGCCACAATCAGCCTCGCAGTTCTTACAAGTTTCCATTTCCTTACCATTGATTATATTTTGGCAAAAACCATCGCCACAATAACCTCCACCCTGATCGCCCGCCTTAAAGGTACAATGCTGATTATCTCTAATAGGATAAGGCGTTTCTACATTGAGCCCAGTGTTACAGCCATATTGTTGATTAGGCGAAGTGCTCATCACATCGGTGCGCTCCCAAACACCATCACGACCATCACACTGTTCAATGCCGTCGTTATACAAACCACCTGCCCCTTCTGTGTTTGGCGATTGCTTAATACCATCACCGCAAAAAGTATTAACTTTTAGATTAAAACTTTTTTGTTCGGAGGCCCCTAAATTATCTGTAACTTTCACAGTCACCTGATTGGTCGCAATTGCTCCTGTAATATTATTAGAAAAAAGGAAAACGTCTGTCCCGGCGATAGCTGTAGTTAAGTTATTAATATTATTAGGTAATATTTGATAGCTGAGATTCTTTTGCCCCTCCGTTGCTCCTCCTAAAAGACAGCGAGAGCCACCAATCGGATAAGGTTTTCCCAAGCGAGCATTTAAAGGACAATCAAAACTTAATTTCGGTCTATCTACCCGAAACCGGAAAGCAACGACCTTCTCTGAAGAGCCAGTGTTATCTGTCGCCTTAATGAGAATCGGGACTTCAAGATTATTACTAGTGGCAACATCGGAAGTAAGTTTAATGTTTAAGCTGACGCGCACGCGATTGCCAGTAACCGCTGTTTGCGTCGCTTGAGCAACAGCCGATGCAAGGGCTGACTTAAAGCCGGACAAACCACTATTTTGCACTGTTAAAGAGAATCCGGGATTTAAGTCTGTCGTATTAATAAAGAAATAATATGGCAAAACATTTTCTTGGGAAACATAGTAATCCGCATCATCCGCTTCAACCACTACTCTACTGGAACCAGAGATTCCTAAGGAGAGGCTCGTAGTTGTGGCGGCGCCGCGGCTATCAGTCAGAGTCAAGGTCATAGGATAAACACCTTCATTGCCAGCCCGACTGGAATACAACTTTTTTTGAGTAGGATCACCTGTGTCTCGTAAGGTAGGAACCTCGGCCCAAGACGAAAAGTTTCCGGCTGGTACTAAATTCCAGGCAATAGCATCCCCTTCGCCATCACGGACTTTTAAAAAGCCATTAAACTCTTTACCTGACTCACCATTTAAAAAAGCGCTAATTAGGTATGGAGGAAGATTAATCACTCCGCCTTGATAATTACTGCCACGCACGGAACAATTCTGCCGACCTAAGGCGCCGCTGCCCGTGTCATAGCCGAGACGTTTTGTTTCAAAAGTAGAACACAAACCAAAAGCTGATCCGCCTTGAGTGGCATCATAAATAATGGCATAGCTACCAGCCGGTAAAGTTAGGTCTGAGTTAAAAAATTGCTTATTCTGGGGATTCCAGCAAGTCTTAGACTCAAATCCCGGGCAATGCCCCAAAGAATTGATAGGATCTAAGTCCAAATTACCTAAACCAAGTTGATTTTGTAAATTTTCTGTCCAGCTGGGCCATACAGACAAAGACACGCCCGGCAAATAAGAGCCAGCGCTTAGTTCAGGATAGCGACCGTTAGTCTCCTTATATTTTTCTAACTCTCGCTCCAAGAAACGCAATTTACCCAAACGATTCACATCGCGAACTAAGCCACTTTTTAAACTGTCACAAAAAGTATTCACTGGGCAATCACTATCCAGCGAACAGGGCTTTGCTTCTTTGGGAACACACTTGCCATAATTAGCTTGGTTAACATCATTGGCGCAAACAAAATCTTTCGGACATTCATCAGGTTTAGAACAAGTGGCGGTTGCAATAGAACAGGTTCCCTTCTGCGCAATATTAGTATTGAATTTCCAATGAGAAATTAGTTGTCCTAAAATATCCTGCGTTTTGATTTCTGATTCTTGGTTATAGGAAATCAAATAAATATTTGTATAGATTTTTTTAGTAGCCGTGTCTAAATTAGCAGCATTAACAAACACGGTGCGACCGTCACGAATTGCCTCATAGCCATCAACCGTTAAGCTTTGGGGAGAGCCGCGGTATCCTTGTTTGGCATACCAAACATCAATGCTGTCATGATTTAAGTTAGGCATGATACGGACCGCAATAGCATCAGATTCTGCCGCCCTCACTGGCAAAGATAACCAAACAAATACACCTGCTAAAAGCAAGGTACTAGCTGTGGCAATAAGGAGTCGTGAATAACGACGAGCTAAAACAAACATGTGGGTAATATTATTACTGTTTTGTAATAGTAACCATAATCTCGGGAGAGGTTAAGCTCACATTTCCGCTAGTATCAATTGCGGCGAGATAAAAATAATGATTACCAACTTGATAATTAGCTGCATTCAAGGTCATCTGTGTTGCTTTGTCTTGAGAATCAAAAGACTCGGCCGCCATTTTACCGGGGAAAATACCGTGGAATAAACGGTAGTTTAAAGTATCATCAGCATTTGCTGTCCAAGACAGGGTTAACTGTGTTCCTGCTAAGGTCGCTTTTAGACCCGTTGGAATCATTGGTGGAGTGGTATCGGTCGGAATTACTTCTCGAGCGCCAGAAAGAGGGCTCTCCGCTTGTTTATCTGTTAGAGCGGTAACGCGGAAAGCATACTTATCGCCATCTCGTAAGTTACGTACGGTATACGAACAGACTTGTCTACCATTATTAACGCTGCACGCAGCTGAACTAGCCATAACTGTCACAATAAAAGAACGGGTGTTGCCATTGGCTGGTCCGTAATAAAGTTTAAATGAAGTGATGGAGGCATCTAAGCTAAGAGGGCTAGTCCAACTAACTCGAACTTCCCCGCTGGCTCCGGTACTTTGAATATCCCAAATCTCTCCTGCTAAAGGAGCGGCTTCCCGGAAGAAATAAGATTCTTTGAGGACACTCCAAATACAAGTACCACCACTGGCGCAAGACGCACCAGCGCTACTGCACGGACTATTGTCAATGCTGCACACTAAACTACCAGAAGTCCCCATGATTAAAGCAGGGTCAACAACCGCAGGCAGGTCATCGGCTGTTCCCGGCTCACCTGAATCACGGCAGTAATAGAACTTATAATTATAATTAGCACAACCAGGCACAGGCTGACCATCGCGATTAACACATTTATCATACCAAGGCTGCCATAAGCCGTTGCGTACCGTCGGCCAAGGATTGGCGCACAAGAAAACATAAACTTCTGTGCTGTCATTCTCACCATTACCCACAGTGCTGATGTTGTTGTTAATGCTAGTCATATCCACAGAGGCACTAACATCAGTGCTTTGATCTGTTATTCCAGAAACACTGCGGACTACTTTCTGGTCAGGCGTCAAACCGCTTAAAGGCACTAATTGAGCGACCGTATCATCACTTATCTGCCAGCGCCACCCCCAACTATAACCAGGAACGGGTTGGAGAATTTGCTTATCAGAGCTGTATGCTCGTGCGTATAAAGCGCGATCATTGTCATTCTTCGTATCAAATAAAGAACTACTTGGATTATCATCACTAATATCACCCTCTTCTGTATTAATCAAAATAGAATCTGGGGTGACATCCACATAACTGATAGTGCATAATCCGTTTTGACTTGCACCATCGCCGAGAGTTGAGAAGCTGCTTAAACGAACGTTACTGAAAGTTCGGCCATTGAAAGTTGCTTCGCCTCCAGTTTGCATGCCCACTCCATAAGCATTTAAAACGCCACTATTACTATCAGAGTTTTCATCACCCTTAACTAACACAAAGTGGTTAGCCTCAGCCGCTAAAAGACGATGCGGCTGGATATAAACATTAGTAGCCGGTTGGTCATTATAATATGAGGCCTCAAATGATAAGTTGGCTGGAACCGTACAATAAAGTTTTCCTGGTGCGGGGAAGGCGGCGATTGCCGATGGAGTTTGTCCTAACCAAGTTTTTACGCGATCAATTATCTTAGCAACAAAAGAACGTTCGTCGGGAGCACCGGCGGCCACAATGACACCATCGGAGCAAACGCCACTGCCATAAGATTTTTCTTCAATTAACAAAATATTATCCGGCAAGGTATTTAAATCCATTCTTTCATTAAAACGAACTCGCACCTGGGCATTACGGCAGACATTTTTTTGATCATTAACTGGGAGAATATCAACCACTTGAGGACGAGCATGACAGCAAGTATCTGTACCGCAACCAACAGTACCACCACATTCACTATCAGATTTACAACCACAGAATAACCCGCGATCTCCGCCGGAACAATTACCTTTGTCAGCCAAACAGGTTAAGCCGCTTTCGGCATCTTTTTCACCAGGCGTACAACAACAAATTCCACAATCAAGACTACTTTGACCATCACCTAAACATTTGTAAGGTGAGCTGCAAATACTGGTGTCACAAGAACTAACGCTAGAAGAGGCGCAGGTGTTACCTGGTTGTGAAGCTCCTCTTTTACAAATATCGCGACATTGAGCTAATCCTAAATATTGACCGTTAACCACAGCCTCCGTACCACATTCTTTAGTCGCCAGATCGCAATTGTAGTAGCCGCAATAATTTATACCGTCATTACCGGAAACAATTTTATCAGTTCCATTAATACATTTCTGATTTTTCGCATCAAAACAACAAGCGCCATAACGAGAACAATCAGCCGCATCCTTAGCTAAATCACAAACAGTTTTTGGATCTTTAGGACAAGTATCCTGACAGGTGCTTAGATCCTTAAAACGTCCGGTAGTTGCTGGTGTTTTATCGCAAACCGTCTTATTGTCCACCTGACAGTCATAGTAGGCGCAGCGACCATTGTCTAATTTAGTACCATCGCCACCCTGACAAGTCTGACTCGCTTCATCGAAACAGCATTGAGTGCTATGAGCTAAACATCCTGATTCATCAAGAGCACCACAATCAACACAAGCACCGCTGGGCTTGGTAATATCACAGAACTTACCGCTAGTAGAAGAACAATTACAGGCAGCATCTCTTTCGGCGGTAGTACTACCGGCATCGGAACAGCCAGTACAGAAACCGTAACCCGTGCCATCATCAGTTGTGTCGCTACCGCAGGTTCCGCCGCACTTTAAGGGCGCACAGCAATCGCGGGTATCTTGCCCGATTTCACAACAACAATCACATGACTTCGGCGCCTGACTTAAACAGGCTAACTGTCCTGGTTGTTTCGGGTTCAATCCGCAATAAGCATTACCGCTACATAATTTAGCAGATTCGCAGACCCCTAAATCATCTTGTTGATAATCATCAGCAACACAATTAAAGCCGCTCTCACAAGAATTACAACTGACTGGGGTATTGCCAACGCAATAACCATTACCGGCGGCTTGCCAACCGTCAGGACAAGAGGTTTTAACAGCCAAATGCTTAACAAAGGATGTTTGCCCAGCAGTATTAGTGTAAGGTCGACAAGAAGTTGTTCCGGTATAAGCTTCGCCACCTAAATAATAAGTAAATGATTGTTCTAAGAGACAACTATCCACGCGGCAGGTATCAGTCGCTTGGTTATAAGAACAATTATTAGTTTTACAATAATCAAGATTGCCACAAGGCTGTAAACCTTGGCCACAAGCTCCGACGACTTCAGAAACAGAACCGTCGAATGGAGAGCATTTCCCTGGGGAATTGGGGCAGAATTGCCCAACCTGACAGGCGTTAAAGAAAGTTGCCATCGCTCCACAGCTATCAAAAGTTTCTGTAGGCGTTGCTCCTGTGAGACCGGTATCGAACTTGGTCTCATAAACAGAGTTAGGCACTTGGAAGTAGCACCCTAGTAAGTCTGCTGAACAAGATCCTGACTTATAAGTCCCACTGGGGCAGCAAATCGGAGAGGAGGCGCTGCATTCATTATTGGCAGCACACTTACCAACCGTAAAGTTTAATTCATTACCCCAAGCACTATTTTTTAGAACATGAACCGGTCCAGTAATCGCCGGAACACCAGCCGCATTAATTGGAACGGCTGTTATAATCTTATCAGCCTGACCATCTTTCATAATCGGCGAAGAAGTGCTGATACCACGATTAAACACCACCGAGGCTCTAGTGCCATTATCTCCAAAATATTCTCCCCACAGAGTAACCGGATCGCCTACTTGCCCGCGTTCCGGATCAATCTTACACAAACTAGTTTTCAAAGAATCAGTAGGATCAAAACGGAAAGTATTGTTTGGTGTTAAAAGATCAGAATTAATAACCGTGTCTCCTAGATTGATTCTGATTTGTTGAGCTCCCGCACTTAAGCCATTCGGAACTTTTACAATAATCTGATTATCATTCCAGGTTGAATTAGCACACACTTCCGGGAATTCATAAGAAGCCTCTTGATTACCAATAAAGACCTGGCGGCTGCCGCGCATATTACCAAACCCTTTTCCAGAAATTGTTAAATACTGACCGGCCGGGCCAGAGCTTGGCGAAAAACCAGAAATATATGGGCCCATTTCTGGGTCTTGATTTTTAACAAATTTTAAAGCGTTACTTTTTTGATTGATTCCTGCAAGCGTGCGTTCCACAAAAGTAGTTGTTTGCCCGGGAACAATATTAGGAGCTAAAGTCTGACCTGATAAATTATCGCCACTAAAAGAAGAATTAATTCCCCTAAAGGCGCTATTATAGGCACCGAAATAAGCGACTGAGCTTTTTAAATTGACGCCTTGATAAGAAACCTTGTCTCCTAACTGTCCTTGATCTGGACTAATCTGACATAAACCGGGACGATAAACATTATTGCGAACAAAATCAGGAATTTTTGGACCGACATCATCACTGGTCGTATCAGAGTTATTATCTCCGACTGCCTCTCGGCGCACCATCATAGGACCAGACATTGCTCCTGAAGGAACTGCAATAGTGATTTGCCTGTCAGTCCAATAACTAACACAATTGGCGTTTAAAAGTTTGGGGAAATTAGCCAACTGCGCTTGACTCTCATTTGCACCCATAAAAGACACCTGGCCGTTAGACAAAATTTTTGTGACCGTAAAATCATCAAAATAAAAATTAGTTCCTTGGGCGCTTGTGCTGTTATAACCAATAGATAAACCAACTTCAATTAATTTTTTACCACTCTTATCCAGCCAAGAAGCCATCTCTGGTGTATATTGGAAAGTATAAGAGTACATCGTCCAATCATCAGTTGTACCGGAAGGAATGGCGGGTAAGACTAAGGGGCGATAACACTTTTTCTGATAAGGTGCTTGAACACAGCAATAATTTGGTTGGTCCGCGCAAGTACTGCCAAAATTAGGGCTACAAGGATCATCATTACTTGGTGGTGTTGGCACTACTTTAGCGCCATCCCAGGTGTAACCAGGCTTGAGGGCGGCATAATAACCATAGTCCACACATTGAGTCGTAAAACCTAAACTAGATCCGACCATCACACTAATCGCTGAATCGCTGTGTCCTTTATAATAAAAACGGATAGAATAAGTCTCTCCTAATTGAAAATTTAATGGCGCCAAGTTGTAACTTAACTTAGCCCACATAATATTATTACTATTCCCCCAAACCAAAGTTTCGCCTTCACGATACACTGCTGGAGCTGTTAAATGAGCAGAATCTGTTGCATTAAAGGTACAAGTACGATTTACAGCACTCCAAGAACAGCCTGGTAAATTTGTACAAATTGCTTGGGTGCAGCTACCGGGGTAACTTAAATTAGGTCCTTGCTGCATTTTCATACTTTGACTACCAGAACGAGCCTCATCACGACTAATACCCACATTAGAGTTTTGTTGACGAGCAGTACTCCAGTCACGCGGCACAGAACCAGGGGTTCCCTCTTCAAAGTCAATATTAGTTAAAATATTTTGAAACAAGTCAGCAGTCGTGCCAAAGTTATAACCGTAAATAGTCAGAAAATTATTAGCTGCTCCATTAGGCGTATTAATATCGCAGCGACCGCCATTAGCACAATCTTCATTACTATTACAGCCTCGGTTTTGATCATTACTACAAAATCCTCCCGTAGGACTAATATTAGTAATTACTGGCGGGCCTTCACACAAACAACTATCGGGGTTGCACTTATCACCATCAGTCTCATTAGCATCACATGATTCTCCTAAACCTTTTTTGTTCTCACATAAACAAGTGTCAGTATTACAGCGATAATCAGTCCCGCAAATATTTTCATCAGCTTGGCAGCCGCCTAGAGCTGGCTTACCATCGCAACTCACTTCTCCGCCAGTACCAGGATCACAACTAGAGCCTAAGCATGGTCCCCAAACACCACTGTTGCAGGTTTGCGCTCCGCCACAACCACAGGAAACTACGGTACCATTACTACACCCATCATTACCTGACCCACCGCCAGTACTATCAACTAGGCGCGTTAAAACAAAATATGCAATTCCCCAAGCTGATAAAATTAAGACTAAACCAATACTAGCATTCTTTAATATCTTCTTAGCTTGAGTAATTTTTTCTTCGTTCCCGCCAGCTGTCATCCAAATATAACCACTTGCAAGAATAAGACCTAAAGCAATTACTCCCAACAAACCCATGGCTATATTAATCACCCGAGTGGCCACTTCTATTGGTCCTCTGGAGCTTAAATTAATATTACTATCTACAGCACCAACCCCAACATCTAGAGAAGCATAAGCTGTCGTAGCTAGTCCTAGCGTCACTAAGGTTAAAGCGATAATTAAAATAATTTTTTTCACGGAATGGCGCATAAGTAAATAATAATTAGCGAATGCAATTACCGGCTGCGTCTAAAGCATTCGTACCACTACCAAAACAGCACGAAGGATTCGCCTCTGTCAGACTGAGACAAGACGGCCCCATGCTGGGTTTAAAACAATTTTGATAAATATTTTTCACTCCGGAACCAATTTGAGTAATATAGGTTACTGACTCAAAAAAATCAGAATGCTTAATCTGCAAAGAGGTGTAGTCAGGGCGACCATCAGGATTGCCAGTTTCTAAATCTTTAGACTCCAGCCAATAACCTAAAGGTTTGTTGGCGGAGCTGCGCAAATTAATCAATTTATGTTCTGTAGATGAAAGTCCGTTATCAATCACTGAAGATCCAGTAGTCAGCGTACGGGCCATCATCAAATCATTAAAGTCAACAATCACGGGGCGAGTAGCTAAAACGCCAGTTTCCGCTAAACGCGGCGAGGTTAGGGATATTTTTGGCGGCGTTAAATTAATTTCACTACTCACAAAGAAGGAAAATTCAAATCCGTCACGCTTATTAAAATCATTAGTCCCTTCTATAAAGTAATTGTAAACCCCATTGGGACGCCCATCAGCTTTTGAGTCTCGATTACCATCTAGAGAGTTGAAAGCTAAGTCAACTGCACCATCTAAACGGAAGGGGTTAGCCGCCGGGTAATTTTTTTGACCAGCGGTATCGCGACAAGCACCAGAAACACACTGCGAATAAGGAGCTAAAGCTTGACAATCATTATTATTCTGGCAAGTTTGTAAATTAGCGGCATTAATACGCAAAGCGAGTTGGCTGGCGGCGGGCAAACAATAAATTTTTTCACCACAACTATTCACGCCACACTCTTTATCAGACACGAACTCCAAAGTTTGATATAAATTACTCAAAGAGAAATTGCCGCTTACATAATTACCTACACAAACTGAGGCTTCACAATTATATGACAAACAATCCTTAGGTGCGCCGCAAATATCTCCTGCCGGACGCGCCTGTAAACTGGCATTAACCAAACGGACATATGACGCGACTTCATCTGCTTTACCAGATAAAGCCATAGGATTCATCGCCTCATTAAAATCAACTCGAACTACAGTATTCATCGGTTGATCCTTCGCTCCCTTAATAGCATAAGAATCGCTCTTGTTAGCTCCACCGCTAAAAGGAGATAAAGTTAAAGCTCGGCTGTTGCTAGCCAGCACTAGAGTATTACCCTTGAGACCAGCTTCTTTAGCGAACAAAGTAATTTCGTTACCGGAGCTAGAAATATTAACACTATCATTACCACTTAAAGATAAAACGATTTGACTCGCAACTTCCGTCGGGGAACAGCTTTCAGGAATCAGAATTTCATTACCCGCTCCGGACCGGCGACTGACAAACACATAAGAATTATGCCCCACAGTTAAAGAGTCCGCTGTACGCACGGGCACAATTTTGATATTCCAAGAATTGCCATCTACCAAAGACTTGGGAGCAACCACAAAGTAGCCCGCAAAAGTAGCTTTACCATCTACAATTTGGCTACTGCCTAAAGAACTGTTGCCACTAAAAAGCTGCATTTGATCCTCTTTGATTTGTACGAGGAAATCCGTAATTACTCCTGAATAGCCAGGGTCTGCTGTGACTTCAGCCGCCACAGAGCCGCCTCTTGGAACAACCGATTGAATCAAAGCTGAACGATAAGCCCCAGGGCAAGTAGTCACTTGAATCTTAGCGGTAGCAGCGGTAGCAGCAGAATTTACCTGAAAAGTATCCGCCGCCGTATCTACTGGAGGAAAATTACCTCCCCGTTTTACTTGAGGTGGTTCTAAATCTAGTTTGGTGTTAGTTTCAAACGTCCACTCTAAAAAGTCAGACGAACATTCTTTAAAGAGAGGGTCACCGTTGCCTTGTTTTTTTAAATCATTAGTTAAGCGCACCGCATATTCTACATTGCCGCTGGCGCTACCTAAAGCGCCGAGAGGGCGCAGGACTAAAGTTTTCCCACCAGATGGAACAGACACTTCTACTTCGGTCACATTACCAGCGCAGTCCTTATTCACACAGCCATTGCCATCGGCTGTTTTAAAAATCTGAATGTTTTGAAAATTCAAGCGATTGCAAGCTGATGTGTTATTACAAGCGCAAGGCTTTTTGTTGGCATCATAACAAACCGTATTTAATTGGAAAGCCTCTTTCGCAGTCACTAAAATAGCGGTATTACGAGGAATATCGCCACTGCCCGGCTCCGGGTAAACTGTATCAATAGAACAAGATCCCAAAGTGCTTAAGCTAAAATTGCCAGCATTTACACCCCCCGTCGTGTCGTTGCCGCTGCCAGTACCGACCGCACCTAAAAGTTTTTGTAAGATAAAGTAGGTAATCCCCCAGGAGGATAAAATAATCAACAAGCCAATAACGGCATTGCGGATAATTTTCTTGGCCTGACTAACTTTCTCCTCGCTACCACCAGAAGTCATCCAGAGAAAACCGGCATAGATGATTAAAGAGACGGCAATAATGCCGAGGAGTCCCAAAGCGACCTGAATCACTCTCACGACTACTGTAATCGGAGAGGTTGCTCCTAGAGCAATCCCCTGATCGACCTGACTAATGCCCATTTCTAAATCAGTAGCCGCCAAGGTACTTGTTGGTAACAAGAAAAGACAGCTAATTAGAAGCACTCCCAGGCCAATTTTTATACAAAAAAGGCGAAAATTTTTTTTCATTGACTTACTTTAATTTTAGTCATTATGATATACTAAATTATACCAAAAAGTCGGAAAAATAAAAAGTTATGACCATAGACCGGATTGTCAAAAAATTTAAAGAAAATCATCCCGGCACAGATGCTGAGATTCTTTGGCTGGCTTACGACTTTGCGGCGGTTGCTCATGAGGGTCAATATCGCAAAAGTGGAGAGCCATATATTGAACACCCCCTGCACACCGCCTATTTGTTAGCTGAAATTAAAGCTGATCTCGCCACTGTCACGGCGGGTATCCTTCACGATGTCCCTGAAGATACGGCTGTCACCCTTGAGGAGATTAAAAAAAATTTTGGCGATGAGGTGGCGGCCTTAGTTGCGGGTGTAACCAAACTTGGTAAGCTGAAGTATCGCGGAATCGAGCGTTACCGAGAAAATCTAAAGAAAATGTTTTTGGCCATGACCGATGACATCCGTATTATTTTTATTAAATTCTGCGACCGCCTTAACAATTTACGATCCCTGGACGTTTTACCAAAAGAAAAACAACAGCGCATTGCTAAAGAGACTTTAGAAATTTACGCTCCTATCGCGGGAATGTTAGGAATTTGGCGCTTAAAATGGCAAATGGAAGACTTGTGTTTTAAGTACCTTTACCCCGAAGAATTTGCCAGCATTGAACAAGAGTATGAAGTGGAAAAAAAGGCTGAACGCAATCTTTATTTTCAAAAAGTAAAAGATACACTTGTTCCCCGACTTGAAGAAACCGGAGTAACCTATGAAATTGAAGTTCGATTCAAGCATTTGTATAGCATCTGGAAAAAAATGCAAAATAAGAATCGCCGCTTTGACCAGATTTATGATGTTTTTGCCGTTCGCTTAATCGTGCCTACTATTAATGACTGCTACAAAGTATTAGGAATTGTTCATACTCTCTGGCGCCCCAACCCTAATCGTTTTAAAGATTACATTGCCGTTCCTAAACCTAATGGTTATCAATCTTTACACACTACTGTTTTTGGGCCTGATAACAAGGCGGTAGAGTTTCAAATTCGCACCCAGCAGATGCATGAAGAATCTGTTTATGGTA
>CAYLPC010000002.1:0-23317 GCA_964385475.1 uncultured Gammaproteobacteria bacterium | reverse complement strand
GTAACACAGCAGGTTGTGGTCCTGTTATTTCGGGTTCGATTCCCGATAGGCACCCATAAAAAACAACCCTAATATTAGGGTTGTTTTTGTTTTATATTTATCAAACCCCTGATGGGAAGACAAACTAATTGACAAAATATAGTAAATATGCTATATTGTTTACATAGTTCATTGAAATATTAATTTAAAAAATATAAGTCATGGAAAGTACTTTAATTTTAAGCACACGGAATATTAATATTGGGGAATCCAGTCTTAGTATGGAGCTAGCAATTTTATTGGCCCTTCTTTTTTCTGTTTCTTTGATTTTTATGTTGCTCTCAAACATCTATATTAATCATTTTAGATCAGAAAAATATGTCCTAACCTCGGTTATTGCAACCGCTGGATTATTATTTGGTTTAGCCAGCTTTAATCCATTGTCTGGTATTATGTGTTTCTTTGCCTTGTTTTTTTCTGTGATTTCTTTTATAGGAAGTCAAAACTATAAAAACTTTACAGGTCAAATAGGTGGAGCAATAGCATATTATTTGTGCATAGCTTTAGTTTTATACTTTGTGTTTTAAAAGATCTTTTAGACCCGAGATAATATCAACGGTCTTTTTTATATCAACTCACCAAATATTCCATTAAAAAAGTTTGCCAAGTTTTTCGATTAGCCACCCCTAAAGGGGATGTATAAAAATAACCCTAATATTGGGGTTATTTTTTGTTTGGTTTTTGCTAGACCCCTAGCGGGAAGACAAACTGGTTGACAAAATATAGTAAATGTGATATAATATTGGCACAGTTCATTAAAATATTAACTAAACAAATAAATATCATGACACTTCAGGAAACTGTTTTTATGACGGACTTAATAAAAAGAAATTATCGCCGTCGCATGCTTTGGTTCTATATAAATGTTATTACTTGGTGTATTTCCATGGCCTTCACCGTATTTGCAATTGTTACAAAAATGCCAGGAATTATTCAGTTCGGTGCCCTTTTAATAACAGCCGCCATTGCCGCTCCATCACTTATTTGTAATGCGGATAGTGTAAACCTTCCATGGGTTGTTAAAAAAAGACAACTTAATGCAATAAAGCAATTTCAAAAAGCTGATTTTGAAGATCTTAAATTCAGCGTTCCCTTGAAAGAATATTTTGAAATTTAGTTATTGATAAAATTTAAATGTAGCCCAACCATAATTTTATGAGTTGGGCTTTTAATTTACCAAATATTCTATCAAAAAAGTTTGCCAAGTTTTGCGCTTAGCCACCCCATTTGGAAAAGACGAGTCTAAAAGCTCGTTTTTTGTTAAAAATAAGGTTTGATAAATAATTTGATAAGAAATATAATGGAATTATGGATATAAAAAACGATTTTAAAATTAGAAAAATCAAACCAGAAGACATTTTAGCACTCCACAACGTGTATTTTTTAACTTGGTTAGATACTTATCCCAATGAGGAGTTTAATATTACCAAAGAAGACATTGTTTATAAGTTTGAACAAAGATTAGCTCCTGAAAAAATAGCGGAAAGTAAAGCAAAGATTTTACAAACAAAAAATAATGAACTTAAATTATTGGTTGAAGACCAAGGAAAGGTGATTGCCTTGTGTAATGCAGTAAAAAATCCAGAATATAATCAACTACAGGCAATTTATGTTCTGCCGGAGTATCAGGGTATGGGAATTGGAAAATCTCTTTGGTTAGAAGTTGAAAAGTTTTTAAACCCCCATAAAAAAACCATTGTTCGTGTAGCTTTATATAATAAAAAGGCAATAGAATTTTATAAAAAAATTGGCTTTGAAGTGACCGACAAAATAATTAAAGATGAAAAGTTTAAAATGTTGAATGGTGCTGTTATTCCTGAAATAGAGATGGTGAGGTTGGTTAAAAATTAAAATAATGTTTTTAAAAAGATGGGCCGCAAGGCCCTTTTTGTATTTAAGCTAACTTTTTCTAATTGACAAAATAAATAAAATATGCCAGAATATTGGCACAGTTCATTAAAATATTAATAAAAAACATAGTAAACCATGAAACTATTGAGCATTTTAGGTTACTGGAAGGCGATAGCTTTCTTGGCCACTTTTATTTTTTTAGGGTGTAAACCCGACCCGATTGTGACAATTCCTGTTGTGGAAACTGTCAGCGTGACCCCTTATTCAAATAATTTTAGAGCAATTGGAAAAGTTGTCTTTGATGGGGGTGGGGATATTTATGAAAAGGGATTTTGTCTTAGCTTAGAGGAAAACCCTGGTATAGAAGATAAAAAATACCAAGGCTTGAGTCATTCTTATAGTGATCCTAGTTTGTTTTCCGCCATAATTAATGACATCGCTCCAAACCAGACTTATTATCTTCGTTTCTACGCAATTAATGCGATCGGGGTGGGGTATGGTGATGTTCTGACTTTTACTGATTCGTTCAAACCGTTGGTGATCACACAAACAGCTACTGACATCACTAAAACAGAGGCGGTTTTAAAAGGAGTAGTTAATCCAATTAATACTGAGGCTCGTTGTTGGTTTGAGTATTGGTCTGAGGGGGAGGAAGTAAGAAAATCTGAATTACCTCAAGTCAGTGGCGATCAATCAATGGATCTTAGTGTCAAAATTGAAGGTCTTACCCTCGCTAAAGTTTATAACTATACACTTAAATCTAGTAATAAATTTGGAGAAAGTTCGGGGGATACTTTGCAATTTGAAACCTATGCGATTAATGATTATGATGGCAATTTGTATCGCATTGTTAAGATTGGTAATCAGGTTTGGATGAAAGAAAACTTCCGCGGCGCCCACTACAGCAATGGCGACCCCATTCTTTATATTAAAAATATTGAAGAATGGAAAAATTCAAATGTCGGTGCTTATTGTTGGTATCAACATGATCCTAAAAACGGCGTTGAATATGGTGGTTTGTATAACTGGTCCGCCGCTAATGACTCAAGGGCTTTAATTACTGGCTGGCACCTGCCAAACAGGGAAGATTTTGATGAATTTACAGAATTTATTGACAATGGAGATATGAATTCCACAGGCATCAAAATTATGGAGACTGGCACAAGTCATTGGCTTAATCCTCGCTTAACAGCCAACAATCAAACAGGTTTTACAGCTTTACCTAATGGATTTTTTAATCCAGATGATGGCGACAAAGCTTTTTCTGGTTTAGGTACGGATGCTATTTTTTGGGGGAGTGACATCTTTTTTGGAGGCTACAATTTGGCCATCATATCCAATTGCTTGTTTACCTATCATGGCTACACCAGCAAAAAATACTTAGGGTGTGGTGTGAGGCTAATTAAAGATTAAAGAAGGGGTATTTAAAATACCCCCTTTTTTATATACTAAAACTAGGTTATAATTAAATTGGTTAATAAATAGGCTATTATTTATATGACTTTCAAAAAAACAGATTGGCTTTTACTGATAATTATCAGCACCTCCCTGTTATTATTGTTTGTTGCTTCAAGTAATGTTAGGGCGGGCGTGAACCCGCAAGAGTTCTATCGTTTAAATAAACAAACCCCAGCTAGTCCGGAATTTAAACCACGACTTCCTGATAGTACTCTCTCTTCTTTTTCTTTGTGTTTTAAAAATGTTTCTAATGAGGATTATTTTATTCCTAACAGAACTTCACCGGAGTGGGAATCTTTTATGTCCAGTTTTCCCAACGGAGTTAGTCAAACCAATTGTTGTGGTGATGGGATTTGCGGCAATGGTGAGACCACGGCTAACTGTTCTGTGGATTGCGGCACTTATAATGCAGATTGTGACAGTAGTCCTCAAGGTGTTTACAGTGGTGGCATATATTATGTCCAGCATGGGTTAAATTGGTCAAACCCCGCTCCTTATCCAGCGTGTGGTATTACTTCCGCTCATTTAGGAGGGTCTAATCCAATTTCTTTTGATACAAAGAATTTTACACCCGATGATGGTGTTGGTTACAAACACACCAACTGCACCGCTTTATTCAGAAGCACAAATCAGATGTGCACAGGTGATCTCTGTTTAAAAGGGATTGCTCCCAAATATTATGAAGGTAATAATTCTAAAATATTATCACCAGATTTTTGTTATGGGGAGTATGACGCAAATACAAATTTATGTGCAGGGGTTTTTGTAACAAGACCTAGTCTGTCTTACGGTCAGGCAGTTGTTGGCACAAATGACACATTTACTTACTCAGCCGGCCCTGAAACTAATCTTACTAATAAGGTGGTAATAACCGATCCGGCTTGGGGTAGTTGTGCGGAGTGCGGTGATGGTTATTGTGATACCACTGCTGACGAGGCTACTTTCTGTCCTGGTGATTGTGTTCCTGTTACATCCTGTAATAACAACGGTACTTGCGATTCTTCAGAGAGTTGTTTTAGTTGTTCATCAGATTGTGGAGCTTGTGGCACAGAACCAATTTTTAGGGGTGCAGCTTATTCAGCTCATAACGGCATTGGTGATTGTGGTCTTTATGCTCCAAATTATACCTTTAATGAATCCAGCACCCTAACTAGTGGTGGTATCACAAGATGCGTTTCTTTAATCAAAGCTTCAAGTATAAGTAATGGTGATACGTGTATTACGGGCGTGAAGCAGATTGATCAATTATCGCCTATTTATTGTGTAGGGCAGTATAATGCTCAAACAAACAAGTGTGTTTATCAGACTTCTACTGGGCCATTAATGGGATATTTAAGTGGAGAAACCCTTGTTCTTAAGATTAATAGTATTAACGAAGCAGTCTGGGGTGATGGCAGTTCAATGAGTTCTTCTGATATTTCTGTGGGTCAATGGGGACGATGTTACTAATTAAATATATGAATAAAAATCTCAAAATCATTTTATTTATCACTATTATTATTGCAACCGTTTCCGCTTTTTTCTATTTTTCCTTTAGAGTAATAAACGATAAACCCACTCTCAAGTCGTGGCTTAAGTTTGAAGAAAATGTTGTAGAAGAAGGTAAAGTTGTGGATGTAGCCGATGCTTCACTAATGACTCTAGATGAACGGTTAGAGTTTAATATTTCTCCAACCGCCAAAGTAGAGGTTTGGAGTCGGGATGATAATGGCAAAATCCTTGTTTACAAACAAATTAGTGAAGAAGATTACGAGAAAAAAATGTCTGAAATTGAGCAGTATCAAAAATATGATACCAATAAAAGTGGCGCAAAAGTTGAAATTTTAAATGATGAGGATGAACATCGGTTAGGACTTTTTCATTTAGGGGTATATGAGGTAGTTGCTCGCAATGAAAATGGAGGAATTAGCGCTTATCGTTATCTCAAAGTAGAGAATGAAAAAGAAATTCCTCTAGAGTGGTTAAACGAAGAAGAGAAAGCTAATTTTGACATCAACCCTAATCAAAGAGTGCAGTTATTAAAGAGAGGCGAGAGTGGAAAAATTCTTGCTTACAAAATTATTAATAACGATACTGAAATCATGACAAGGTATTAATCAATTCAAAAAAAGCGGTGATATTATCACCGCTTTTTTAGTTCTTCTAAAATAAGTTTTATTAATTCAAATTTTTCAAAAGGACTTTTTCTGTCTTTAAAATCATCACATACCCCCTCAGCCCATAACCCTAATTTTTGTTCTTTAGCTTTAGATTCAGCTTCTCTAAAATCATTTTGGTGTTTATAAATTGGTCCGTAGGTATATTCATGAGCATACCCTTGAGAAATAAGATGCTCATTAATAAAGAGTTGATCACTCTGGCGGTAGGCATAAACCAATAATCTTTGATACTTATCAAACTCTCCAATTTTTGGGTCTGCAACTAGGCAGACCTGTTTGTATTCTAATAACTTTTTTGTGTATTCAGAAGCTTCTTTGCCAAAACATTGCACCTCTTGTCGTGGGTCAACACTTTCGGGGGTGTCTATTCCAATCAAACGCACAGTAACAGATTTTCCATTTTGCCAAACTTTAAAAGTATCGCCGTCAACTACACGATCAACCAGGTAGCAATGAGGGGCGGTTGTGTTTGGGGTAGTGATTGGTTTGATAACAGGTAGGGTGCTGCTAGCTAAACCTATAATTGCTAAGGATAAACTGATTGAGGTGTATAAAGTTACAAGTATCCACCACCAGAGCCTTGCTTTCTTGGACCAAAACCAGGTAAAAATCAAACCTACTGCTAAAATTATAACTAATATTAAAAAAAATAAACCATTCAACATAAACCTCTTATTATTCTTTTTTCTCTGGTATAATCATAATATGAAGAAGATTTTATTAATAGTCATCGCAGGTCTGATTTTTTTGGGGGTGGGTTCAGTGGCGGTTCATGCTCAAGAAGAAAATCTCAATCAATCATATTCTGCTGAGGCTAAAATTTTAAAAATTTTAGAGCAACGAGAGGTTTTTAGAGAAAATGGTTCTAGTGTTATTCAGCAAAATTTAGAGTTGGGCATTTTGACTGGACCCCTTAAAGGGCAGACAAAAACCTATTACGGTGTGTCCGATTTAGATGTTGTTTCTGCTAGAGCTTATAAAGAGGGGGACCGAGTAATTATTAATTACAACAGTAACGGTGAGGGTGATTACTCTTTTTATGTTACTGATTTTGTGCGAACCAATAGTTTAGTTTATTTAGCCTTACTCTTTGTTGTTGTGGTTTTATTTGTTGGGGGCAAAAAGGGGTTAATGGCTTTATTTTCTTTACTTATTAGTTTTTTCCTGATTATTAAGATTCTTGTACCGGCGGTTTTTAGAGGTTATGATCCATTATTTACGGGCATTGCAATATCTTTCGCAGTTCTTTTAGCTTTAATTTATTTAACTGAGGGTTGGAATAAAAAATCTCACATCGCTATTTTAAGTATTGGGATTTCTCTGATTATCACAGCTTTGCTGGCCTGGATATTTGGTGACTTAAGTCGCCTTTCTGGGGCAGCCAATGAAGAAATTATTTTTTTAATTGACGCTATCCAAGTTCCGATTGATTTTTATCGCCTCTTACTGGCTTCTATTATCATCGGCACCCTTGGGGTTCTTGATGATATTGTGGTTGGACAAATTGAATCTGTCTATCAAATTAAGGAAGCTAACCCCAAACTTAAAGCGAGACAGGTTTTCAAGATGGGGATGTCAGTTGGTCGGACTCATTTAGGGGCCATTATTAATACTCTCTTTTTAGCTTATGTCAGTGTTTCTTTGCCCCTAGTCTTGTTGTTTAATGTAAATCAAGAACCTTTTTTAACAGTTGCACAAATTATTAATCATGAAGATATTGCCACCGAAATTGTTCGTACTTTTGTTGGAGCAATTGGACTTTCTTTAGCCGCTCCTCTTGCTACCTTCTTGTCGGCCTATTACTTAAAAACCTCCAACTCTAAAAAATATGATTAGAAAACATCAGCGCCTCAAAAAGATAATTCTAATTTTTATTGGTCTTAATATTTTAGCGGTAGTAGGAACCCCTTTGTTAGAAGTGCGTCTACTTGGTTTATCAGAAGGAACCTCAGAGTCTTTAATAATTTCTATCCTTTTTGTGCTGATGGCCACTCTCTTGGGAATTTATTTTAGAGAAGTAGATAAATATCGCAAAACCCAAGAAAAACTGGAGGAGCGTTTACGGGAGACTTTTAAATATATTGGATCTATTAATCTTCAATTAGAGGAAATGAAAAAAATTTTTTCTACAGTTAATAAGTATCCCGAAAGTCAAAAAGATATTCAAGCTTTGTTTGCTCATACCGCAGAACGAATTCTAGCTCTAGCTCCTACCGATTGGGTGTTGTTACGTATGGTAGAAACCCATCAAGAGAAAACTTTGCACGAGTATTTTATCAGCCGAGGTAATAAAAAGATTGAGCGCGTTAAAGTTGATAATCATGATTTATTGAATGGCACCTGTTCTGTGGATGGCTGCTCTTTAATTGCTTCTAATCAAGACAATTTTGATTTAAAAGCTTTTTGTATTTTAAGTACAGACATTAAAGATAGCAATCAGCGCTTCATGATTAATTCAGCAGTTAATCAATTAGAAATGCTTTTTATTATTTTTAATTCTCTTTATTATAAAAAAAATAAATAAATTTATGCCTGTTAAAAAAACTAGCACGAAAAAAACTAATAGTAAAAAAACTCAATCTCAAAAACAGAATTCCTCAAAAGTTAATAATTCTACTGACAATGTTGAACAGTTTAAAATTTACGGCTCCGAACTTCTTACTAAAGTGAAAGAGTTGGTTAAAGAGGGTAATATTCAAAAGATTATTGTTAAAGATGAAAAAGGTAAGGTGGTGGTAGAATTTCCGATGACCTTTGCTGTGGTGGGTGCCGCCCTTTCCCCTATTCTAGCAGCCATAGGTGCTTTAGCTGCTTTAATGACTAAATGTACTTTGGAGGTGCAGCGTAAAAAATAAAAAAAAGCCGGCCCCGAGATGGGGTCGGTTTTATAATTTCCTTACTTCATTAAATCTAGAATTTCATCTCTTTTTTGCGCCATAATTTCTGGGCTAATAGCCTCGAGATTAAGGCGCATTTTATTTTCAGTATTAGATCCGCGGACATTAAACCAGTAATCAGGGTAAGTAGCGGTTACGCCATCTAGAAAACTTAGCTTTCCAGGGGCGTATTTTTCCGACAAAGTTTTAATTACAGCGGCTTTGTCTTGAACTTCCCGATTAATTTCTCCGGAAGCATAATATTTGCGATAGGGCTTCAGGTATTCTGTCAGCGGCTGACCAGCTTGGGAAAATTCTTGTAGTAATCTTAAAATCATAATATTAGGCATTTCAAAACAGCCTAAATCTAAGTTTAAGAAGAAGTGTCCAGAGGATTCTCCTGCAAAATAAATATCTTCAGCTAGCATTTGTTCCTTAATCAGAGAATGGCCCACACGGGTGAGTACTGGCTTTCCTTGACTCTCTAAAATTAAATCTTCAGTAATTTTTCCCGGCCTCACATCATAACCAATTTTTGATTGAGGTTTATCGTTTAAGAAAGAGCGGGCTAAGAGGCCGCGAATAATGGCTGGTTCAATCGTTTGCCCTTCATTATCAACAAAGAAAACTCGGTCGCCATCGCCATCAGTAGCGATTCCTAAATCCGCTCCCTGCTCTTTAATCGCTTTTTGTAATTGCTGAACATTCTCTTCCTTTAAAGGGTCAGCTTCATGAGCTGGAAAGGTGCCGTCAAAATCGAAGTTTAACTTTAAGAATTCTCCTGGTAATTTTTCAGCCAATAATTCCAAGTATTGCGCCCCCATACCGTTGGCGCTATCAGCGACAATCTTTAAAGGTTTTATGTCTTTTAAAGACGCGTGATTTAAGTCGTGCTCTAACTGCCTTTCGGCTGTTTTTTCCACCTTGAATATTTTGCCAGTTTCTTTAGAGTTCAACTTTTGTCCAGAATTAATCCAGTCGCGCATCCACAACAAACCACTGCTACCAGACACTGGAATCGCTTTATGGCGGACAATTTTAAAGCCGTTCCATTCTCCAGGGTTATGAGAGGCCGAGACAATAATACCTCCATCCAAGGATTGATCAGCCACCGCAAAATAAAAGGCTGGGGTGGAGACTAAACCTAAATCAAAAACTGTTACCCCTGAAGCGACTAGCGCGCTGATAATTTGCTGTTGCAATTGAGGCGAAGAAACACGCATATCCCTACCAACCGCTATTTGAAGCGGTTGGTCAGGAGAATAATCACTATCCTGTTTTCTTAAAGCGACATAGGCTAAGGCAATTTGGTAAGCAGCCGCTTCGTCAAAATCGACGCCGTAAACTCCTCTGATGTCGTAAGCTTTAAAAATTTCAGGATTTAACATAGGTGATTCTTTTTAATGTTAAGAGCAAGAGCGCCCAGACCGAATAAAATAAACAAGAAGGAGAATAGTCCGCCGATAAAAGGAATAGCGCTTAAAATTACTAAGATTAGAAGACCAACAATTAAGGCAACAAAAGGATTAATTGGTTTTTTGTTTAAGCCATCAGCCACTAATAAACCTAGGTAATAAGCGGAATAAATGGCGGCCACCCCTACTAGGATAAGATAAACAGCTAATAAGAGTAGAGCTAAAGGAATGCCGATAACCGTGATTAAAAGAATAATCATGACAATCGGTGTGACCACTAAAACGGCTAAACCTAACAACAAGGAAGCCCAGGGTTTCTGCTTCATTATTTCTGACACAGCGGTAAAAGATTTTTTCTTTAAACCAAGGAGCACTAAGCCAATCAAAATTAAACTACCTAATTCAAAAAACTTATTCATAAACTCTTCGCTCCAGTTGGTAGTTTTTTGACGAGCCGCTTGGTAATCAACAGTTCCACTGATTGCTCCCGGGTTAGTAATTTCTGCTTCGGCAGGAGAGACATATTTTAAGTTGCCGCCGATTACTGCTTCCGGACCCAAAACCAAATTAGCTTTTGGGCTGTTGCTTTCTAAATTTAAATCAACATTTTGACCCACTTTGCCATTGATATTAGCTTGCGCTAAACCACCATGAAGACTGCCTTTCACTAAACCATCAAAATTGCCCCAAGCACCAAAAGTCATTAAGTCCATATCAATCTGGGAGGCAGAACCAACATTGATATTGGAACCGAAGGTATTAACATTGCGTCCAACGGTACCATTAAGATTAATATTTTGACCAAAAACCCGAACACTGCCTTTAACTTCACCGTTAACAGTGATAGCTTGAGCAAAACCAATAACATCGCCATCAACCACACCCTCAATGGTGATATTTTGTCCAGCAGCAATGACATCACCAGTAACATGACCATCAATTTTGACCATGTTACCTGCGACGTACAAGTTACCTTCAGAGGTTTCGGTGCTCGCCAGGGTGTAATTATCCACGGCTTTGACTGAAAAAGCATGAGCAGCTACCGGTGCCGCCATAACAAATGGCAGAGTCAAAAGTAACGCCCAGAGTAGTTTTTTCATAGATTTTACTTTATAATTTAAATACTAAACGCTTTAATTATAGCCCAAAAATATGGAGGAAGCAATCAAGGATCTACTGCAAAATTATGCTCATAAGCTAGAAACCAAGGATGATTTATCAGCCGCTAAAAGAGATTTATGCAAGCGCTACCAGCTTAGCAGTATTACTAACGCCCAAATTTTAGCCACCTATCGGCAACTAAAAAATAGCAAAGGTTTGCCAAAAAAACTAAATTCTGACCAGTTTGAGCGCCTTTTGCGTAAACGCTCGGTTCGCACCTTGTCTGGAGTCGCTCCGGTAGCCGTTTTAACAAAGCCTTATCCCTGTCCAGGGTCGTGTGCTTATTGCCCTAATGAACCGGGGGTGCCGGTCAGTTATTTACCTAATGAGCCAGCTGTCATGCGCGCTTTACGTTGCCATTTCAACCCCTACCACCAGACTTTATTACGACTTCAGTCTTTAGAAGAAAATGGCCATCATCCCACTAAAATTGAGTTGATTGTTATTGGCGGTACCTGGAGTTACCTACCAGACCGTTACCAATATTGGTTTATTCTTAACTGTTTTCGGGCGGCTAATGATTTTGCTCGGCTTAAAAAACAAAAGAGTTGGACAAATACTAATCGCGAATCTTGGTTTAAGCTTCTTAAGAGTCATCCGGAACCATATCGCAAGAGTTTGTCGCTTAAGGATTTAAAACAGTTTTTAATAACCGAGCAACGTAAAAATGAAAAAGCTGTTTATCAAATTATTGGCTTAACGCTCGAAACACGACCTGACTATATTGATCAAACAGAATTAAAGCAGATGACGGAATTAGGTTGTACTCGCGCTGAGATTGGAGTGCAGGCACCTGATGATGAAATCTTGCGCCTTAATCGCCGAGGTCACGGAGTTAGCGCGATTGCCGAGGCAACTAAGGGGTTGCGCGATTTTGGTTTAAAAGTGACTTACCATATTATGCCTGGTTTGCCTGGTTCTACTCCGGAAAAAGATTTAGCCTTATTTAAATTATTGTTTAGCGATCCTCGTTTTCAACCTGATCAAATTAAATTCTACCCTACGGTAGTGACCCGGGGGAGCACTCTCTATAAATGGTGGCGTGATGGTCATTATCAACCCTATACAGATGAAGAGTTACGACATTTAATTATTGCCTGTAAAAAGATTGTGCCTCCTTATGTTCGTATTATTCGATTAATTCGCGATATTCCCGGAGAGTCAATTCTCGCTGGCAATAAGGTAACTAACCTGCGCCAGGTCATGCAGCAACAAGGCGTGAGTTGTGGTTGTATTCGTTGCCGGGAAGCGAAAGAGCAGACAGAATTAGAAAGTTATCAAATTAGCACCATAAAATATGAGGCTGCTGGGGGTGAGGAATATTTTATCAGTGCGGAAAGTTTGGGGGGTAAAACTTTATATGGTTTCTGTCGTTTACGTCTTAGTCCGGATAGTATGATTGCCCCCGCTTTAATTAGAGAACTTCATGTTTATGGCGAATTGGTGCCGGTTGGAAAAAAAGCTCGGGTGCAACATCGAGGTTTGGGTAAGGAATTATTAAAAACAGCAGAAAAAATTGTTCAAGAGGTTGGAGCTGATAAATTAGCTATTCTAGCTGGAGTGGGGGTGAGATCATATTATCGCCAACAAGGGTATCGTTTAGCCGGGGCGCATATGGTTAAAAAAATTAAATTTTGACAAGCAGCAACGGCTCACTTATCATAAAGAAGCAAACCTACCTATATGATTTATTCTAATTTAGCACAAACAGACGGTGAAGTTTGGTCTTTAGTGGACCGCGAAACCGCTCGCCAAGAGGCGGAGATTGAGCTTATTGCTTCAGAAAACTACGCTTCACCAGCAGTTTTAGAGGCTTTAGCCACTCCTTTAGCCAATAAGTATAGCGAGGGGTACCCCGGAAAGCGCTATTACGGGGGCAATCAAATTATTGACGAGGTAGAAAACCTAGCTATTGCTCGCGCGAAACAGTTGTTTGGGGCGGCTCATGTTAATGTTCAACCATTATCTGGATCTCCAGCTAACGCGGCTGTTTATCATGCTTTTTTAAAGCCAGGCGACAAGGTTTTAGCTTTGCGCTTAGATCATGGTGGACACTTAACTCATGGTCATCCCGTTAATTTTTCAGGCAATCTTTATAATTTTGTTCACTATGGGGTTTCGGACGCTACCGAAGAAATCGATTTGGAAGCTTTAGAAAAGTTGGCGCGAAAAGAACAACCAAAAATGATTGTTGCTGGTTTTAGCGCTTATTCTCGTTCTTTGGATTGGAAAAAGATTGCGACAATTGCTAAATCGGTAAATGCTTATTCTTTTGCTGATATTTCGCATATTGCTGGATTAATTGCAGCCGGCTTATTAGATTCGCCAGTTCCTTATTTTGATGTTGTTTCAACAACCACTCACAAAACTTTGCGGGGACCCCGTGGCGCAATTATTATGTGTCAGGCCGAACATGCTCATAAGATTGATCAGGCAGTTTTTCCTGGAAACCAAGGAGGGCCCCATGATAACATGACAGCAGCGAAAGCGGTTGCTTTTTATGAAGCCTTGCAGCCGGAGTTTAAAGAATATAGCCGCCAGGTTATTAAAAATGCTCAGTGTTTAGCCCAAGAATTAATGGCTCAGGGGTATAAAGTGGTCTCTTCAGGAACGGATAATCATATGTTGGTGTTAGATTTACGATTACAGAAGATTTCGGGACGAGAAGCGGAACAAGCTCTAGAGTTGGCTGGTATTTCGGTCTCACGATCTACGATTCCTAATGATCCTAATCCACCTCTGAAACCATCAGGAATTCGCTTGGGCACACCGGCGGTAACTACACGAGGGTTTAAAGAAGCAGAAATAAAAGAATTAGCGGTTTTAATTGACCAATCTCTGAAAAATTTTGCTGATGAAAAGGCTCTCCAAAAAATAAAAAAGCAAACCGAAGCTTTAAGCAAGCGATTTCCTATCTATAAATAAATATGAAAACACAAGTTATTGATGGTCGCGCTTTGGCGGAGGAGGTAAAGGACGCCATTGCGGCCGAAGTTTTTGCTTTGGTGCAAAAAAATAAAAAGCATCCTAGTTTAGCGATTGTTTTAGTAGGCGACCGTCCCGACTCTCGTCTTTATGTTAGCTTGAAAGAACGAGAAGCTAAAAAAATTGGTTTCGATACTCATTTATACCAATTGCCAGAAGAAAGCAGTGAGGATGATTTGCTAACCATTTTAGATTTTCTCAATAAAGATTCAGATATTGATGCGGTTTTGGTTCAACTTCCTTTACCAGAACATTTGCCAACCGAAAAGATTATGGCGGCCCTGGACCCTCAAAAAGATGCAGACGGATTTTTACCAGATCATCCAAAAAATGTTACTTCTCCAGTGGTAGCGGCTGTACGTTTGATGTTGGAACGTTCAACAATCAATCACAATGATTTACAGGCAGGTGTGTTGTATAACTCACCTATTTTTGGCGAGGAGTTAAAAAAAGAATTGTTAGATTTTGGCTGCCAAGATGTGGTTTTAGCTAAAAAAGAGGAAGCAGATAAAATTTGGGATAAAGATATTATTGTCAGTGCTTTAGGGGCACCTCACTTTTTTTCAATTAAGAATTTAAAGAAAGGTGCGATCGTGATTGATATCGGTATTAATTATGACCAGGCACGGGTACGCGGTGATTTTAATCCAGAAGGAGCAGTTAATTATTTAACGGCTTATTCTCCGGTCCCTGGAGGTATTGGTCCTTTAACAATCGCGTTTCTTTTTAAAAATGTTTTAAGTATTTATCAGAACCGCCAACAGATTTAATTGGTATGTCCGCAAAAAAACAACAACTTAAAGATTTATTAGAGATTCATTTTGGTTATGAATCTTTTCGTCCGGGTCAAGAATTAGCGATTGATAGTATTTTAGAAAATAAAGATACATTAGTAATTTTACCAACCGGCGGCGGCAAGTCCTTGATTTATCAATTACCCGCTCTTGTTTTAGATGGAGTGACTCTCGTGGTTTCTCCCTTAATTGCTTTAATGAAAGATCAGGTTGATTCTCTTGAACGAGTGGGTATTCCGGCTACCTTCATTAATTCTTCAATCTCTCCTCAAGAGTCAGCGGAGCGCTGGCAAAGAGTATTAACGGGCTACTATAAAATTGTTTATATTGCTCCAGAGCGTTTTTATAATCAAGCATTTCTTGCTGGTTTAAAAGATATTAAAGTTTCTTTATTTGCTATTGATGAGGCTCATTGTATTAGTCAGTGGGGTCACGATTTTCGGCCTAGCTATTTACGGCTTAAGGAGGCTGTTAATTTAGTCGGGCGCCCTCCAGTTGTCGCTTTAACCGCCACCGCCACCCCAGAAGTAAGGGAAGATATTATTAAGCAGTTGCAACTCAAAAACCCGACGCAGGTGATTACCGGTTTTTCTCGTCCTAATTTACAATTTGCCGTTATCCAAGCCGGTAATAGTCAAAAAATTCAGTACATTATTGATACAGTCGCTGATGAAGCGCTCGGATCGGGAATTATTTATGTGGGGACGCGCGCGAAAGCAGATGAATTAGCTGAACTCTTGGTTGAACGAGAAGTAGAAGCGGTTGTTTATCATGCTGGTATGGATAGTAATAGTCGGGATTGGGTTCAAGACAGTTTTATGAGCGGTAAGGCGCGAGTGGTTATTGCTACCAACGCTTTTGGTTTAGGGGTTAACAAGAAAGATATTCGCTTTGTGATTCATCATGACTTACCAGGAACAGTTGAGGCTTATTATCAAGAAGCTGGACGGGCAGGACGAGACGGCTTGCCTAGCTTCTGTTTATTGTTTTATGCGCCTCAAGACCGTTACTTGCGCGAATTCTTTATTAAAGGGGATAACCCAGAACCTCATATTATTAAAGAAATTTACGAACTCTTAGTCCGTTGGTCCGAGAGCAATGAAATGATTGGCCAAGATACAGTTTTAGTCACTTATGCCGAAATTATTCAAAATCTTTCAGAAAATGTACCGGAAATGGCTGTCGGCACCGCTCTAAAAATTTTAGAAAAAGAATCTTATCTCTCTCGCCCCAATGAAAAAACTGCTAATGGCTTTTTAAAAGCTCAAGGCGATTATGACACCCTCTTAAATGCGATTAGTAAACGAGCCAAGACTCAAATTGAAGTTGTTAATCTTTTGTTTGAAAAATTTTCTCTACAGTTGAATGAAGGTTGGGACTTTAGTTTAGAGGAAATATCAATCGCTATCGGCGTAAAAAAAGATTCTTTAGCTCGCACTATAAAAAAATTGGCGGAACAAGACCTTTTAGAATATCGCGCCCCTTTTCGAGGAACGGAAATTAAAATTTTAAAAAGAGTGGCGAGCGAGGATTTAAATTTAGATTTTAAATATCTCAAAAATAAAGCCGCCCGGGCTTATGAAAAACTAGATGAGATGGAGCAATACGTTTATCAGCTGGGTTGCCGAGAACAATATATCTTAAAATATTTTGGCGTGTTAGATAGCGGCGAATGCGGTCATTGCGATAATTGCTTAAAGGCAGCGCGCCATATAGCGCATGGCGGAGAAGATTATCGCCATAAGGAGTATTTGAGTTAATATGAAGAACCTAAGCAGCGCTTTAGAAAAAATTGTCCGCGAGGGGTATCAAAAAATTGCTCCGGAATTTGCGGAAACACGTGCACGCGGCCAAGCCCCAAAATTAGATATTCTCCTAGAAGTATTACCACCTCAGGGAAAACTTCTAGATATTGGTTGTGGTTCTGGTCGCTTAGTTAAATTTTTAAATCCAAACTTAGACTATTTAGGCCTTGATCCCTGTGATGAATTATTAGTCTTAGCGCGCAAAAGTCATCCGAAGCATCAGTTTCAGAAAGGAGATTTTCAAGATTTAAGTCGCTGGGGTAAGTTTGATGTGGTGACTAGCATCGCGGCTTTTCATCATTTACCAGATAAAGGTAGCCGCTTACAGGCTTTATTAGAAATGAAGAGGACGGTTAAGCCGCAGGGTATTGTGGTATTTAGCGTCTGGAATTTTTGGGGAACTTCACCAGGACGACGGCGGATTTGGAAAAATTTGTGGCATCCACAAAAATTAAATGGAGAAAAATTGCCCTGGAGTGATTTAGTTTTTCCTTGGAAAGACAAGAATGGCCAGTTTGTAGCTGATCGTTATTATCATATTTTCCGTCGTTGTGAGTTGCGTCGCCTCCTTCGTCTAGCGGGGGCAGCTCGTCAGGATTACAAGTTGATTAGTGATCATCATAACTATTGGATTATCTGGCACCCCCTGACCAAGCGTTAGTGACCTTGACACCCCTAGGGGGTGTATGAGATAATACAAAATATGAAAACCCCAGAACAACGCGTCAACAATGTGATTGGCCAATTGGAAGGCGTTAAGCGCTTACTCGGTAAAAAGTCGCCTGACTGCCTAGCCACCCTGACTCAGCTTAAAGCCGCTCGTTCGGCCTTAGCCTCTCTCATGACGCAAATTTTGACAGATGAAGCTAGTAGTTGTCTGCGTCAGAATAAGGGGAAACAAGAAAAATTTACTAAATTATTCAACGAAATTATTAAATAAAATTATGTCAAAAGCATTAGAAGTTAATAAGGACCAATTTGAGGTCGAAGTTTTAAAAAGTGAACAGCCAGTTTTGGTTGATTTTTGGGCACCTTGGTGCATGCCTTGTCGGATGATGAGCCCTATACTTGATGAGTTAGCTGAAGAGTTAGCTGGAAAAGTGAAGATTGCTAAAGTTAATACCGAAGAACCGGAAAATCAGGATTTAGCCATTAGATATCAGATTCAATCCATTCCTAACATGAAACTGTTTAAGAATGGGGAGGTTATTGGAGAATTTATTGGGATGCGCTCCAAAGAAAGCTTAAAAGGAGATTTAACTGCCTTATTATAAGAGAAAAAGAAAAAAACGGGGCTAAAACCCCGTTTTTCTTAACTTAATTTGCCTATTGACAAAAATCAATAATTAAGTTAATATGTCTGGCAGCTGTTTAACAAATAAAAAAGGAGGAATAATGGAAGAAAAAAAAGTTTCCGTAAAGTATTACACTGAGTTGGTTAATCGCCGTAAATCATTGGAGGATGAGTTGTATATCCTGCAAAAATACATCAGCGAAGATGCTTCTTTAGGTATTGATGTGCGCTCAGAATTGGAAAAAGAGAAGGAGTTGGAAGGGTTGCTTAAAAAAGCTAAAACCGATTTAATTGGTTTAAAGCCAGTCAAAAATCCTGAGGATAACGGCATTATTCAAATCGGATCCCAAATCGTCATCAAGGTTAATGACAAAGATGTTCGCACGATGCGTCTTGAAGGAATTGCTGTTCGCCCCGGAATCCTAACCGCCGGCGCACCGCTAGGCAAAAAGCTACTCGGCAAAAAACAAGGCGACAAAGTTCGCATGAAGGACTTCTTATATGAAGTCATGGCCGTCAGTGTTGCTTAAAGAGCAAAAATCTATAAACCCCACAAGTGAAAACTTGTTGGGGTTTTTTAATACAAAAAAAGACCCTGATTGCAGGGTCTTTTTAAAACCAACTAAACTCTTATTCGCAGTTAGCCGCCACAGTGTTGGCGCTAGTACCGGCTCCGATACCAGAACTTGGAGTGGTGCTAGGTAATTCTGTCTGACACTCAGCTGGTTCGTTATCAAAGGCCGCACAGATAGTCTTTAACAAGCTAGCGCTATCGCGAGCCGCCTGTACTTCCACGCCATTGATAATTAAGGTTGGAGAACCACCGACACCGTATTGCTGGTTATCGTTCTTAAAGACGTTAAAGCCAGGG
Source organism: uncultured Gammaproteobacteria bacterium (assembly GCA_964385475.1). Lineage (GTDB taxonomy): Bacteria > Patescibacteriota > Patescibacteriia > Patescibacteriales > UBA12465 > JAEZRQ01. The sequence goes on along the minus strand of CAYLPC010000002.1, from coordinate 4,609 downwards.
TATGATCCGTGATAATCAACATTAGCATTCATGTTTTCAGTAATCTTAAATTCCTTATCAGTAGCCGCCGCACAAGCACTGTTTTTAATCTTATCAATGCCTGCGGTGGTTAAACAGGAATCAGTGTCGCCGCTCTTAGAGAAACAGGTGACATATTCGCTGAGTTTGTCTTTTTGTTCTTTCTGGATGCAGTATTGTACTAAGTTTTCTTTTAACTCTTTTTCTCCGTGCATTAAGTAATCATTGAATTTTAATTCAAAATCAATTTTATTTCCTAAAGCATCGATAACCGGGAAAAGACCCTTTTGCATTTGTAGACCAAAAGGGCAATAGCTCATCACAAATAATTCTACCTTTGGCTTTGCGGTTTTAGGCACATCTTGAGTCACGGCGGCAGCACTTGGGTCAGAACCTGTGCTGGGATTACCGGCCTCTTCCTTAATCTGTTTGATGTCTAGCGCTTGAGGGAAGAATAGTTTTCCGTCGCGAGAAAGGTAAGAGTCAACTACTTGGCCCGCGCCAATATTAATCTTAACTTTATATAAATCATACTCTTTGCTCACTTCACTCACACTAGCCTTAGTGCCTGGCTGCATTAAGTAAGTATTTACAAAATTTTCTGCTTCTGAGGCAGCCTCTCGCTCGCTAATGGCTCCCTTATTTTTTAAGATAATTCCCAGAGTGGCCGCCGCTATTACCAAGAGGATGACTACCCCGAGAAGAATATTATTCCTTTTCTTCATAGTTTTTAAAATAATTATTTTTTATTATTTTTATAAATTACAATGTTGTTATTATAGCGAAAATGCTCTTTATCGTCAAAGATGAGATTACTTGGTTTGGTCTAGAAAATGTTGTAATTTTTCAGGCAAATCAAGGGTAAAAATTTTCTCCTCTCCTTTCAAATCTGAGAAAGCTAAAGATTTCGCCACCAAAAATATTCGGCCCAGACCCACCTTTTGATTTTTAACTTGGCTTTTCTTGGTTTGGTATAATTCGTCACCTAATAAGGGGTATCCGTAAGCAAAAAAATGAACTCTAATTTGGTGGGTGCGTCCAGTTTTAATCATGACTTCAACTAAAGTGTAATTAATGAATCGTTTGAGAACACTGAATTTTGTGAGAGCTTGTTTGGCGCGGCTGTGAGCCTTAATCAAACCACGATCTCGGTTATTCAAAACTTTCTTGCTTGCTAAAACGCCATCAGTAGCCGGCAGGGCGGCCATGCGGTGACCGTCAGCGGCCCGCTTGATAGCAAAATTAAGAGATCCTTCATCTTTTGCAATCTGTCCATGAACTAAGGCCCAATAAGTTTTAGCAACACGTCTGGTCTTAAACAATTTTTTAAAGTATTGCCAAGCTTCTTCTGTTTTAGCGACAACCATCAAGCCACTTGCCTCTCGGTCTAAGCGGTGGACAATTCCTGGGCGATTAGGGTCATCGCCAATAGTCTTTATGTCAGGATAGTGGGTGAGCAACCAGTCTACTAAAATAGAGCCAGCTACTCCTGGAGCGCTATGCACAGTCCAACCAGAAGGCTTATCAAGTACCAGATAGTCAGCCTCTTCATAGATAATACGAGGTTCAGTCATAATTAATTGCGTTTAAACATTTTTAAATCTTCTTTTGTGATTCCCTTTAAAGCATAAAGAGCGGCTAAATAAAAGGAAGCGCCACCACCCACAACCAAAAGTAATTTCCACCACTGGCTATACAACTCTTTAGGAATAATTAAAATTGCCATAGCCATGAGGAAAGAGGCTAATAATGATTTTTTAAAAACCTGAAGGTTGATGGTAAATTTTGTGTATTTTTTTATCAAACGGGCGGCGAGATAGGCAATCATTAATTCGCTGTAGACAGTAATAGTAGCTGCTCCAAAATAAGACCAACGCGGAATGGTGAAACCATAAAGCACCAGAGAGCTGATTCCTACAAAAATATAGGGGGCGATCATTTCTTTTTGGCGATCAATGGCGATGACGGCATGAGAGAACATGCAGCCAATAAAAATTCCGCCAACAGCAAAAATTAAAATCTTCAAGATGCTGCCACTCTCAATAAAATCGGGACCAGCTAAAAGCGCCATTACCGGTCGGCCTAATACTAAAACACCAGCAATTAAAGGCAAGGCAATTAAAGAAACTAGATCTAAGGATTTTTGCAACACTAATTTAAAATAGTCATTTTTTTGTTCAGCCCAAGAACGAGTTAGGATGGGGAGAATAATTCCTGCAAACAAAAAAGGGAGAGTGGTGACCACGTCAATGGCTCGATAAGCCGCGCCGTACAAACCAACCTCATTAGCCGGACGAGCTAAGGAAAGAATTAGGGTGTCAGTTTTAAGATAAAGTAGGTTCAAAATGGTCGTCAGAGCAAGAGGCCAGCTATGGGCGAGTACGGAGCGCCAAAATTTAAAATCAAAATCAGGACGCAGCCAATAAAAATGACCAGCGAGCAGATAAGCAACCAAGAAGTGTCCCGCAGCTGAAATCACACTGGCCCATAAAATACCATTAAGTCCAGTATTAGTTTTTATAGCCAACCAAACCCCGCTGATTAAAAGAATGCGTCCGGCCGTCTCAGCAATCATCGCTTGATCCATGCGTAAATGTTTCTGCAGGAGGCCAATGATAATTTGATTAAGAGCTGGAAAGATAAAGGATAAACCCGCAATTAAGATACCTAGCTTGATCGCCGAACCATAAGGCATGAAATAAGCGACAAGCGGTGCTAATCCCAGAATCACGAGAATAGAAACTAAACGCAGGCCAAATAAACCATTGATTATTTTTTTCTCATCCGCCCCAGGCCGGCTAATCATTTGGCTAGTAACCAAAGTCATACCTAAATCAGCAATAATGGCAAAAAAAGAAACGAAGGTAATGATTGTGGTGTAGTCTCCAAAACCAGCTTGGCCTAAGTAGCGGGTCATCAGAGCCACAGACAAAAGACCAATAACAATAGAAATTATTTTTCCTAAAATCTGAATGATAGTATTGTAGGCCACACGGGTCGCCAGTTTTATTGGTTTGTCAGCGGTCATTTTTTTACCTATAATGTTTATAGCCTTAAAATTATAACAAAAATATGGTGCTTGCGAAAAAAATTAGCGTTATTCTCGGTTTATCCCTTATTTTGGGAGGAACTTGGCTGGTAACGCCTCAACCAGTGAAAGCGGATGAATCTTTGTTTAATCGTCAAACTTTGCTTCAGGAAGCAGCTGCCCCTGCTTATGGCAATAAGCCAACGAAAGATATTAGGGTGACTATCCTGAGGTTAGTTAATGTCATTTTAACATTTTTGGCAATTATTACCGTGGCGCTTTTGTTGGTTTCCGGGTTCCAATATATGACCTCTCAAGGAAACAAGGACGCAATTGATAAGGCGACCAAGCGGATTACCTCTCTGGTAATTGGACTCTTGATTATTCTTGCTTCTTGGGGAATCACCTATTACATTCTTAATGTCTTGATTTGTACCACAACCGTAACCAACGGCGATTGTAGTGCTCAGATTTTGTGGTAGCGGCCATATTTTGACAAGTACCGCAAAACTGCTAATATATAGTTAAAGCTAGTTGTATTCACAATTAGCTTTTTCTCTAATTAAAAGTTTATGTCTGAATTATCAAGCGCCATTAAGTTGGTTTGCGAAGAGAAGAATTTGGATTACGATACCGTCGTAAGTACCATTGAACTCGCTTTAGCAGCCGCTTACCGCAAGGATTATGGCGAAAAAAATCAAAACATTAAAGTTAAGTTCGATCCTAATACTGGATTGAGCGAAATTTTTGATGTCAAAACGGTGGTCGATAACTTACCAGAACAAGAAGAGGCGGAAATGCTGCAACGCCTGTATGCCCCTCAAGATAAGAATGCTAAAGAAGAGCCCGCTTATGTGGAGCCAGAATTAGACGAGGACGGCCAGGAAGTACGCAAATTCAACCCCAAGACCGACATTCAGTTAAAAGAAGCACAAATTTTAAAGTCGGGGTCAGAAATTGGTGATCAAATTATTACCGACCTACCTATTCCTGAAAGCTATGGCCGCATGGCTGCGCAAACAGCCAAGCAGGTTATCATCCAAAAACTGCGGGAAATGGAGCGTGATATGGTTTTTGGTGAATTTAAAGATAAAGAGGGTGAGGTGATTTCCGGTACTATTCAGCGTCGCGAAGGTCGTTTAGTCTTTGTGGACTTAGGAAAAGCGATTGGTTTGCTTCCCCCGGAAGAACAAATTTATAACGAGCGCTATGAAGTTGGTGATCGCTATAAAATTTATGTTAAGGAAGTGCGTGAAGGTCATCGTGGTCCAGAAATTATTCTTTCTCGCCGCAGCGAAGAGATTTTGAAAAAAGTTTTCTATTTAGAAATCCCAGAAATTGCTAATGGTTTAGTCGAACTTAAGGCAGTGGCTCGTGAAGCTGGTTCTCGTTCTAAAGTGGCGATTTGGACTGATGCTGAAAATGTTGATCCGGTTGGTTCCTGTGTTGGCCAGCGCGGTTCCCGTATCCAAACCATTATTAGCGAACTGGGAGGAGAAAAGGTAGATATTATTGAATATAGCGAAGACCCAGCTAAATTTATTGCTAATGCTTTAGCGCCCG
>CAYLPC010000001.1:29107-37508 GCA_964385475.1 uncultured Gammaproteobacteria bacterium | reverse complement strand
AGACTCGAACTCTCACGGGTTGCCCCGCTAGCTCCTAAGGCTAGTGCGTCTACCAGTTTCGCCATGTCCGCGACTATACTATTTTAAACCATATTTTCCTAACTGTGAAGTAAAAATGGCTAATCCCTAAGGACAATCTAAAAACCTCTAAAAAAAGACCACCCTGTTAGGGGTGGTCTCAGAGTTTAACCTTAAACTTCTTCTAAAATCTCAATCCGGGCGCTCCGGACGCCAAAGTTAATGGCATCGCTGCGTTTCAACATCCAAACATCGACTCTAGCCGCATGGCGCTTATTCATTCGATCTCTGACAACAAAGATCTGATCGCCAAAAAGGTCAGGAATACGGACTCTAGTGCCCATTTTTAGGAAGTTAGCAGCAATAGTGTCTTCAACGCCGTGTTCACAGACATTAAAGCCATTAGCAGTAATACAGGGGGAATCATCAGTCTGGGCCGCTTCTGAGTTATAAGCGGTAATCACATGGGTGCTGGTGCGCACGACCCGATATTCTGGTGATTCTGGTAAGGACGAGCCCTCAACAACAGCTTTTTCCTGGCTAGGAATAACCTGAGGTGATAAAGAACGAACCTCTTTTCCTGGGGTAGTAGGGATACTAATCTTATCAGGATTGCTTACTAAACGGTTCACTACTGCTTGAGCCTCAGCATCCAATTCGCTCGTCTTGGTGGGGGTACTTAAACTGATTAAGTCGTCCACTTCGTCGCTAGCGACAGCTTCTGCTGCCAAGGCAGGAGTAAAGAACAATAAAAATTGAAAAATACAAGCAATTAATAAAAAGAGAAGAAAATTCTGCTTGCTACTAAGGGGAACTATTTCCTCCCCAAGTTTTTGAAGTTTGGTTTTCATAAATTAATACTTATGCCCCAAAATAAAAAACCTTGTAACAGGTTTATTTCGCGACCAAACTTTATAGCATAAGGGGGTAATTAAGTCAATACAGGAGGTGGGGATAAACCATTGACATATTTATATAAATATGGTAGAATGGCAGGGAGTCAAAATTGCTTATTTGTCTCAAAAAAATAGTATATTAACAATCAAAAACATAAGAATCATGAAAAAGTTATTTTTTCTTTTCCTCTTAGGCGCTTGTTTCCTACTTAGCGCCAATGCGCAGACGGCTTCTGAAGCCCAAGAACGCGCTAATAAGGAGCTTATTAAGCTCAATAAGGAGCTTAATCAGGTAAAAAGCCGTATTTACTATCTCGAAGTTGAATTACCAATCTTATTGGAAGAAAGCAAAAATAGTAAACGTCGGAATACCAAATTGGAAAAAGATTTGTATTTCTCTGCCCAAGAATTGCCAAAGTTAAAATCTCGACAATTAGCCCTAGAAGAATCAATCGGCCGCCTAGAAAAGAACCAATTGAGTAATTCTGAAGATTATCAGGTGTCTTACAGTGCTGATGTTCCTCAAAAGATGGGTCCTTGCGACTTTAAACAGCGAACTCGTTCCCAGCACTTCCGTGTTAACGAGGCGTTAGCTCAACAAGTCATTGATCAGGCAAAAAGCGGCGACACTTACAGTGAAGCTGGTATTGGTAGCTCTGATGCTCTTGGTTACGGACTTCCCGGCTTACTGATTAACAATAAGCGCGGTACGGATGAAAATGTAACTTTTAGGTTCAGCCGTCGTAATTTTCGAGGCTTTGCTGACCAAATTTACAGTTTAAGACCGCAAGAAAGATTATGGGTGAAACTACCAGCCGGAGAGTATTTAGTAGAAATTTCCATGGGCAGCCAGTTAATGGGTACCGGTCTCTGTAAAGTAGATCCAGCTAACATTAAGTATGCTGACGGTCAGAAGTGCTACTTCTGGGCCGAAAAAACCTATTCTGACTTTTAAAACAACAACAAACAAAAAAGGACTATCACCAAGATAGTCCTTTTAAAATACTTATAATCTTTGATTAACTAACCAACACTAACCCCACCACTACCACCACCGAATGGTAAATATTTAAATACAGAATAAGTGATAGTATAAGCAGCGAGTACAATAATTAAACCAATGACAGAATTAGTTAAGGTTTGTTTGGCTTTTTTTATCTCATCTTCGTTGCCACCCGCGGTCATCCATTTAAAGCCAGCCATAATAGTCAGGACCAGGAAAATGATACCTAAGAACCCCAGAACGGCTTGAATGATGACAGAAATAATAAATGATAGACTGGTCGCGCCGCCAATACCGGCAGCGTTAGCCATCGCTTGATCCTGGGCATCCATCTTTGAGGTGTTTATGGATCGAGTTGGAGCAACTCCAGTAGCTGCGCTAACAGGAGATAAGCTAACTAAATAACCAAGAATTAAAAAAGGAATTAATCTCATATTTTTGTAAGAAAAGTAGTCTTGATAAAGGTCCAAATAGCATAAGAAGAGACCACAATAACAATACCGATTACAGCTCTGGTAATAGAATCTTTAGCTTCGCCAATAGCTTTTTCGTTACCACCCGCGGTCATCCATTTATAGCCGGCTAAAATAGTTAAGACCAAGAAAATAACCCCTAAAATACTAAGAAGAACACTAATAACTAAACCAACAATAGTGGCTGCACTCGTTTCTGTCGCTTGTTGAGAAAAAGGCCCATAGTTGGTGGCGGTGTCATTCAAACGATCGAGAGGGGAGGCGCCGGTTTTTATCACTGAGGTAGAGGCAAACACTAATCCTGGGGTGATAAGAATTAAAGTAAGAACAAAAACGCCAAGCCAAGACTGAAGCTTTTTTTTCATATTAAATAAAAAATTTAAAAACAAAGGTTGTAATGGCGTAACTGCCTAGTACAATCAATAAACCAATAATAGCGCTAATCAAACTAGATTTAGCTTCTTCTACTTTTTTCTCATTTCCGCGAGCGGTCATCCAATTAAAGCCATTAAAAATTATCAAACCAACCACAATAATTCCCAAGAGAGAAAAGACGATATTAAGGATTAAGCCGACATAATATTCTGGTGCTTTAGCTTCTTGTCCATAACCAGTGCTTTTAGCGAAGTCGCCCAATCGGCCATCAGTGGAAAAACTATTGCCAATTCCTGTGGTTGTAGTGGCCAAAGCCCAGCCCGCCCCCATTAAGGAAGCAATTAAACCTAAACAAACTGCTAGTAAAATTAATTGTTTTTTTACTTTTAACATAAATCAATACTAGCTACAGGCGCAGGCGTGCTGTTATTTTTCTGAATAGTACTAATCACAAAATAAGTAATAGCGTAAGAAGCTAGGATAACAATCAGACCGATAATAGCATTAACTAGCATTTTTTTAGCTTCAGAGATTTTAGAATCATTTCCTTGAGCCGTCATCCACAAGAAGCCAGCATAAAGCGTTAGACCAAAGAAAAGAATTCCTAACAAGGAGAATATAATTGTCAAAATTTGACCTAAATATGACTCAATAAAATTGTCGCCCCCCTTGTTGGTATTGTAGCCTAAACTCTCGCCAGTTTCTTTGAGGCCGCTATTTTTTTCAAAATTATAAGATGCGGAGGCAATACCACCTACACCTAAAGAAATAATAATGGTTAAAATAACGAAAAAGCGTTTCATATTAACGAATTAGCTGGTTACCCACAAAGGCGGTAATAGAGTAGGCGGCGGTAATAATAACTAAACCAATAACCGCGTTGGTTAACATTTCTTTAGCTTTGGCAACCTGAGTGTCGTTACCACGAGCCGTCATCCATAAGAAGCCGGCATAAATCGTGAGGACTAAGAAAATAACACCTAAAAATGAAAGAATGAAAGAAATAATGTTGGTTACTCTCTTAGTTAAAAAATCCTTAGGATTTTCTCCCTTCTGTGCTTTGTAAGGACTTTTGTCATTAACAGCTTTATCTAAATTTTCAATCACAGTCTTTGTGGCATCGGTGGGAGCCCCAGAAGCAGCAACTGGCACTGGAGCGGCAAAGCTGATTAAGGAAAAACTAAAAAACAAAGAAACAGCTAATAATTTAAGCGTTTTCATAAAAAATGGTTACAGCTGCGAGTCGCAATTACTTCCGGCCCGCGGCGGTAACCCCCACCGAAGTGAGGGGCCGTTTTCAAGAATCGATTTCTGAAAAATATTATTTGGTGACATCAATCGCTTTCTCTAAGATAAAGCGGGCAATACCCCAAGCGGCTAAAATAATGATTAAACCAATAACACCAGAACTCATTAATTTTTTAGCTTCCCCAACTTTTTCTTCACTTCCACCAGCGGTCATCCATTTAAAACCAGCCATAATGATGATCGCTACCGCGATAATGCCTAAGAAAATCATCGCCGTGTTAATTAAGCTGGTAGCAGTGGTAATAGGGTCTTTGCGACCTAATTTAAGATTGGAGTCAATTTCATTAACGCCTAAATCCTTCATATCAACGCGGCCCGCAGTGCTCGCTAAAGCGAGAGTTGGAACAGCAACGAAGGAAACCAAGAGTACTAAAGATAACGCGTGTTTTGCAAATCTTTTCATAATTCACCACCCTTCTAGTTTAATATTTTATGCTAGTATTTTAACATAGTTAATAGTCAAAGACAATAAAGACCGCTTAAATATCGGGGTAATGACGGAGGGTAAAGATTCGGTCTGGGTTTTTTGTCAGAGTAATCAGGTCAAGGCGAGATTGCCGGTAGAGGTGACCCTTTTGTCGACAAAAAGAAAGAAGAGCTAAGCGCAGACGCTTCACTTGGTCAGAACTTAACAAAGGGGTATTTGAATTATAATTTTGGCTTCTCGTTTTTACTTCAACAGCCACTATTAGACCTGGATAGTAAAAAATCAGGTCTAATTCATAGCGCCCATGGCGCCATTGGCGAGCAATTAGTTGGTAACCCTTTTTTCTCATATAAAGAGCTGCCCGATCTTCACCCCAATTACCTAAGCATTTTTTTGCTAACATATAAAAACCCCTCCAAATGGAGGGGTTTTGGAAGTAAGATTAATTTAATTTATTAGGGGAGATATTTTTTTAAGTCGTCTGTAGAGTTGCTATCTAAACGCTTTTTATTAACCTCACGAGCACGCTTAATAATATAAATTTTCCACCACACCATCACGATAAACCAAATTAAAAACCAAAAATGAGCGGAAAAGAACGGAACTACCTCGTAGTTGAAAAATAATAACCCAAAACCAATCAAGGCGTTTGTGACAGCAAAATTATAAAGTTTGCGTGCAATAAATCTCTGTGGTCCCTTACGGCGTTTAATAATAAAACAAACAATCGCCGTAATAATTAAAAGGCCAATTAAAGCTAAAAAAGCATAACGAACGGGGCTAGAGAAGCTTCCCGGGCGTAAGTTAAACCAAAAAGATGGAGATAATAAGGTTTGCCACATATTAAACTTTTTTTAAAATAAAAGCACGGTAATAATCGCCTACAGTAAATTTTTCCTCCACTATTAGACCGCTTTTGATAGCTAAATCTTCTAATATGTTGGGCCGTAGACGTTGGTCCGCTGGGGGGCCGAAGTCTGGAGCATCTAATCGCCAATCAGCTATCACTAATGATCCTCCAGCTTTAAGTAGCCTAGCAGTTTCTCGGAGAATGTCCAGTTTTTTTTTGGATTGGCTTAAAACATTGATAAGTAGGGCGGTATCAACACTAGCTGACTCAATTTTAGCCCCTTTAAAGACTTCTAAATTAGTCCAAACGGTTTGAATTTGAGGCAAGTTCTCACTGTAAGCTCTTTTTTTAATTTCATCTAAAATACTTGGGATAATATCAACCGCATAAAGAGTGCCCTTTTGCCCAACCCTTTTTGCTAAAGGAAAAACAAAATGCCCCTGGTGGCCGCAACCTAATTCGGCAACCGTCTGTCCTTCACGAATTGCAATCTTATTTAAAATAAGATTAATATCAAATGTTTTTCGAAAACTTTGTTCGCTCATATGATTATTCTACTAAAATTTGACGCTCCACCATCGCTTCACGGCTGTATTTTTTCTTAGCGCTGATAGTAATATTATTAAGCCCCTTTTTTAAATTCACGGTGATGGTAAAAACCCCTTGTTTATCACTTAAAATATTTTCACCATTAATTCTCACCTCTGCTTCCGGCTCTGTTTGACCCTGAATATCAATGGTGGCCGCTGTAGTTTTTAAATTTCCGGTCGGCTGCCAAATGCTTAATTCCGGCGGCCAGACAATTTTTTTAAAATAAAAAGCTAAATAAGATAAGCAAGCTAACAAAATAATAAACAGAGTCAGGGCTCGCAGCAGTTTTGGAAAGTTGGCAAACTCTTTACGGTTAACTACTTTTTGAGAAAAAGGGTCATTTTCAGTGTTAACGCTTTTTAACTGCTCGTCGAGCAGCTTCTTAATTTCAGAGGAAGAAAATCCCAGTAAGCGTCCGTATTTTTTAACATAATTACGACTATAGAGTCCGGCGGGTAATTTTTCAAAATGATCATCCTCAATGGCTAATAAGTACTCTAAGCGGATTCCTATCTTTTTGGCGGCGACAGCGGGGTCAATCTGTTGAAATTCACGCGCTCCGCGCAAGCGAGCACCCAAACCGCGGTCTTCTCCTAATGATTTCCGAGTAAACTCTGCCATGTTTAGAATTTGATTTTTCCGGTCGCCTCATTCCACTGAACCCCTAAACCTTCAAAGAAGGTTCTGACAATTAAAACGCTGGCAAAAACAATAACCAAACCAATCACAGCGGCTTTTAAAATATCCATCCCCTTTTTAACTTGAGTTTGATTGCCAGCAGAGGTTAAAAAGACTAAACCGCCATAAACAAAAGCTCCTAAAGATAAAACACCAACCACTGACAGGATTAGAAACATTAAATAAATAGCATATTCGCGAACATCATCTAAAGTATAACCCCCGTCTTGATAGGGGCCGCTCGTATCAACAATACTGGAGGCGCTAGCAGGGGCAATAACCGTCAGCATCATTAAGATTCCAAAAATCCAAGGCGTAATGGCGAAAATCTTTTTCATATATTTATCTAATAGTTTGTTGGACTTTAATAGCGCCGTCATCTAAGACATCTTGCAACTTTAAGTCGGGAGTGAGAGCTAAAGAAATCATTTCCGCAATTGCGCCTTCGGCATCCTTAGCGCTTAAGCCGTGATACCAACTTTTAGCGCTTAAGATTTGTTCAGCAAAAGGGCCTAAATACTCATCATTCTTTTGATCAGTGATGCCAGCTTTAAGTGCGGTGGGTTTACCGGTTTGTTTAAGATATATGTCAGCGTTCTCTTTTTTGGTCATAAACTGAATAAAGTCCCAAGCGGCGTCGACATTCTTAGTTTTTTTAGAAACCGAAATTACCCAGTAGTTTGCAAAGTTGGTCTGAATTTGATTGCCCTCGATTTGAGGTAGCTTGGCCACGCCAAAATTAAGTTTCGGCGCCTGAGCTCTAATCTGTTCTAAGTTAAAAGAATAGCCCAGCATCATCGCTAAATTGCCGCTAGTAAAAGCATCTAAGGCGTTAGGCTGCTCGCTATTCCAAGAGTAAACCTCTTTGTTTGGGTTAGCAAAATCTGTGTAAAATCTTAAAGCTTCTAATCCTGGGTTATAGCCGGAGGAAATAGTCGGAGGTACCATATTAAAAGTAATCCGATCACCATCATTCATGGTGGCTCCATTTTGCATCATTAAAACAGCAAGAATGTCACTGGCCCGATTAATATTATAAGCCGTTCCTAAAGAAATTCCTGACTGAACTAAGCCTTTTTTTGGATCTTGCTTAGTCATCTTTTTAACTGCCTGTTGAAAATCACGATTCCAGTAGCTAGGAGGAGCAGCAATTCCGGCACTGTTTAAAAGATCACGATTATAAAATAAAGCCAAGGTATCTACCGATAAAGGTAGGCCATAGATCAAACCATCTTCAAGAACAACATCGCTGGCGACAACATCAGCAAAATTAGTTTTTAATTCACGAGTGGTTAGACTGCGACTAGTTCTAATTTCTGGCACCAAATCGCTACTTAAGCCTGGTTTTTGGACAAAATAAGCCATGGCAGTTTCGGTTGGTAAAGGTTCAATCTTGCTCTGGTATTTTTTTATCCAAGTATTGTGAATCGCAAAAATATCCGGACCGCGGTCCTCCGCCCAAGCATTAAGTAATTGGTTCTCGTATTCTTCGTAGCGGAATTTTTTGTACTCCACATTAACATTGGGATGCAAGACGCGGTAATTATTAATAATCTCTGTAAAAGCATCGGAATCGTCATAAGCCTGCCAGAAAGTAATAGTAATAGGCTCGGCGGCTTTTTGCGCTTCCTTATCAACCTTGTTGCATCCAAAACCGGATACAAAAATGAAGGCTAATAGAAAAATGATTAAAAATTGTTTTTTAAACATAAAAATAAGGGTCTGACTGATGCGAGTTAAACACTGTTATTATACCAAAAAAACTTAAAACTAAAAAGAAAA
>CAYLPC010000001.1:23365-29097 GCA_964385475.1 uncultured Gammaproteobacteria bacterium | reverse complement strand
GGAACATCCAATAAAAGCAGAAATTACGAGAAAAATTTTAGCTAATCGTCCAAATTCTAAAGCTATTACATTTTCCGCTACTAAAAAACAAGCAGAAAAGATTGGCGGAGGATTTGTAGTACATTCTGGAAAAACTAAAAAGAAAAATCAAGCCCGCCGGAGGCGGGCTTGTGGGGGTTTTTGTGGTTCTACTTTAAAAGAGAAAAAATTAATATTCAGTGGGAGCGTTTTTCTCTAATTTGATGCTTAGCAGCTGACTAACGCCGTCTGCTTTCATGGTAATACCATAGAGGACGTTAGCTCGTTTCATGGAAGCGCGGTTGTGGGTGATGACGATAAATTGGGTTTGGTTAGACAAGTCGTCTAAAATGCGGGCTAAGCGTTCGGAATTAGCTTCATCAAGGGCCGCATCCACTTCGTCGAGCAGCACAAAAGGTGAGGGGTTGGCGCTGATAATGGCGCAGATTAAAGCGATGGCAGTTAAAGCTCTTTCTCCACCGGAGAGCATAGCGACGGTTTTGATTTTCTTACCGGGAGGGGTTGCTTGAATTTCAACACCAGACAAACCTAAGGCATTCCGCTTCTTTAAGCGTTTAACTTTTCGCAAGTTGCGGCTACTTAAGCTTTCGTCGGTACCGTCATTTGCTTCGCCATCTTTCAATTCCTCTTCCGCTACCTTAAATATCTTGGCGTTGCCGCCGTTAAATAAGATTTTAAAATATTCACTGAATTTTTCGGAAATGACAGTAAACTCTTCATCAAAACGTTCTTTGATGTTGCCGTCTAATTCGGTAATAATTTTTTCTAAAGAGCTGATTGCTTCGTTTAAATCATCAGTCTGCCCGCTTAAAAAATCAAAGCGTTCTTTGGTGTCATCAAACTCTTTTTCTGTTTCTGGATCAATACCGCCGATAAGTTCCAGTTGATTTTTACAACTGTTAATGCGGTCGCGCCATCTTTCGGTATCAATAACTTCTGTATCTACAGTATGATTTTTTATGGTTAATAGGTCTAACTCATCATCGCGAATATTGCTTTCAAGATTTTCCAGCTTTGTTTCTAGACGGGCCGCGGTGACTTTCCATTCATTTAATTCGCCGTCTAAGCGACTCAGAGCCCGGCGCTCTTCATCGGCTTGTCTTTGTAGGGTGAACATTTGAGCAGTTTCTGCTTCCTTAGCGGCCGTCAGTGCACTTAATTTCTCCTCTAAATCTTTAATTTTTTGCTGGTAATCATCCCGTTCTTTTTGAGTGGTCTCAATCTTGGCTTCTAAATCGCTAGCGTCAAATTTAATCTCACTTTTTTTAATCTTATCCTGTATTTCTTTCTGCTCTCGAATGAGGTTATCCAGTCTGGTTTCTAAGAGACGACTTTTTTCTTGAGTAGTGGATAATTCTAAACGCCAAGCGCTTAAACGCTCATTGATTTTTTGGCGGGCCGCTTCTAATTCAGCAGAATCGTCAAGCGCTTGCGCCGCTTTAATTTTTTGCTCTAATTGATCTGCCTGTTTAATTAAGTCGTCTTTTTTAAGACGGGCAGCTACCGCTTCCTGGTGAGCCTTTAATTCTTTATTTCTCTGGTTTTGGTACTCGTTTTGTTTATTTTGAGCTTCTTGATATTTTACTTGAGCCCGGCGCCAAGCTTCTTGAGCGCCCGCTTCTGCTAATCTAGTTTCGTGGAGTTGATCACTTGCTTGCTGCTTCTCCTGGCTCAGGGTAATCATTTTTTCTTGCAAACCTTTTAACTGCTCCATCTCTGTTTCTGAACCATAATCTAAGGCTTCCTGAATTTCGGCGGCAAAACTATTTTTGGCAGCCATTAAACGCTCTTTTAAACGGCTGCTATCATTCTCATCCTTCAATGATTCTAACTCCGCTAAGAACTTATCAACGGCAGCGCTGATGACCTGTTTTCCACTCTTAAGCTCTGTTTTTTTTAATTTATTTTTTAAACTTTCTAACTCTTGACTGGTTGCAGCTAAAGTTTGATTTAATTGTGTTACAACTTGAGCGGCTTCTTGTTCTTTATTTTTTGCGCCCTCAACAAACTCTTTGGCTTTGTTTAATTCTTGCTCCGCTTCTTTGACTGCCATATCTAAAGCCGCCACCTCGGCCACGTCTTCATCGCCAGTGTTGTTTAATAATTCTTTAGTAACTTGGAGAACCGTATCAAGCCGGGCAATCTCCTGTAGGTTTTTGTCTTTTTCTCGCTCCAGCTCCGCTAGATTTTTTAATTCC
The DNA here is from genome assembly GCA_964385475.1 of uncultured Gammaproteobacteria bacterium. Lineage (GTDB taxonomy): Bacteria > Patescibacteriota > Patescibacteriia > Patescibacteriales > UBA12465 > JAEZRQ01. The sequence continues at coordinate 26,860 of CAYLPC010000001.1, read as the reverse complement.
TGACGAGTTTTAATTAACTGTCTATCTAAAGCCGCTAACTCTGCCTCACCGCTAGCTAAATCTTCTGTGACTGGCGTTTGTTTTAAACTATTTAATTCCTGCTGCAGCTTTTCGGCTTCTTGATTTAGTTCTTGATTTTTTGTTTTTAACCAAGAGATATCGTATTGCCCCTGGGCGTCTAATTGATGTTCTAACTCTGTCTGCCAGCGGGTTAATTCTCGCCAAGTCTGATCTTTTTTATTTTTCCATTCGTTAATTTCCGCTTGGAGCTGATTAATTTCTTGGCGATCATCATTGTGACGCAGATTCTCTAAAGAAGCTTCTAGCGCAGATAATTTACTGTCTTGATCAAAACGAGTTTTTTCTAAGTCTAAATATTTTTGGTTAGCCGCCTGAAGCTTTTGGTCAGCTTCCTGGTAAAGGTAGCCGTAGTAATTAAATTGATGTTGATGTAGTTCGGCTTCAATTTCATCACGACGATGAAGTTTGTCGACTTGTCTGGTTAAGCTTTTAAGTCGGGGACGAATTTCGGACAACAACATGTCCACCTGCTGCAAGTTTTCATAACTACTCTCTAGTTTATTGATAGAGAGGTCGCGCTTAATTTGAAATTGCTTGATGCCAGTCGCTTCATCAAAAAAATCTTTACGTTCGCTAGCACTGGTATTTAAAAAGTTTTCAACCATTCCCTGACCGATAATGCTGTAGGTTTTTTGTCCGACATTAGCTTTGGCTAGCAGCATTTGAATATCGGAGAGGCGAACTCTTTTAGCGTTGATTAAGTATTCACTCTCTCCGCTGCGATACAAGCGGCGGGCAATTACGATTTCATCAGCCTTTAAAAATTCATGGACAGTGTCTAGATTATTAACATCTTCAGGACTGCTATTATTTTCCTCTACCTCAAAACGCTTTAAGGCAGATTTATCTTCATTATTTAGAGTGATAGCTACTTCAGCAAAACTAAGCTGCCCTTTTTGGTCTGATCCGGAAAAAATAACATCTTCGCTTTTTTTTCCGCGTAGAGTCTTTAAACTTTGTTCGCCCAAAACCCAACGGACAGCATCCGCTACATTAGACTTGCCAGAACCATTAGGACCGACAATTGAAGTGAGCCCGCGTTTTGTGCCAGAGATTAATCCGGGAAAAACTAAGGTATTTTTATTGGCAAAAGATTTAAAACCCTGAATTTCTAATTTTTCTAAATACATAGCAATAAAATCAGTCCATCCCTGAAGCTTAGTTGCGTCTTGAGACAGCTTGTCTTATGATATAATAAACTTTTATTAGTCAAAAGACAACCAATGATTATTTCTCTTAGCGGCAATCAAGGATCAGGAAAAAGCACCTTAGCTCAAAAACTAGCGGTCGCTTTGGGTTGGAAGCGTTATTACATTGGCGGTTTGAGGCGCGAGGCGGCACAAAGGCGAGGTTTGACTTTAGCGGAGTACAACCAGTTAGGCGAAACCGACCCACAAACAGACTTAGAGGTGGATGAGTACCAGAAAAAGCTAGGAGAAACAGAAGATAATTTTATTATTGAGGGGCGTACTTCCTGGTATTTTATTCCCCATTCTCTCAAAATATTCCTTAAAGTGGATGAGCTTGAAGGGGCGCGGCGCATTTTAGAAGAGCAAAGACAAGGAGAAGACAAAAATATGTCGTCTTTGGAGGATGTTTTAGCTAGTGTGCGTAAACGTCAAGAAAGCGATCATAAAAGGTACCAAAAATACTTCGGAATTGATGCCTATAATCCCGCAAATTTTGATTATATTATTGACACGACCAAGCTCTCAGAACAAGAAGTTTTTGACGAAGTTTACAGAATAATTAAAGAGCGCTTAAGCGCGGCTCCCGCCATTGACAATCTCAGCAGATAATTATAAGATTAAGCGAGGTTTTAAGTATCAAGTGAAACGAGGCTAAATGAGCTTCGTTTATAATTTTAACTAATATGGCAGAAAAAAAAGCAACTCTCGCCGAGCAGGTAACAGTCCAGGACATGGAACTCAAGCCAGGTATGACCGTTCGGGTGTATCAGAAAATTAAAGAATTAAATTCTAAGGGTGAGGAAAAAGAACGCGTTCAATACTTTGAAGGCATTATTATTGCACGCAAACACAACAAAGAGAAAGGCGCGACAATTACAGTGCGCAAAGTTTCTGAAGGTGTAGGCGTCGAGAAAATCTTCCCTCTTAATTTACCAACTATCACTAAGATTGAAGTTAAAAGAATCGCTCAAGTTAAGCGCGCTAAACTCAATTACTTAAAGGGAGGATATAAGAAAAAGTTGAAAGAAACAGTGATTCGCTAAGGCGGATCTTTTGGGCGGATGGTGGAATTGGTAGACACGCAAGCTTGAGGGGCTTGTGGCCGCAAGGCCGTGGAGGTTCAAATCCTCTTTCGCCCACCCTTATTTGGGGCGCATAGCTCAGTTGGTTAGAGCACTTCGTTTACACCGAAGGGGTCCAGGGTTCGAGTCCTTGTGCGCCCACCCTATTAAAAAACAGGTTAAAGCCTGTTTTTTGTTAATTATTAGCCATTTTGTAAGATACCTAGTGACTCTCTTATTAAAGCACTTTATTGTTGACATTTTTATAAAAATATGACAGTATAGGTGCAGTAAATTTGTTATTTAAAAATCAAATAAAAATCATGAAAGATTCTTCAAAAAAGTTTACCGGGATATTTTTAATAATAACTATCTCTCTGGTAGTCGCTTCTATTGTTTTCTCTATTGCAAATAACGCTCATGGGTTATGGCATTATTTAGTAATGCCTATAGCCGCCTGCCTCCTTTTTGGAAAATTTATTTTAGTAATCATGCTCTGTCGTGGTTGGAAGGCGTTTGACCAAAGGGCGGTGTTGGGGTTTCCCTTAAAATTATTTACCTTATATTTAACAGCTATTATTTTTCTGACACTCATCCCGTTGTTCTACAGTGAAAATACTTTTTTATTTCCAGGCACGAAAGAAGATTTTTATATTATCATCTTTGATGCCTTTTTAGCTCTTGCCGCCAGCCTGGTTGTTTGGTTCTATGGCCTTAAAGACATTGTTAATGAAGTAGAAGAGGAGGACGTTCGCGCAGAGCTAAGAAATCAAGAATTCTCTGAGCAAGAAATTGAAGAAAAAATTACCGCTTTAAAAAACCTCAACTTGGTTTAAAAGCGGTCCAAATTATCAAGAGAAGTCTTAAAATAAAGACTTCTTTTTATTTTTAGGAACAAAAAAACAGACCGGGATTCTGGTCTGTTTTTTAATAATAACCGTTTCTTGAAAGTCAGTTTATTTTACAAGAGGCATAATGCCGCCGCCGTTATCAAAACTAGTATTTCTTTGCTCTAGCTCATTAATTAAGTCTAGAGTTAGCGGTACGACAACATTATTAGAGCCGTAGTAATTATCTGGAATGTTAGTGATAGGGAAAATTAAAGCGGGGGCATATAACTCTTGGCTGGTATTGTTAGAATAGCTAAAGAAGCGAACTAAGCC
>CAYLPC010000001.1:19879-23330 GCA_964385475.1 uncultured Gammaproteobacteria bacterium | reverse complement strand
GGGTGTTCCCAAAGAGAGGTTGACTGCTTCACTTTCCGCGCTATAGAAATTACCATAATTATTCCAACCGCCGGATTCCGCTAATTTAAGAAGACGCTCGCTAGAAGTTTCAATTGTATATTCAGACGCTTCATAGCGATAAGGAGTAAAGGCTCCTGCATCAGAAACTCTTTTTTCTAAGACATTATAACTTACAAATAAACCATCGGGCTCACCGCTTTGACCACTGACGGGCTGATTATCGATGATAAGTGGGTAAACTACTCCGACAGATTCTGGCAGATAGTAGTCATCCTTGTTTTCCGCTTGGTCGTACCATCTTTTCCAGGAGTCGCTGACCCAACCTTCACCATAGTGAGTAAGATCTACCCCCATTTGGGTGAGGAAATTTTTTGTTTCGCTAATCAATACTTCATTAGACGGAATATCACTAATTTTCACACGGAAACTCTGCCAACACGCTTCATCTTGGCAAGCGTTGCGAGCAGCATTCTGCCATTTATCCCAACTAGGGTATAAAGAAACAGAGTCTTGAGTGAAATCAAAAGAGGCTGTTAGGCCATAAGGTTTATCTTCAGCGATAGATACGTAAGTCGCTTTTAAATTGCTCAAGGAAGATAGTTTAAAATCTCCTACAGATAAACCTGATAATAAATTGGCAACCGCTCGGCTGTTATCACTAATAATGCGGCGGTATACGGTATTTTTAACTCCACTTAAATCTAAAGGTTCTCCCTGATAAGAATAACGGTAGTTGAAAACTGGCATAATCATGCGTTCTCCTACTAAAGTAGTGGCGTCAATCTTAGTAACGGCAGTGCTGGCGTCAGTGGTTTCCGTAGCAGCGACCGTCGGTGTAGCCAGTAAGCTGGCAGGGGCAGCTGATAAGGCTTTAGTGGTTTCATTAGAACCGCCAGCTCCAATTCCCGAAACGCCTGTTTTTGCACCTTGAACCACACCCTTTGTATTGAGGGAACCGTAGGCATTAGCCGCTACTTTTTTAACTCCAATTTCTTCTTTTTGAACTAAAGATGTTAGAGGAGCGGGAGCGCCAAGCATCGCTTGATAAGTAAAAATCGTAATAAATAAAACCGCCACGACACTGAAAGACCAAAGTAAGGCAGGCCGCCAGAATCTAGGTTCTTGATTTGTCATATTTTTTGTTTTAGTTTTTTCTAATTCGCGATTAAGACGCGATTTAATTTTTTGAGCTAACTCAGGACTGAAAGGAGATTCTGGGCGAGCACTCATCATTTGGGGAATTATTTTTCGTAAACTAGCTTCATGTTCTCTCAAGGAGGGGTCAATCCCATATAGCTCTTCTAGCCATAAGTTAATTTTTTCATCAATCATAAATTTGAAAGCGATGCGGCGGCAGCTATAAAGATAGCGACCGGAACATGAGCTTGAAGTTTTTTTAAAGCGCGCGAGCAGGCCATTTTCACCGCTCCTTCATTCTTTTCTAAACTGGCAGCAATATCAGTAAAAGGCAGGTCCAACCAGAAGCGCATAATTAATAAATCACGATCGGCAGCGGATAAAGACTTAAGAGCGACAGCGACTTTTTCCCAAGCTAGCTTTTGGTCTAAAGAAGTTAGCGAATCGTGATTGTCTGATAAGTCCCAACAATCTTCAATATTAGTCAACGGCTTTAAGCGACGGTAATAATCAATCACAGTGCGGCGGCTAATAGTGTACAGCCAGGCTTTAGGGTTCTTCACGGAGGCTTTTTCTAAAGCGCGCCAGGCTTTTAGAAAAACTTCTTGGGTTAAATCGGCAGCTACTTCCTTATCTAGAGTTTTGTAAAACAGAAAATTATAAACAGGCTCTACCTGAGAATGGTACAATTCATCAAAGATTGCTTCTTTGTTTGTAGTCGCAGATTTGCTGATCATATATGATTCTATTATAATAGACGATAGTATAAAGAGAAAGTAACAAGTTTGTTTTTGTAAAAATCATGGAAAAAGTAATTGCCATAACTCCAGATGAGACGGAAAACTTAGGACGCCGTCTTGGATTATCCTGTAAAGGGGGTGAAGTTTTTTTATTGGTGGGGGAGCTAGGCGCGGGAAAAACCTATTTAAGTAAAGGTTTGGCTAAGGGGTTAGGTGTTAAATCTGTGGTTACTAGCCCAACTTTTAATATCATGAAGCTTTATCAGGGTAAGAAACTGGGTCTATGTCATATTGACGCTTACCGTCTTTCCTCCAGTCATGATTTGGAGGCTATCGGCGTAAAAGACTATTTAGGGGATGAAAGAATGGTGACTATTATTGAGTGGGCTGATCTTGTTCCTGACATTTGGCCGAAAAAAGCTATTAAGATTAAATTTAGAAATTTAGCAACAGGCAGGGAAATTAAAATTTATCATTAAAAAAGAGTCTCCTAGAGAGACTCTTTTTTTCTTTCGGACTGAATCATTCCTATTAAGACAACAATTGTTCCACTGACGATTAGCACATCAGCTAAGTTAAAAATAGTAAACCAACGCAAATCTAGATAATCAATAACAAAGCCATATATTAGACGATCAGCTAAATTACTGATAGCGCCACTTAACACACTGATTAATCCAAAGCGCTCTATGCGGTTTAACTTAGGCCAAAAAAAACTCAAGTAAAGACCAAGGCCTAAAATAATAATGAAGATTAGTATACCCAGCCACCTACCTGATAAAGGTAGAGAGAAGGCGATATTACGGTTGGCAAAAAAATGAAAATCAAGCCACCCAGGGATAATAGAAAAGTCGGGCGTATCTAAGCTTAGCTGTTTAAAAATACGATCCGCTAAAAAAAATATAGCCAAGGTGAGAGACCCGGCTATATTAGCAACTTTTCTTTTAGTTAAAGAATTACTCATTCTCTTGCAATTCAGTTTTACAAGAGATACAAGAACTAGCTACAGGTCGGGCCATGAGGCGTTTGGCGTTGATTGGCTTGCGGCAGTAACGGCAAATACCGTAAGTACCATCTTCAATTCTTTTTAAAGCGCCATCAATTTCTTCTAAAGTTTTTTCCATTACCTGTTCGGTGGCTAGGTCAGTAGAATAGTCAATAATTTCTTGAGCATTCTCATCAGGCTTGTATCCGTACTCTGGAAATTTAACACTTAAGTTATCAGCTTCACTAGGATTAAGACGCGATTTGTCTTCCATATCAGAAACAATCTGGGATCGTCTTTCCAGGAGATCTTTTTTGATATTAGCAATGATTTCTGTAGTTAATTCTTGTTCCATATAATTAGGTTTATCTGCCCTGATACAAAAGACTCCGCTAAAGCGGAATACCAAGGACGAGCCTATTATAGGATAAAAAACGGTGTTTGACAAGGTAACACCCCTTTGCTATTATTTTTGTGCCGACTTCAGAGAAATCGGCGTTTTTTCACTAAATAAGGAGTGGTAGCTCAGTTGGTTAGAGCGCCTGCCTGTCACGCAGGAGGTCGCGGG
>CAYLPC010000001.1:13307-19869 GCA_964385475.1 uncultured Gammaproteobacteria bacterium | reverse complement strand
TCCCGTCCATTCCGCCAAAAAACCTCGGGTTTAGTCCGAGGTTTTTATTAAATTAAAATGTTTGAGAGTAGGAATAATATTGGGACCCAGTTTTTCTGTTAATAATTCTTTTTCACTAAACCAGCGCCATTCAGCTGTTTCGGGTCCAGGTTTAATTTCGCTTAATTTAAAAGCTAACCAATGAACTAAGACAATACTTGTTGTTTGGCCAGCCACCTCCTTTTCTGTAAACAAAATAAATGGGCCTTGATTATCTAATTCAATTTCTATTCCCAACTCTTCAAAGGCCTCACGGGCGGTTCGTTTTAAATCACTTTCTTCAGCTAAGGGGCGACCGCCACAAAACTTCCAAAAATCATCTTTATAATCTTTGACTAACAAAATTTTTTCATTTTCCCAAATCACTGGACCAGAGGCAAGAACAAAAGACATATAAACCTAGTATGCTATAATATTAATATTATAGCATATGAAACAATATATTAATTTGTTTTGCTAATGAAAAGTGTGTTTAAGATGAATTGATAAGGCCTAATAATTAAAATTTATGAAAAAAAATAAAGAACATAAAATTGGTTGGGCGCTTGCTTTGGGTTTTTTAGTATACACCTTTTTCTTTTTTAGTTTTTTTACTTACTTTATAACCTCCGAGTGGGTGAGCAATCTTTACCATAACCGCTCTTTTGCTAACGAATCATTTTGGAGTTTTATGTTAATAGCGATAAACTTTTCTCTAATTCCAGGAATAGTTGCTATTGTTCAAAAATTAAAATAAGTTAAACATCTTTTAAATCAATAAAACCCAGCCTAAGGCTGGGTTTTTTAGTGAAGCGGGCTACCTCGGGCTGGAACCGTAATTTCGGCAAGCCCAGCAAGGCTTTTGGGTGATTTTTTAAGTTCTTAATAAATAAGATCCTCGTGCGCTATTGATTTTATTAAAAAGTGACAAAAGTGACATGAGGATTAAATATATAGTTACAGATAATTGTAATCTTAATATGGTGCAAATCTTTAGTTGTCTTGCTCAAATTTTTTTAATATCTGCAAATAATCATTTTGGAGATTGCTATTAATCTTAGGGTGGTTCAATTGAGCTATTTTTCCATTATTCTTGATTATATTCGCAATTTCATCCATATAAAAGCCATCCAAAGTAGCAACAAATAAATAAGACGGATTCCAAGATTGACTCATTCTGCTAGCTGCTTTAAGTGTATACTCAGCACTTAAAGATCGTTGGTATTTTACTTCAATCAATTTTACCTGCCTAGTATCTCTATCAATGACCGCAAAATCAGGGGCGGTTCTTAATGTCTCTATCATGGGGTTATTTTCATTAAAGCCTTGTTGAATCATTTCACTTCTAGCATCGCGATTCCAATTAAGGTCATATTTCTGATTAATCCTTTGGTCAGCTTCATTAAGCCTTTTCTGATACTTTAAGACCTCCTCCTCATTGATTTTTTTTTACTAAAAATTCTACATAAACCACCACCAAAACAACAAAAGTGATGACTAAAATACTTAAGGTTTCCATTGATATAAGTTTAAAGATTATTAATTAATTCAATCTTGTTTGTTAATTTACTAATTTACAAAAAAATATAACATACTGTTATATTTTTGTCAATTAAAACTAAGGAAACAGAAAAATATTAGCAAAAAATTAGCTGAATCTATTTTTTAAAACCTCATTTAAATATAATACTTTTTATTTTTTGGAATAAAAATTAAGTTTTACAAGAAAAAATATAAATAAAACCAAACATATAATTACAGTAGAAATAACGCTTAGATATTTTCCGTCAAAACCGCTGGCGGAAAAATGTTTGATTAATATTCCCAAATAAGCCCAAACAAGCACTAAGCCATAAGCAATATTTTTATCATAACGCATACGTAAAATTCCAATCAGTGCGCCCACTAGTAAAATAATACAAGTCCAAATATAATTAGCGACACCAAAACCGTTCCAATTGACACTAACTAGAAAAACCGTGACATTAGCTATGGTAGCCACTGTTATCCAGCCAAAGTAAATACTAAAAGGCGTCATGATTAATAATTTTTCTAATGAAGAAAATTTTTCCTGGCGTAAAATATTAGCAATCTTAATCAATAAAATGAGTAGGGTGGCGATGAGAATTGTCGAAAGGCCAATATAGTCATAGTGCCAAGCCAAGACCCAGAAAAAATTAACTAGAGAGGTGGCGATAAAAAACGGATTTATTTTATTAAATAAACTTTCTCTGCCCTTAGCCCCTTTAGTAAATTGATAAACAACATAACCAGCCAAGAAAAGATAAATTAACCCCCAAATAGAAAAAGTCAAAGCAGCTGGCGCAAAAAGATTTGGATAACTATTTGAAACTGCCCCCGTGGTGCGATTATTGATTGGCAAAATATTAGCTAAAGCGTTTATAACAATCATCGCAAGATAAGTCACTCCAGCTAAAATTTTTAAAAATTTACTTTTCATATAATATTTATAAAAATTAATAAATTAACTTATTTATTAAGTCCTTTTCTCAACATTAAATATATCCGACCGTGATCTCGAGAAATTGACATAGTTGATTGATAGTCTCCATCTTGCCATTTCATTTCTCCCTTATTTTCATCATAGGTATACCCTGGTTTTTCTTTAAATTGATTTTTATATTCTGTTTCTAATATTGAAAACTCGTCAATATCGTCCTGTCCATCATTATTCTTATCTCCGCTGTCTATAACTGTAAAATATTTAGTATACTCTATTTCTCCACCGTTTTGATTTAAAAGTCCATAAGATTTTTCATGTTCAACCAAACCTTCTTTGGCTTCAATTGTCTTTGGGAAATCAAAAAAATATTTATCTAGACTTCCATCGGCATAATCTGGTAAATGCACTTGAATATAGCCTGTATTGCCTGACCCATAGTGTGCGACTGAAACTTTATATTCTCCTATTTTTCCCTTGACCATATTTACATTTTCATATTCATCAGTAATCTGACTTTCAAATAACTTTTCGTAATAGCTTAAAAATTCTTCTTTACTAGCACTTGTTTCAAGGACAATATTGAAATAAGCAAATTTAGTCTCATCAAACTCGGATATATTTTTTGGATCAGTGTTAACAAAAACTTTACTTGAACTAATTTTATCAAGTTCATACAGCGGCACTTTATCAATCGGAAAACCATTTAGCAAAAAAGTGAGGTCTTTTTCGTCCGTCTTTGATACTGCCTGCTCATCGATCAATTCTGATTTGTCGGTCATCTCAGGCTTGAGCCTAAACATAAAAAATCCGAAAATAATTAAAATTAATAACATTAAAATCAACATCGCTTTTGATTTTTTATTCATATTTTTTAAATTAATAATATTTTTTCAGCTTTTATATTTTCACCTCATTGTTTATATTTTACCAAAAAAACTTCATAAATACGAGGCTTCACGCAATTGTCCAATACTAATTTGTCTTGGCGAGACACAGGAATGACAATTAAAACTATTTATATACAAATAATTAAAGCTGATTTTTCTCTTTTATGTTATTATTTTATACAAAAATGACCTCCTCCTCGCAGTTGCTGACGCTTCGTTCTTTGTTATTTTTATATTTTAAAAAGAGCCACCTATCTTAATGATAAGTTGGCTCCAATATTTTCACAATAATCTTTTAACAGCGAATGTGTCGTAGTTGTAGTGCTTTTAATTAGACGGATTCCCTTAAAATTAACTTGATAGTGTTTCCGTACCTAACTTGATTATAATAATCAGGTAAAATTATAAAATTATTATCTAAATCAATTGTATAATCAACTTCAAAAAAAATCGTCTTAATCTTTAATAATAAATCTTTTTCAATGGCATTTATAATATCCAGTTCGTTCCCTTCGGTGTCAATTTTCAAAACATTTATTAATGTCTCTTTCGCTAAAATATCTCTTAAAACATCATTTACGTTCACACATTTAACATTAATATAATTATCAGTTTGTCTTAACAGTCCTCCACATCGCCCAAACTCTTCAGTTCCAAATTTTCTAACGCCTGATTCATTGCTTACGGCCACTTCTTGTAAAAATACTCGGCTATTAAAATCTGTTAAATTATTTTTTAACTTATTAATGTTTTCCGGCACTGGTTCAAATAAACTACCACCGGCAAAATAGCCGGTGGTATTTATATATGCCCACTTTGTGGGCGCTAAAGTGGTAGCCTAGGTATATCGACTTGATGATGTTCTTGGTGCTGGACGTAGTTCTTGATAGTTAGTTCGTCAACGCCAACCGTTGAAACAAAACAGCCTTTGGCCCAGAGACTTCCTGATGGAAGTTTCTTGGTTTTCTTTTTGATCCAGGCTGATGATTTACCTTTGATAATACTCATGACATAGGACACAGAATATTTCGGTGGAATATCAGTTACTAGATGAATATGCTCATCACCAATGTGCCAAGCGACAATGTTTAATCCTTTCCACTTGGCTATCATCTTGAAAATCCGACCTAATTCTGCTTTAATATAGTTATCAGCCAATACTTTTTGTCGGTACCTAGGGATCCAAACCAAATGATACTGATAGCGGTATTTGCAATGTGAGAGCTGATACAGTTTAATAGAAGAAATAAAAAATCACCTCCTTTCTAGACTGGCGGTGATTTTATTTTAGCATAATATGTTTTGAACCGAGAGCTTCACTCTAAACGCACACGCCCGCTAAAGCGGGCGGTTTTAATGGCTTATAAAAAATAACCCTAAAAGAGGGTTATTTAAAATACAGGGAGAAAGGGATGTAGTTAAAATTGTTTAAAAAAAGCCTACTTATCTTTAAAATAAGTAGGCCTTAGCAGTTTAATGATATTGTCGCGAATTAGAATCGTTCTTTAATAAATTGTTTAGGATTACGACAATAATCCAAAACGCTCATACAAAGTAGTTTAACTCCGCTTTCCCAGTCGACTGAAACTTCTTCCAATAATTTTTGACCCGACTGAGTGTTAAAACGATAATGAGTCATAGCAAACTCACTTACCAAAACTACTCCATTGTATTCTCTAATTAATTCTATCTCGCCGGACAAAATTTCTCCGCTTCGCAGTAAAATGGATGCCACCAAATAACGGTTGGTCTCTGCTCCTTTATTTTTTGGTGCGAGTGCTGCCATTAAATCAGCTCCTGAAAACCCATATGAAATGATATTGTCCAGTTTTTGAGTCCATTCACTTGACTTAAAACGTCTAGCATAGACACCGTCCATTTCCAAATGGCGAGATTTGTTAGGATTGTGTTTTTCTTCAATGATGGAAACGGCAATCGAAATACCGCCGTCCAGAGAATTTAATTTATCATGAAGGAGTCTGGCTGATTGCAATAAAAAATCTGTAACGTTTTGTTCAAATTTTTTCATTTTTTTTATTTTTAAAGATTAATAAATTTTGATTAATTACTAAATGCACCTGTTTAGATGAACTTGGTAATTAATCAAATCAAATCTTGTTTGTAAATGTGCCATTTATAACAAAAAATATACCATAATTGGTATACTTTTGTCAATATGCGGAGGAGAAGGGATTCGAACCCTTGATACCTTATGAAGGGTATACCGCGTTTCGAATGCGGCGCAATCAACCGGGCTATGCGACTCCTCCAGATAGCAGTCTATCTTATTATAGTTTTTGCAATCTCGCAATCTCTGTTTGGCTTAATTTACCCCACAATCCTTCGGCTAGGCCACCAAGCTCTAATCCGGCGAACTGAACTCTTTTAAGGTCAGACACCTTTACGCCGCAAGCTTCAAACATGCGGCGTACTTGGCGCTTTTTCCCTTCAGCAAGAGTTACCAGAAAAGCACCATCCCCTAAATAGTCTACTTTCTTAGCTTTAGCTACCCCCTCCTCTAAGGTAAAAGGAATACCGCTAATAAAATTCTGTCTGATCCGACGCAAAACTTTTTCTTCTAAATCAGGCCTGGTTTTTACCTCATAAACCTTAGTGTGTCCTAAACGGGGGTGGGTGAGTTTTAAAGCAAGATGACCATCGTTAGTTAGAAGAATTAAGCCACGACTATTTTTATCTAAACGACCAACCGTAGATAAGTGTTTAAATTCTTTTGGTAGGAGTGTGAAAATATTTTCCTCATTAGGAAATACGCGATTAGTGCAGGTGTAGCCTTTTGGTTTATGCAATTTAAGATAAATCTTTTCTTGCGGGGCGCCAATAATTTTTCCTCGGACACGAATCTCATCAGCTGCGCTCGCTAAGTCACCAGGCTTAGCTTTTTGCCCGTTAACTTTTACTTCCCCTCGCAAAATAGCTGCTTCGGCGGCTCTACGGGAACAAAAACCCGATTCAGCAATTATTTTTTGTAATATTTTTTGACTCATTTAATTTCAAACTTAAACCGCCAATTAGAGCAAGAAACACCCAAAAAAGAGCGGCTAAATCATTTTTAAAATAAGGAACGTCTACTAAACCATGAATTACAATTACTGTTAGAGCAGCGCCCAACCCTAAGGCTAAATATTTCTCGGGAGTTCTTTTTATAAATATTTTAATACTCTGAATAATGGCT
>CAYLPC010000001.1:9669-13297 GCA_964385475.1 uncultured Gammaproteobacteria bacterium | reverse complement strand
GATTAGCCAAACAAATGCTAGCATACCCAAGAGTCCGATTTCTGTCCAGAAGTTTAAAATAATATTATGAGGGTATAAATAAATTTCAGTTGGCTGCCACATTTTTTGCCGATATTCTTCTGAGTTCATAATATTGCGTAACCAGTTGGGGTCTTTGGTTTTAAACCAAATGCCATCTTGATGAAAAGGGGCGACAGCTGCTTGATAACCACTTAAGCCGGCACCACTAAAAAAGCGACCATCCTGTAACATCTCTTTAGTTTCTTTCCATTGCTGCTGTCTAATCTGACCAGAGAGATCACTTAAAGTTATTTTACTTAAAGCATATTCTTTTAAGGAGGGGGTAAACCATAAGCTAGCGACTATCACCACTCCTAACCCTAAAGTTATTAGACGAACATTTTTATTGACTAACAAGCCCATAAAACCTAATCCGACAATCAAACCGACAAGTGCTCCTTCTGATTTAGCAGCCCAGACAGCTAATAGGGCGGCGAAAATGGTTGCTAAATAAAAACTACGCTCTTGGTTTTTTAGATTATTCCAATGGTTGATGATAAATCCTGTGATAATAGGGATAATAGGAGCTAAGAATAAACCCACAGCGTTAGGATAAGGAAAAAATGAAGTGGCTCGCCTAGTTTCAGCTGCTACCCAAAAAGGGTTGCTAATATATAGACCAGTTGCCCATTGAAAGATTGCAAAAAGTGATACAGCCAAAGCGGACACACTTAAGGCTCGAATAACTTTTTGACGACCTTCAGGGTAAGAAAATAAATTTATTACGAGAATAAAAAGAAGAATTGGTTCAAAAAAATAAGCTTTCCATATTCCTAAGGCAGTATTACTCATTCCGGCAACTATAATACCGCTCCAAGAGGTAAGTAAAATAGCAATAATTTCCCAACGAAAAGGATAAGGAATGCGACCATTTTTTTTCTTAAACAAAGTCTTTAAATCTAAACCCCCCTTGATTAACCATGTTAGGAAAGAGACAAGAATCATGATTTCTAGAAAAGTGAATGGCAAGCCCGCGACACTTCCTCGCCATAAGTATAAGGGGGTGCCAACAATAATCATTAAGACAGCCCAATCTAGGCGACGGTATGCCAAAAAGGCGAAGATGAGAGTGGCTAAAATTAAATAAAGCATATCAATTCATTATAGCATGCGCTTTTTACAAAAGACCACCGCTAACGGTGGTCTTTCTAAGAACTAATTAGGCTCGTTCCACATATTCCCCAGATTCAGTATTGATTCTGATAACATCCCCTTCGTTAATAAACATAGGCACATTAACAGTTGCTCCAGTCTCAATTTCTACCTGTTTGTTTACATTACCAGCAGAGTTCCCTTTAACGCCAGGAGGGGCGGACACAACCTTAAAATCCATTTTAATAGGGAGTTGGATGGTTACTGGCTTGCCTTCAAAATAAAGAACGGAGACATCGGTACCATCTTTGAGGAACTTAGGTTGATCGCCAAGATCTTCTAAAGCCAAATTAAACTGTTCGTAAGAATCATTATCCATGAAATATGCCTGTTCGGCGTCTTTATAGAGAAAATTCGCTTTCTTAGTTTCAGTTTCTGCTTCTTCAGCTTGTTGTACTCCTTGGAAGGTTTGCTCCAAAACACGACCATCAATTAAGTTGCGAAGTTTAGTTTTTAAAACCGCTCCCCCGCGTCCCATTTTATGATGATCAGTGCGAGTAACGACATACGGCTGATTATTAATTTTAATAATACGGCCGGTTTTAATTTCGCTGATACTTAACATAAAAGTAAAATTAACGATGAGTGTGACTCATTAAAGCCATGATGCGGGCGCGTTTTACAGCTTCCGCTAGTTTGCGTTGGTGCCAAGCACAAACGCCAGTGCGTTTTCCGGGAAGAATTTTAACATAGAAGTTAACAAACTTGCGGAGGGAGCGGGTGTCTTTGTAGTCAACTTCAATGTCGTTGGCGCAAAAATAACACTCCTTATTTTTTTTAGTAGCCATAAGATCTATATAGATAATTATTTTTTTAGAAAGGGATATTTTCTACACGAATTTCTTCTTCAGACTCATCTTCAATTTGAATCTCTTTTAAATCTTCGCGTAAATTAGCTCCACTGTTCATGGAAGTAGAACCGGCATTGTCGCGAGAACCTAACATGATTAGGTTATCCGCTACAATCTCGGTGCGATAACGCTTTACGCCGTCTTGTCCAGTCCAGTCGGTTGTTTGCAGGCGTCCCTCAATATAAACTTTAGAACCCTTACGAAGATATTGACCGACAATTTCCGCCAACTTGCGCCAGGCGACAATGTTGTGAAAATCAGTTTTTTGTTGTTTTTGACCACTGGCATCATTCCACACCATGCTGGTAGCCACAGAAAAAGAAGCTACAGTCGCGCCGGTTGCGGTATTACGCAATTCCGGATCACGGGTGAGATTACCAATAATCATCGCTTTGTTTAAGGTCATATTTTTTGGTAAGCGATAAAGGGGGTCGCTTAAATTAATTATTAGACTAAGTCTTGGGTGCTATCAATCAAACCGTCTAATTTTTCATCCAAATTCTTCAATTCAGTTTTTTCCTCTACTTTTCTCTTAGGGGAAGATTTTTTTGCTGCTTTGGCAGCTGCCTGCTTTGCCTCCTCCTCCTTAGCGGCCATACGTTCGCGTGCCGCCTTCTCTTTAGCTAACTGCTCTTCCGTTTTAACTTTAATTTTTAAAACTTGATGGCGTAAGATTTCATGAGACAAGCGTAGGTCGTTGTCCAATTTTGCTAAAGCCTCTCCAGGAAAATCAAATTGATAAATTTGATAATAACCGTAGGTGTTGTGTTTAATCTCGTAAGCTAATTTCTTCTTTCCCCAATAGTCACTGGAGATAATTTGCCCATTAGCATCCATGATCATTTTTTCTACGCGGCCGATAATAGTTTTTGCTTCAGCCTCGGTGTACTTGTTCGGGACAATGAACATAATTTCGTAGCGGTTCAAACCCGATGCTTTGGTTTTTGACATAGTTTCTTGAAATGGCGACCGTTTTGAGGGGGCGCTCTTTTTTAAAAAATCCTCCCGGTATCCTAAAAAGCCGAGAGGTTTCCTAGAATACCTTTAGTTTCCCTGTCGCTAAAGCCGGAAAACCAACTCCTATAAAGGAATTATGGAAAAGATATTGCTATTCATTTTTTGCCTGTCTAATCTAACACAAGATGGGCACAATTGCAATACTTACAGGCTTAGAGTAATCTTGTAGGGTATGACTTATTTCTTTGTTTTAGGAAACAACCCCACTCTCTCATTGGCAGAACTCGCTGCCGTGTTGCCTGATCATGAAGCTCGTTTATTGGGCCGAGATTTTTTAGTATGGGACAGTGATCATGAACTTAACCCCCAGTCTTTGGTTAAACAGCTGGGAGGAATAATTAAAATTGGTGTGATTGAGAAGATTTTACCTGTCAAACAAGATATATTACCTACTCTTTTGTCGCTATCCTTGAAAGTTGGTCAAAAACAAGCAGGGAAGTTTAATTTTGGTTTATCAAACTACGGCCCCCAAACTCTACCTTTAATGTCTTTAGGGCTAGAATTAAAGAAAAAACTAAGAACAAAAGAGGTTTCTTCGCGCTTAGTTA
>CAYLPC010000001.1:0-9659 GCA_964385475.1 uncultured Gammaproteobacteria bacterium | reverse complement strand
TTGGAGATTATTTTAGCAGCTGATGGAGGCAGAATAATAATTGGCCGCACCCTAGCAGTGCAGGCGTTTAAAGATTTATCAAAAAGAGATTACGGTCGTCCCGCCCGCGATGATGCTTCTGGTATGATTCCACCGAAATTGGCTCAAATAATGCTTAATTTAGCAGGCGTATCTAAAAATTCCGGTTTGGTTTTAGATCCTTTTTGCGGCTCTGGAACAATTTTGCAGGAAGCTTTATTATTAGGCGCCCAAGAAGTGTCTGGGACCGATATTTCTCCGAAAGCAATCAGCGATACTAAAGAAAATTTAGCTTGGTTAAGAGCAAAATACTCTTTAGAGGGAGTTAAAATTGATGTTTTTTTAAAGAATGCCACTAAACTGAGCCAATCTTTTAAGCCAAAAAGTGTAGCGGCGGTTGTCAGTGAACCTTATTTAGGGCCACAAAGAGGTTGGCATGATTTAAAAGTAGTTAAAAAGGAGCTAGAAGAATTGTACAGCTTAGCCCTTAAAGAATTTTCTAAGATTTTACAAGAAAAAGGACGAGTGGTGATGGTATGGCCTAGTTTTTTTGGAAATCAACTCCTTCAGCCAGATTATCGGGATTTTAAGTTGATTAATCCTTTACCGCCTAATTGGCGCTCCTTTTTGGGTGTTAAGTTAACTCCTAGAGATACAGTTATTTATGGTCGAGCAGGACAGAAGGTTTTTCGGGAGCTTGTTATTTTAGAGAAAAAATAAGAAAAACCCCAGGGAACTGGGGTTTTTTGTAAACTATTTATTTATTAAGAAGTGACAGACATCACCATCTTTAACAATATAGTCTTTTCCTTCGGTGCGCATCAAACCTGCTTCCCGCGCTTTAGCTTCTGATCCTGACTCTACCAACTTATCCCACTGGATAACTTCGGCTCTGACAAAACCTTTAATAAAATCGGTGTGAATAACACCAGCCGCTTGAGGGGCTTTGGTGCCGCTTTTTACTGTCCATGCCCGAGTTTCTAGGGGGCCTGTAGTTAAAAAAGTTTCTAAACCTAACAAACGATAGGCGGCAGCAATTAGTTTATCTAAACCACTCTTTTCTAGACCCAACTCTTTAATAAATTCTCTCTGCTCATCTTCTGGCAGGGCCGCAATTTCCTCCTCGGTTTTAATGTTAATACTTAGAACTTGCTCGCTCACCCCCTTTAATAATTCTTCACCACCATAGTTATCATCAACATTAAGTACATAAATTATAGGTTTGGTGGTAAGCAGGCAGAGTGATTTTACGAAAGGCTCTTCTTCCTCTGTAAATTCTAGATCACGCACCGCACGACTATCGCTTAACTGTTTAAAAATTCTCTCTAAAATAGCTACCTGAAAAATCGCCTCTTTATCGCCACTGCGACTTTCCCTTTTAAGATTGGTTAATCTTTTCTCTGTAGTAGCTAAATCAGCTAAAATTAGCTCTAAATTAATAGTCTCTTTATCACTTTCGGGGTCTAATTTGCCACTAACATGAATAATATTTTCATCTTTAAAATCGCGAATCACTTCGCAGATGGCATCACATTCTCTAATATGAGCTAAAAATTTATTACCCAAGCCTTCTCCTTGACTGGCGCCAGCGACTAATCCAGCGATATCAACAAACTCAATTGTGGTAGGAATGATTTTTTCGGATTTTGAAATGATGGCTAGCTGTTCCAGTCTTTCATCTGGAACCTTAACGACTCCAACATTAGGGTCAATGGTGCAAAATGGGTAATTAGCGGCTTCTACCCCTTTTTTTGTTAGGAGATTAAATAGTGATGATTTGCCAACATTAGGCAAACCGACAATACCAATAGATAAAGACATAATAATAATTAAAGTAATCGTCTATATTTAACCAGACTTTTCAGAAAATAAAAAGGGTTAGCAGTAAAATCAGTAGTTTAGCCAAATAAAAAGAGGCTCTTGTTGGCCGAGGTCATGCTTTGCGCATGGAAATGATTTCGGGGCCAGGAGCCTCTAGATTGGTCGCTAAATTACTTAGCGGCTTTGTTTCCGGTCAGATTATGGAAATATTTTATTCCGCCGCAAGTTAGTAAGAATTAAAATGAAAGTTTAATCTTTTTTTGATCAAATCTTCATTCAATTATTTACTCGATATACTTCTGCCATTCTGACTCTGGCAGGGATGCTTGTCGCAGCGGACAAAATTCAAAGGAACTAATAAAGAACTATGTGTATATTATAGCATGTTTTATGAAAGCAATCAAGTATACTGTTAATAAATGGTGAAAAACTAGAAAAAATTAATGTAATTTCACTAATATTAGTCAATTATTTTTTCTTGACAAGTGGATAAAATGCTCGCTTTCCCCATTTAAAGTCCAGTGCAGAGTGGACTTAAGTGAGTATTTTCACAGCTTAAATCACAAGTTATCAACATATTT
Organism: uncultured Gammaproteobacteria bacterium; assembly: GCA_964385475.1. Classification (GTDB taxonomy): domain Bacteria; phylum Patescibacteriota; class Patescibacteriia; order Patescibacteriales; family UBA12465; genus JAEZRQ01. The sequence goes on along the minus strand of CAYLPC010000001.1, from coordinate 7,239 downwards.
CCCCAAAGATTATTGCCTACAAAAAACGACCTGAGATTCCGTTCAGATCGTTTCAGCTTCTTGAGGTTCGGGTGGGATTTGAACCCACGAATGGCAGTTTTGCAAACTGCTGTGTTAGACCGCTTCACCACCGAACCGGAAGCTACAAGCCAAAGTTTACCTCAACTTGCAGGTTTTGCCAAGCAGTTTTTGTTCCATGGCGCCAAGCATAGTAACCAGCCAGCGCCACCATAGCGGCGTTGTCGGTGGTGTAAGAAAAGTCAGGGACGATTAAAGGGGTTTGTGGCAACTCTTTGGATAATCTTTCTTTCAGTGTTTCCCGTAATTCCTTATTAGCACTAACCCCACCGGAAAGCATAACTGTCTGCGCCTCATATTTTCGAGCAGCAGCAATCAGCTTGGCTACTAAAATATCTACAATGGCCTGTTGATAAACAAAAGCATATTCTGCTGTCCGTTCTGGCCATTTAGGATCTTTTTGTAATTTATAAAGCAAGGCTGTTTTTAGTCCAGAAAAGGAAAAATTTAAACCATTGCCTAACATAGGTCTGGGCAGATTAAGACTTGTTGTTTGTCCGCTCAGTTTAAATTCTTCAGCCTTGAGGGCAATCGCCGGTCCTCCGGGATAGCCTAAGCCCAACATTTTTGCCCCCTTATCAAATGCTTCTCCAGCGGCATCATCTAAGGTTTCGCCCACTACTTCAAAATTTTCAAAATCACGCATGAGAACTAAATTTGTGTGTCCTCCAGAGACAGTTAAGGTGATAATAGGGAATTCTGGAGCCTTAGTTTGTTCCAATAAGCCCGAATAAATATGCCCGGCGATATGATTAACGCCAATAATCGGCTTATTCCAGACATAAGCTAAAGAGCGAGCAGTTTCCAAACCACTAATTAAAGAGGTTATTAGCCCTGGACCTTTAGTGACCGCTATTAAATCTAAATCCTCAGGCTTGGCTCCGGCAACATCTAAAGCTTCATAAATTACGGGCAGAATATTTAAAACATGCTCCCGAGCAGCCACCTCAGGAATAACGCCGCCATACTTTTGGTGGATATTAATTTGCGAGGAGATAACGCTGCTTAAGGTTTTGCTTGTTTGCTTGGCTTCGTTGATCTCAACCACCGCGGCAGCGGTTTCGTCGCAGCTTGTTTCAATTGCTAAAACTTTCATATTTATATTCTAGGCGATTCTAACGCAAAGACCAAGAATAGTCTAGGCTTTCTTGACAGGGGCGACCTTTGTCTATAAAATGGGAATTGAAAAATGCGCCTGTAATTCGCGCTTTTTTCAACTAATTAAGGTCCCTTCGTCTAGTGGTTAGGACACCAGGTTTTCATCCTGGTAACAGGGGTTCGATTCCCCTAGGGACTACATTCAAAGCGCCACCGAGCGCTTTTTTGTTGGCTGAGCTTTTTTATTATATAATTTAAGTCTATGAGAAAAAGTAGAAAAAAATTAGGTTTAGCTTTAGGCTCAGGGGCCCAGCGCGGCTTTGCCTTGCTAGGTGTTTTAAAAGCCCTAGAAGAGGCAGACATAGAGATTGACATGGTTAGCGGCGCTTCTATTGGTTCTATGGTGGCCGCTTGCTACGCGCTATCTAAAGATGCTACAGCGACAGCAGAGTATTTAATGAGCGAAGCGCAAATAGTAAAAATGCCCGGCTGGCTAGATTTACGAATTACCCGCGGCTTGGTTCAAGAGAAAACTTTATCTGCTATGATGCATCAGGTTTTTAAAGATCAGTATTTTTCTGAAACTAAAATCCCTTTATGTATCGTGTCTACAGATTTAACTAACGGTGGTTCTTATAATTTTCAACGGGGTAAAATTACACCGGCAGTGCAGGCAAGCTGTTCTGTGCCTTTACTGTTTGAGCCTTTACATGTGGGCAATCATTATTTTGTCGATGGTGGTTTAAGTGATCCAGTGCCGGTTAAGCCTCTTAAAAAAATGGGCGCCGATGTCGTGATTGCTGTTAACTTGTATCATCGCCATGAATTTTTAAGCAGCCAATTCAACTTAATAAAAACAGCCTTACGCACTTCACGAATCGCTTTATATAACTTAGCGCAGAATTCTATTAAAGAAGCAGATTTGGTGATTGCTCCTGATATGTCGCCTTTTGTGAAAAATGTTAGCTTAAAGATGGCTGTTACAGAAAAGATGATGAAAGATATGGTGGCTGTTGGTTACGATTTAACCAAAAAACAAATACCTAAAATTAAAAAACTCCTCCAAGATTAATGAGTTATCGTTTTTATACAAAATCTGACACCACTTGGTCGGCAATGTACCAAGTAATTTCCGAAGCCGTTAAGTCGGTTTATTTAGAGATGTATATTTTTCTGGATGATACGGACACAACTCATGATTTTGTTGGTTTGCTCGTCAGTAAGGCCCAGAGTGGTGTTAGTGTGGTACTTGTTGTTGATGCTTTCGGTAGCCGAGCCTTGTCTGCCACGGCTATTAGTAATCTCAAAGCGGCTGGGGTTGATCTCCAGTTTTTTAGTAACTTATTACGTCGGTCTCACCGCAAAATTTTAATCATTGATAATAGAACAGCTTTCATCGGCGGCGTTAATATTGAGGAAAAAACTCGTTACTGGCGAGATTTAGCGATGCGTCTCACGGGGCCGATTATTAAGCCGATGTTAAAATCTTTTGCTTACACTTACAAAATCGCTGGGGGTAAAAATCCAGAAATTTTACAATACTCAGAGAAGTCTGTGCGGCGAAAAATAAAATCTTGGTTAGTTGATAACTGGCCACGGTCGCGCAAATCTTATTATTTAGATGATTATTATCGCGAGAAGATTGCTGGAGCCACTCAGCTTGTCCAGATGGTGACTCCTTATCTCGCGCCACCGCGTTGGTTATTAGCTCTTATAGACGGCGCCTTAAGGCGGGGGGTAAGAGTAGAAATTCTCATGCCTCAAGACACTGATTATCGCGCTCTCAATAAGGTGAATTATATTAACTCATTTCGTCTGGCTGCTCTAGGCGCCAACTGTTATTTTTTGCCGAAGATGAATCACGCCAAGATTATGCTAGTTGATAATACAGAAGGGGTAGTGGGGTCACAGAATCTGGACTTTCTTTCTTTTGGGATTAACCTGGAAGCAGGGGTTTTTTTCTCGCAGAAAAATGCCGTGGCACAATTATCAAGAATTATTAATCAATGGAAAAAGGCTTCCACTCCCTTTGTTTATCACGAACAGAAAATCACCTGGTGGGATAGGTTTTTGCTCGTTATTATTAAGTTTTTCTCGCCTATTTTTTAAGAGTTCAGAAAAGCTCAATTTTTGTCTGGCGGCCGATACGGCCGCCTCTTGTTTTAATGGCGGTTTTGCCTTATAATATAGGCTAATAATTTTTTAATCAGGAGCTTATTATGGCAGTAGAATCTATTAAAATTAGAGGCGCACGCGCTAATAATTTAAAAAACTTAAACCTAGAAATTCCTCGCAATAAATTAGTTGTGATTACTGGTCTTTCTGGCTCCGGAAAATCGTCGCTCGCCTTTGATACTATTTATGCAGAGGGGCAAAGACGTTATGTCGAATCATTATCATCATATGCGCGACAATTTGTAGGTTTAATGGATAAGCCCGAAGTTGATATTATTGAAGGCTTATCACCAGCGATTTCTATTGATCAGCGTACGGTGGGTAATAATCCCCGTTCTACAGTGGGAACTATTACCGAGATTTATGATTATCTCCGTTTATTATATTCTCGAGCAGGAGTCGCTCATTGTCCTAGTTGTGGCGTGAAGCTAAAAAAAGTTAAAGCGCTTAAAGATGCGGAAGGCGTGGAAAAAATCCCGGAAGGTTGGGAGTGTCCCAAATGCCAATATCGCCGCTTACCCCTAGAGGCCCGCGATTTTTCTTTTAATTCCACCGCGGGCGCTTGTTCAGCGTGCACCGGTTTAGGGGCTAAATTAATGGTAGATGAAGACTTGGTTTTTAATGATAAGCTTAGTTTGGATCAGGGTGCGATTAAGGTTTTAGTCCATACTAATTCTGCCAAGCAGCAAGAGTTGATGAAAGAATTAGCCGTGGTCGCCGCTCGCCATAAATTTACTTTAAGCACTCCGATTAAAGATTTAACAGTGGCGCAAAGAAATGCTCTACTGAAAGGAAGTGATAATTTTCAAGGTCTAGTTAACTATCTAAATGATCGTTATTTAAATACGCGCTCCCATTTTGTAAAACAAGAGATTGAGAAGGTTATGTTATTAGCGGAGTGCGATGTTTGTTGTGGTGAGCGCTTAAAAGAAGAGTCGCTAGCAGTTAAATTTAAAAATTATAATCTAGCACAGCTTACCGCTCTTGATTTAGATACTCTTTATAATCTTATTCAGGCTTGGTTAAGCGATGATAAAAATTTAACGGCCGTGACTAAGCCTATTTTGGAAGAGATTATTAAAGAGTTGGAATTTTTGCGCCGAGTTGGTTTGGGTTACTTAACTTTAGCGCGAACCGCCGCCACCTTGTCTGGCGGCGAGGCCCAGCGGATTCGCTTAGCGACACAGGCGGGATCAGCTTTAAGCGGTGTTTTATACATCCTAGATGAGCCGTCCATTGGTTTACATCAAAAAGATAATGATCAATTAATCGCTACTCTAAAAAACTTAAGGGATAACGGCAACACCGTGATTGTGGTCGAGCATGATGAAAGCATGATGAGGGCAGCCGATTACCTTGTTGATATTGGTCCGGGAGCAGGTGAGTATGGCGGTCGTGTTATTTATGCCGGAGTGCCTGATAAAATTATTGATTGCCCCGAATCCCTAACCGGTGACTATTTGTCGGGTCGAAAAAAGATTCAACGACGGGGACGTGATCATCAGGGTAGTGGTCAGTTCTTAAAAATCATGGGCGCAACCGAGCATAATCTTAAAAATATTGATGTCAGTATCCCTTTAGGGAAATTAGTAGCGATTACTGGGGTTTCTGGTTCTGGTAAGTCTACGCTTTTAAATGACATTTTAGCTAAGACTTTGAGTCGTCATTTCTATCGCGCGAAAGCGGCACCTGGAAAATATAAAACGATTAGTGGTTTGGAAAATATTGATAAAGTTATTGATATTGACCAATCTCCAATCGGCCGCACTCCCCGATCTAACCCGGCGACCTATACTGGCATTTTTGGTTATATCCGTGACTTGTATGCTAGTTTACCAGAAGCAAAAACTAGAGGCTTAACGCCCGGAGATTTTTCTTTTAATGTTTCTGGAGGTCGCTGTGATGAGTGTAGTGGTGATGGCGTTATTAAAGTGGAGATGCAATTTTTATCTGATGTCTATTTGACTTGTGAAACTTGCGGCGGTCACCGCTTCAAATCAAAGGTATTGGCGGTTAAATACCAAGGTAAAAATATTTTTGAAGTCCTTAACTTAACAGTTAAAGAGGCGATGGCGTTTTTTAGAGATCAGAGCGCTTTGCATCATAAATTAGCGATTTTAGATCAGGTTGGTCTTGGCTATATTAAACTCGGTCAGGCGGCCACCACTTTTTCTGGTGGCGAGGCGCAAAGAATTAAATTAGCAACGGAGCTAGCACGCCGCTCTACGGGGCGCACGCTCTATATCTTAGACGAACCAACAACCGGGCTTCATTTTGCAGATATCGACCGTTTATTAAGAGTCCTCAACCTTTTAGTTGAGCAAGGCAATACAGTTCTAGTGATTGAACATAATCTAGATTTAATTAAAGCTTGCGATTGGTTGATTGATTTAGGCCCCGAGGGCGGCAACAAGGGCGGGTACTTAGTGGCTGAAGGGACCCCAGAAGAAGTCGCTCAAGTCAAAGATAGTTATACGGGTCAATATCTTAAAAGAAAATAAGCTCATGAAAAAATCTTCCGCTAGGGAAGATTTTTTTAATCGCTTATTCTTTTTAATTCTAGGTTTCCTGTTTTTTCGTTCCAGAGAGCGTAAGTGGCTTGGCCTAAATTATCTTTTAAGTTTCCCGGATTGGCAATCACGATGCCACTTTCTTGTTTTATCCAAGGGGTGTGAGTGTGACCATAAAAGGCGAAGTCATAACTTAAATCAGCCGCCAGTATTTTTTTTAAATCAGTCGGTTTATGGGCTACTAGGACCTTAAAGTTGCCCAAACTAAAATCTAAAAAATCGGCCCGGTATTTCAGATGAGCGAACTTTTTTGTTTCATTAATAGAAAAGTAGTCGGCGTTTCCACCTACAAGGTAAAGAGGTTTAGTCCACTGCGTCGCTAAATATTTTAAAGTTTCACTGCCGGCTAAATCACCGCAAAAAATCAAAGCCCCAGCTTTTGCTTGTCGGGCTTTGAGGAGGAATAAGTCTAAATTCTTTAAGTTATCGTGGAGGTCGGAAAAAATAGCAATCATAATTATTCTTGACGCAGGCGAATTTCATAAGCCATTTGTTCTAACTTGCGCAGATGGCCATTGGCTTGATCGTATTTAGTTCTTAGGTAGCCAGTGAAATCAGATTTAGACAGTTGGTTTAAAATATCTGAAGCCACCTCTTTGTAGCGAGCCGGAGCGCTTAAGTCGCCGCTAGCAGCCTTATTAGTGGCTAGACGAACCAACTCTCCGAGAAGATCAAATAAGCCACCCAAATAGGCCTCATAGTTTAAGTGCAGGTCGGTGTGGGCGTCTAATGGTTGTTCTAAAAGCACTCGTTCTAAAAAACTAGCTTCAGAAAATTCTTCCAGAGCAGCCCGATAACTACCTTCTTCTTCTAAGCGCGAGATATCATATTTCTGTTGTAACTGTTTTAAAATTTCTTCCGCGGTTTGCAAGTTTTGACGCGCTGCCGCCAAGTCATGGCGCTGTAAAGCGAAGATAGCAGTTTTAGCTTGAAATAAAGCTGGTCCGGAGGTAGCTACAATATCACGACGAGCAGTTGTTTGAGCTGCGTAGTCGGCGCTGATCTTTTTAATAAATTCTTCTTTAATCATAAAATTAAATAACTCTAAATATTTCGTCTAAGCTAGTGTCGCCTTTTAATGCTTTTAAAATACCATCCGCCACAATCGTGACCATACCTTCGGCGATCGCCGCTTGTTCGATTTCGTAGTCAGTGATGTGTTCGTTTTGAATCAATTTCATAATGGAGGGTGTAACGGTAATGGTTTCGTAAATACCGACCCGCCCCTTATAACCAATATGGTTGCACTGCTCACAACCGCTAGCAGTGTAAAATACTAAATCTTTAGGTGGAATCACTAGTGGGTTTTTAATCTGCG